>CAMDDR010000104.1:0-3057 GCA_945892995.1 Chitinophaga pinensis | reverse complement strand
AAGATTTAATGTATAAGTCACGAACTCTTGCATTGAATTTAAAAATGCAAATGAAAATTTCTGATGTAGAATACCAAGGAGATTTAACTAAAGCAACATTTTATTATACTGCAGAAGGAAGAATTGATTTTCGTCAGTTAATAAAAGATATGGCTGACGAATTTAAAGTGCGCATTGAAATGCGGCAGATTGGATCTCGACAAGAAGCTGCTCGATTAGGTGGAATTGGTTCGTGTGGAAGAGAATTGTGTTGTACTACGTGGCTTACTGATTTTCGTTCCGTTTCTACTTCGGCAGCTCGTTACCAGCAGTTATCATTGAATCCTCAAAAATTAGCAGGTCAATGTGGAAAATTAAAATGCTGCCTCAATTATGAGTTAGATATGTACTTAGATGCAATAAAATCATTTCCTAAAACAGAAACTAAATTACAAACAGAAAAAGGTGAAGCATTTCACTTTAAAACAGATGTTTTTAAACGCTTATTGTGGTATGGATATCGCGGAGAAACAGGATTAATTGCTTTGAGCCCAGAAAGAGTTAAGGAAATTATAAAAATGAACAAAGAGGGAGTTAAGCCTAAGGATTTATTGGAATTTGTTAAAATTGAGAAAATTGTAGAGTTGGGGTATTCCAATGTTGTTGGTCAAGATAGCTTGACACGCTTTGAGAAAAATTTCAAGAAAAATCCAAATTCTAATCAGAATAGGAATAAACAATACAGGGGCAATCAAAATACGAACAAGCCAAATAATTCTTCAAAAGGAAATAATGCGTAGTCTTTTCATTTGTATATTACTTGTATCTCTTTTTTCGTGTGATGACGCTCCATTTTACACTAAATCATATTCTTTCAAAAATAATTCTTGGTCAAGAAGTGTTAAACCCAAATTTATTGTTGATATAAAAGACACTAATCTCTTATATGATTTTATTGTTACACTCAGAACTACTACTTCATACAAATACAATAATCTGTGGATTTTTTTAAATACGACACCTCCAAACGGCTCTCCGGTTCGGGAACCTTTTGAGATAAAAACGTGTTATCCCGACGGATCTTGGATTGGAAAAAAAACGGGCTCAATAGTTCAACATACCTTAATTTTTAAAAGAAGAAAAGTACCATCTCGTGGAAAATATAAATTCATATTAGAACAAGGAATTACTCAAAAATTAATTGATGAGGTTTTGGATATCTCCTTTGAGGTAAAGCTTGTAAAATAAACTATCCGTGCGTTTTCGAAAATTAAATTTTGAAGAATTAACATCTTTAGAAAAAGAATTCAAGGAATTTCTTATAATTAATCATATACACGATGAAGAATGGCGCAGTTTAA
Organism: Chitinophaga pinensis; assembly: GCA_945892995.1. Classification (GTDB taxonomy): domain Bacteria; phylum Bacteroidota; class Bacteroidia; order Flavobacteriales_D; family Crocinitomicaceae; genus UBA952. The sequence goes on along the minus strand of CAMDDR010000104.1, from coordinate 1,717 downwards.
ACAAGGAAGCTCCAGAAAAAGTCTCTGCGCTTGTAGAAGTTTTTAGCGATACTGTTCTTTTAAAGGTCTATGGAAAAATAAGCTATCTTGAATTTTATGGGGAAGATATCTTGTCGTTTTTTAAAATAGACAAAGAGTGGATTAATAGTATTCACATTCAAGTAAGTAACTCTGGGTATGAATTACCAAAAAAAATTGATGAAATTCTTACATATCCTGAGAAATTCAAAGTTCATAAAGGAAAAAAAAAGCTTGTCAATTTTAAGGAAGATGAAGTTCATCAACTTGTTTTAAAAGGCTGTTTCGTTGGGACAGAAGATTCTTGGCATGCAATAGAAAATTTATTAAAATAGAAGGGAAAGATAAATTTCTTAGGTAGCAAAATACCATTATTTCTGCTTTAAGCCATCTTTTTTTGTTTTTTAACGTTAATAGAATTAAATTTGATAGATTATTTTACTTAAGTCTTATTATTATGAAGTTATTTTTAGGTTTTGTTGCAACAATATTTTTAGGTTTCATGATGAATTCCTGTATAAAACACGAAGTAATTCCTCCTCCGGTTTCCACTGTAGATTTAAATTCTAGCTTCGAGGCTGTTATAAATGGAACTGATGTAGAATGGACGCAAAATGTTGAGGGTTACAAGTCATATACAAATACATCTTCTATTTATCTTCCTTCTCCTCAATTATCTCGCAAATTTTTTGAATCAGAAATGTCTTCTTTTTACTCTCAGCAAGCTATTCATCTAACTTTTGGATCATTAACATGGGATGTGTCCTCAAATATTGAACCTACTTTATCCATGTTTAATAATTTCCATACATATAACTCAGATTCTCCTATAGCATTTAAAAATTATTCTTCTGCATCAACTTTACCTTCTATGGTAGGTGTTGAAGTTGAATACATTGATAATAATGGAGTTTCTTGGATTTCTCGTGAATCTGATCCTGGTCAGCTTGCAGAGTTCACGATATTAGATCAAGATTCTGATAATACTGGCGACTATTCTTTGTTTTTGTGTGAGTTTTCTTGTAAGGTTTGGAGAATTAATCCTCAAACTTTATTAGATGAATCGATAACGATAAATACTGCAAAATATACGGCTTGGTTCAAACGCTAAGAGCTACTAATTTACTTTTTCTGAAATGAGTGATTCACTCAAAATAGCTATAATTGGTGATTATAATTTTACATATAATTCTCACCATGCAACAAATTTATCACTTGACCATTCCTTAGAGTTATTAGAAGTAGAAATTAATTATTATTGGATTAAAGTAAATGAGGCAGTTAAGAATAAGCCAATATATTTTGATCAATTTGATGGCATTTGGATTGCTCCTGGCCCTTTTCAAAATATATTTTTCCTAAATGGGATTTTCAAAATACTAATTGAGAAATCAATTCCAATATTAATTACAGGGGAATCATTTAAGTTATTTATTGAATTTTTAGTTGCGATCAATCAATTAAATACTCAAGGAGAAAAATTAATTTCTGAAAATTTAGTAGCTGGAAGTCAATTTGAGAGGGTGAGTATTTTTCCACAAACAAGCGAATATCAAAAAATGTATGAGAATTTTAGTTCGATTGAATTAACTTCTTCTCGTTTTAGTTTATACCCTCAATTGATTGAACAATTAAAAGGAGAATTTATTGAAATTCTTGGATTAAATCAATTTGATGATCCTGAAATTATTTCTTTAGT
>CAMDDR010000103.1:0-3134 GCA_945892995.1 Chitinophaga pinensis | reverse complement strand
AAAAAAACCTCAGATTTCTCTGAGGTTTAGTACCCCGGGCCGGAATCGAACCGGCACTCCCGAAAGAACAGGATTTTGAATCCAGCGCGTCTACCAGTTCCGCCACCGGGGCAATTTGGTATACCAACGGGCACCAAAGATATTGTTTTTTTCAAAATAAAAAGTAAATTATTTTGATATTACGCTTTCTTAATATCAATCAAAATTCTAGACCAATTCAAAATGCGAACAATAATCTCAATTTGAGAAATTATTCTATTTTCCTTTCTTTTTTTCTTGACAAAAAAAGAAACACCACGAAGTAGCAGCGAAGCTAATAAAGTCAAGGCTCTGAATTTCCATTTTGTTCGCAAATCATTATTTTACAACTATTTATAACTCGTCACGAACAATTTTTACTCCTTTCTGAAACTGAAATTTTTCAAAAATGTTCTTCCAGAAATTTTAAAAATTAACAGTTTCAGTTCAGTAGCGAAAACCATGAAATTCAAGGCCGAATGGTGTTCGCGAATATTCACTAAATAGTTCTCACTTCGAATTAATTCTTGATTTTTTATACTAAAATATTTTACTAGTACGATTGCGAATACTCAATAAATTATTATGCCTCACTTATGATATTAATCCAATCGTCAACAGATTTTGCATTTTCTATAGAGAAATCTCCAGAATGTGTTCTGCGAAGTTCTATCAATGTTGCACCACTGTTTAATTTTTTTCCGAAAGCGTAGGCAATGGAGCGAATATACGTTCCTTTTGAGCATTTTATTGCTACGCTTATTTCCGGAAAATCTTTTGTGTCAATTGAAAATGATTCTATTTCAATTTGATTTTGTTTCATTTCAACTACCTTTCCTTCCCTCGCATAATCATAAGCTCTTTTTCCATCTATTTGTTTTGCGGAATAAATTGGTGGAGTTTGGAGTTGGATTCCAAGAAATGAAAGTCGAACTTCTTCGAGTAATTCTTCTGTAATATGTTCTGTAGGGAATGTTGCTGAATAAGGTGTTTCCAAGTCATAGGAAGCAGTTGTTTTTCCTAGGAGAAATTTACCGGTGTATGTTTTGGCTGCTCCTGTAAGTCCTTCAATTAGCTTGGTATTTTTCCCTGTACACAGAATTAATAATCCTGTTGCCAAGGGATCAAGTGTTCCGGCGTGCCCAACTTTGATGTTTTTAACATTTAGTTTTTGCTTGAGATTCCAGCGAATTTTATTAACAACATCAAAAGAAGTCCAGTTGAGTGGTTTATCAACCAAAAGGATTTCACCGGTTAAAAAATCCATCACAAAGAAAAATAAAGTAACAAGGCAAAGCCGACAATTATGCGGTAATATCCCCAAATTTTAAAGCCAAATTTTTCTAGAAAGCCAATAAAAAATTTAATAGCAAAAGCTGCAACAACAAAAGCAATTGCATTTCCAAGAATAAAAACGATGAGGTTGTGGTTGCTTGAAAGAATCATTTCATATCCTTTTTGTTCCAAGCCCTTATAATTCCAATCTTTCAAGAAAATGGAATAAAGCGTAACCGCTAGCATTGTCGGAACAGCTAATAGAAAGCTGAATTCTGCCGCCATTTTTCGCGTTAATCCTTGTTGCATTCCTCCAATAATAGATGCAGCTGAGCGACTTGTTCCGGGCATCATAGCTAGGCATTGCCAAAATCCAATTACAAACGCTTTTTTTACCGAAACATCTTCTTCCTTATTTATTACTGAATTTTTAAACAAGCTGTCAATAAAAAGCAGGATAATTCCTCCCAGAATAAGCACGAGTGCAATGGGAATAGGTTTTTCTAAAACCGCTTCAATCTTATCATCAAATAACTTTCCTAGAACTAAGGCAGGAATTACAGCTAAGCCAAGTTTTAAATAAAAAGTATACGTTTTAAAATCGAAGAACTTTTTCCAAAAAAGAAATACAACGGATAAAATTGCGCCAAACTGAATAGATACCTGAAACATTTTAACAAATTCGTCGGCTTCATTATGGCTAATAGCACTTGCAAAAATCATGTGGGCAGTTGAAGAAACCGGTAAAAACTCTGTTAATCCCTCAATAACTGCAAGAATGATAGCTTCAAGAAAGTTCATCTTTCTTGTTTATTTTTTCTTTGGGTTCTTGTCTTCCGTTTTTGGATCTTCTGAAATAGTAGATGCTTTTACAGCAGAGTTTTTGCTTTTCTTCATCACAGAAAATAAAATGATTCCGTAGCCAAGGACAATTAGAATTGGAGCAACTGTAATGCGTGTTGTGCTAAAAAGTTCATCAGCATTAAACTCATTTAGACTTTCTGCTCCGCCACCAATCATTAATATATAACCAAGGATGTTTACTGCTAAACCAATAAAAAGCAACTTGTAATTTTCAGGATTAAATCCAAAATGTTTAATTGAATCTTTCATTTTCTACTAATATAAATCATCTAACTTCATGCGAAGATACTTGTTTAAAGCAAACCATGTTGAAATTAAGGTGATAAAAACACCAATTGCTATTAATGATGTTATCAAGATTATGAAGCTTGTTAGCGTATAACTTATTTGAAAAGTTTCTAATATGTTGTTTAAAGCATAAAAAAGTGTTAACAAAAGGGCTAAGCCAACTAGGGCTGAAACAATTCCTTGAAAAAGAGCTTGCTTTAAAAATGGTTTGCGGATGTGCCCACTTGTTGCGCCTACTAACTGCATCGTTTTAATTGTAAATCTTTTAGAATAGAGCGCTAAACGAATTGTATTATTAATCATGGCTACAGCAATAATAATTAAAAGTAGCGCAACTGAAAGAAAAAGAATAGCAAATTGTTTGAATCCTAAGTTTACATTTTCTACACTTGACTTATCATAATTCACCTCATCAATTTCCTCTGAAAATTCAGCAAGCAATTTCGACTCAATGCCATTCATCCCTGTTTTTGTTGCAAATTGTTCTTTCGGTTTAAACCCAATAGTTGCTGGCAAGGGATTTTCTCCATCAAATAGCGAAAGCATTTCTTTTTCGGATTTTCCCTCACCACCAAATTCTTGAATTGCGCGTTCAGGAGAAACAAAATACACATCACTAAATTCTTTCCAAGATTTAAGCTGCTGTTCAATTTGCTTAATATCTGCATCATTTAGTTCAGATTTAAAGA
>CAMDDR010000102.1:0-3165 GCA_945892995.1 Chitinophaga pinensis | reverse complement strand
CTCGGGGCTATTTGGAATTTAGTTGACTGGGGTCTTGTCTCACAAAAATATGCTGCGGCTTTGAACGACCCATTATTAGTAGAAATTGAAAAAGATAATTGGATGGAATTAAAAGAATTTCATAAGGTCATGGCTCAAACTTTTCACCCCGCTGAAACAGACAATCTTGAACCTTTGAAGAAAAGAAGTGCTGAGTTAATGGCTAAAAGCACTTTGCTTGAAGCATCTATTTCTCCAAAATCCTTAGACAAACCCGCAATTAAAATAGCATTAAAGCAACTTGAAAAGCAATGTATTGAAATCAATAAATTGAATAATAAAAAAGCAAGCAATGCTATTTTAAAAAAGAAAATTACTGCTGCACACGATACATTTCATATAGTTCAAGGACTTTGTCATGATTAACAGTTTGTTAATAAGGGGATAAAGTCTATTCAATTTCTTATCTTTGCGCAAATATTCAACCGTGCGCTTCGAATTAACCAAAGATTTTCTTGAAATTCTTCGTCAAAAAATAGCGGAGCAGGAGACACTTTGGATTCAAGAGAATGTACTTGTCCTGCATTTTGCAGATGTCGCTGAGATTTTGGATAAATTAAGCAATGAAGAGGCAAAATTTATTTATTTCCTAGTAGACGAAGATACACAAGCAGATATTTTAATGGAATTAGAAGAGGAAGTAAGGGATCGATTCCTTTCCTCTCTTTCAATTAAAGAAATTGCTGATCAATTAGAAAACCTAGACTCAAATGATGCTGCAGATATTTTAGGGGAGCTTTCAGAAGATAAAATTCAGGAGGTTATCTCACAAATGGATGACGATGAAGCAGCAGAAGATATCGTTGATTTATTAAATTACGATGAGGATACAGCTGGTGGATTAATGCAGAAAGAATTTTTGCAGGCACACATAGATTGGCCTGTTAATCGAACGATTGTTGAATTGAGAAAACAAGCAGAAGATGTAGAAAAAGTGTACAATATTTTTGTTGTAGACGATTCAAACCGCTTACTTGGTGTTTTGTCGTTAAAGCGCTTACTTTTTTCAAATGTAAAAACCAAAATTGCTGATTTATATCAGTCCAAAAACATTATTTCTGTTAACACCTCAGATTCTGCTGAAGAAGTTGCGGCTGTTATGGAGAAATACGACTTAGTTTCTGTTCCAGTTGTTGATTATCAAAATAAATTAGTTGGAAGAATCACACTTGATGATATTGTAGACTTCATAAAGGAAGAAGCGGATAAAGATTTCCAATTAGCAACAGGTATTACAGAGCCAATTGAGCGTGATGCAAGTATCTGGAGAGTTGCTCGGGCAAGATTACCGTGGTTAATAATTGGCTTGTTAGGAGGAACTTTAGGAGCTAAAGTAATTTCTGGCTTTGAGGGAAGTATAACACAAATTCCAGCGCTTGCTTTTTTTATACCCTTAATCACTGCTATGGGAGGAAATGTTGGCGTTCAATCTTCGGCAATTGTTGTTCAATCATTAGCACGCGGTACAAAAGATTTCGGAAATATCTTTCATAAACTTTTACGCGAAGCCGCAGTGGGATTGTTTAATGGCGTGTTATTGGCGAGCATCATTTTTGTAATAGCGTATTTCTTTGGTAATGCACAACTTGGATTTGTAGTAAGTATCTCTTTATTTACTGTAATTATTTTTGCAGCAGTTATTGGAACCCTTATTCCTTTGGTCCTCAATCATTATAAGATTGATCCAGCTCTTGCAACTGGACCATTTATTACTACTTTAAATGATGTAACTGGTCTTTTTATTTATTTTACAATCGGGATGTTACTTTACGGTCTATAAATTTCGGTATCATTCTAAATTGCTTATTTTTGCAAACTTAAATTTCGGAGAGGTGGCAGAGCGGTTGAACGCGCACGCTTGGAAAGCGTGTTTACGGTAACGTAACGGGGGTTCGAATCCCCCTCTCTCCGCAATAACATGAAGGAAGTTGAGATAATCCCCCTCTCTCCGCAAAAAAAAACAGTAAAGTTTTGGCTTTACTGTTTTTTTTATGTTTTTACTTTGTTAGTTATAGGAATGGTTTTCTTTTACTGACCAAACATGTAACCTACTGAAATTCCGATAACTCTGTTATTTAATTTGTAACCATTATCCGTATCTATAGATAAATTACCTAAACCAAGTCCATATTGAAGTCCAATTGTTATAGCATCATTGATTTCAATACCAGCACCTATATTAAAACCATAATCTAATGCTTTAAGATCATCATCATCGCTACTACCTATATCTATTGACTCAGAATCCTCATCATATGAAACTTTCCCTGATAAAGCATAGCCTAAATAAGGACCAGCATTAATACAAAGTTTTGAATAACCTAACTCAATTTTATAAATTGCATTAATCGGAATTTCCAAATAATTTAAATTGACATTTATATTCATAGCTTCCTCGAAACCATCTATTCCCTCAGTCTTCATCTTAAAACCTTTTGTAGAAAACAAAAGCCCAGGTTGCACCGAAAATTTTTCTGAAATTTGAATCTCGGCGGTTCCACCCAAATGAAAACCTATTTTCATCGAGTAATCATCGCTGTAAGTATCATCATCGTCTTTTTCTAAGATATTTGCAAGGTTTAAACCTGCTTTTACACCATATTTTACTTGTGCAAAAGATTTTATTGTCATTGTAAAAGCAACGACAATAATTAAAAGTTTGTTTATTTTCATAATTTTATATATATAATTATCCTACTCTTTTGGCTTTTCAGTATCGCCTCGTTTTTTAAAAATGGTTTCTGAACTCCACATTTTTATTTTTGTCACTTTTGGGTTGTCAGCCCTTTGGCATTAGCGGACCATATTGGTTTTAATTTGCTCATAACATACTTTATGTTTCCTGCATTATAATTTTTAGCATACAAACTACAAAGGTATTTTGTATAGCTGCCATAAATGTAGTATCTACAGTTTTTTTAGCAAAAAAAGTTTCATTACATTATGTATAAACTATAAAATTATGCAAAATTACAACTGCTAAATAGTTAAAAATTGTAAAAATCGAAAGTAAGCTTTTTTTTAATATATTGTTTTCGGAGAAAGTTTAATTAAATCTTTTTAAATTATTGCTGAAATAGCTTGTTTCGAAATAATATTTTATTGTTTATTTGTTAATATTATTTT
>CAMDDR010000101.1:0-3307 GCA_945892995.1 Chitinophaga pinensis | reverse complement strand
CGCGATCAAAAAAGAATATTTCCAGTTTGCGCTTGGTTGCAAGGTGAATATGGCATGAAAGATATTTATCTTGGTGTTCCAGTTATTCTTGGCAAGAACGGCATCGAGAAAATTATAGAATTGAAATTAAATGCTGCAGAAAAAGCCTTGTTGGCAGAGTCAGCAGAAGCGGTCAAAGGTGTTATGGATGTTTTGGATACAATGAATGCAAATGCATAAGAATTTGCTGTTTTATTAAATTAAGAAGGCGAGTTTAACTCGCCTTTTTTATGATTAAAATCAGGAATTATTTCTTTCCAATTGATTCTTAGTATCTGTAGTGCTCTGCTTTAAATGGTCCTTCAACAGCAACTCCAATATAATCAGCTTGGTCTGTTGAAAGTGTTTCCAATTCTACACCAATTTTTGCAAGGTGCAAACGTGCTACTTTTTCATCTAAATATTTAGGAAGCATGTACACATCATTTTTATAATTAGCAGAATTTTGCCATAATTCTATTTGTGCCAATGTCTGGTTTGTGAATGAATTAGACATTACAAAAGACGGATGCCCTGTAGCACAACCTAAGTTTACTAAGCGACCTTCTGCCAAAATAATAATGTCTTTTCCGTTGATGTTATACAAGTCAACTTGAGGTTTAATTTCATTCTTTGTATGTCCGTGATTTCCATTTAACCAAGCCATATCAATTTCATTGTCGAAATGTCCAATGTTGCATACAATTGCCTTATCTTTCATTTTTTCAAAGTGTCTTCCAACTACGATATTTTTATTTCCTGTAGTTGTAACAATGATATCTCCTAATTGAACAACAGTGTCCAATCTTTTTACTTCAAAACCATCCATTGCAGCTTGAAGTGCACAAATCGGATCAATTTCAGTAACAATTACACGAGCTCCGGCGCCTTTTAAAGAAGCAGCCGAACCTTTTCCAACATCTCCGTAGCCACAAACAACGGCAACTTTTCCTGCCATCATTGTATCGGTTGCTCTACGAATTGAATCTACTAAAGATTCTTTACAGCCATATTTATTATCGAACTTTGATTTCGTAACAGAATCATTTACGTTTATAGCAGGCATTACGAGCGTACCATTTTTAACACGTTCGTATAAACGGTGAACACCAGTTGTTGTTTCTTCAGAAAGTCCTTTTATTCCTGCAGTTAATTCTGGAAAGCGGTCAAAAACCATATTTGTTAGATCTCCACCATCATCTAAAATCATGTTCAAGGGTTGATTATCCTTAAAAGCAAAAATTGTTTGCTCTATGCACCAATCAAATTCTTCTTCTCCCATTCCTTTCCAAGCAAAAACAGGAATTCCAGCAGCAGCAATTGCAGCAGCGGCATGATCTTGCGTGGAGAAAATATTACAAGACGACCAGGAAACTTCTGCTCCAAGATCAATTAAAGTTTCAATTAAAACGGCTGTTTGAATGGTCATGTGTAAGCAACCTGCAATACGAGCTCCAGCTAAGGGCTTAGAAGCACCATATTCCTCACGTAAGGCCATTAAGCCGGGCATTTCTGCCTCTGCCAATCTGATTTCTTTTCTTCCCCAAGCAGAAAGACTTATGTCTTTTACCTTGTGTGCTAATTTCTCTGATGTGTTGCTCATTTATTTTTTGATTTTAATAGAGTGCAAATTTAAGATATTTTTTTTATTAAATCCGTTCTTTAATTAGCTGAACTAAGCCATTTATAAAAAGTGGGTGCGTATTTGAACTTGGAACTAGCTGAACTTTTTTGCCTCCAAGTTTTTCAAAAATCTCTTGGTATTCTGTGCCAATTTCGATGATTGTTTCTAGGCAATCTGCAACAAAAGCAGGACTAAAAACCAGTAAATTCTGAGCGCCTTTTTTACCCCATTCTTCTACTACTTTATCAGAAAATGGAGTAAGCCACTTTTTGTCTAAGCGTGATTGAAAACAAACGGTGTATTGCGATTCAGTAATACCAAGTTTTGCGGCAATGAGTCGCGTTGTTGCAAAGGAAGTTGCTTTGTAGCAAAATTTATTTTTTTCGTTTACTTCACTCTCGCAGGGTTGATCGCCACATAAATCTTTTCCTTCATAGACTTTATCAACTTGTCTTTCTGGTAGACCATGATAGGAGAATAGAATATGGTCAAAACTTGCTAAATTAAATTCTTTTGCCCGCTCAACTATAGAATCAATGTATCCTTCGTTATTCCAAAATTGGTTTATTATTTTAATTTCAGGAATTACCCACCATTTTCTAATAATTTGCATTGCTTTTTCAATTGCAGAACCGGAAGATGCACTAGCATACTGTGGAAAAAGAGGAAGAATTATCAATTGGTCGTAATTAGCTAAGCGCATTTTTTCTAGTACTGATTCCATTGAAGGATTTTTATAGCGCATAGCCATTTCTATTGTGATATTTTCACCCTTAAATGCTTCTTGTACTTTTTCCTGAACTGCAATAGAGTTTTCTAAAAGAGGAGAAACACCTTTTCCATGCTCCCACAATTCTTTATAGATTTTTGCTGATTTTGGAGCTCTAAAAGGAACAATGACACCATTCACCAATATTTTTCTCAGGAGCCAGGGAATATCGATTACTCTTCTATCGTTTAAGAATTCGGATAAATAGCTCCGCACATCTCTTGTGCTTGGACTATCCGGTGTTCCTAATTGTAAGAGTAAAACTCCTGTTTTTTTCATTTTAAAATTATTTTATCCTATTTTAGAACAAGTTTGTTTCTTGAAAGTTCAAAGGTAATCACATTCTCGAACAATTTATTCTCCTAACTTTGCTACATGGTTGATTTTTCAAATTTACTAGCAATAAAATCTGATGCAGATTTCGAGAGAATTGCCTTGGAGGTCTTTCATTATCAACTAAAAAATTGTAGCATTTACAGAGATTATGTTCACCTATTAAATCGTCAAAATGCAAAGTCTTTAGAAGAAATTCCATTTTTACCGATTGAATTCTTTAAGACCAATGAAATTTATTGCGGTCAAAAAAGCGGTAATGATATTTTGTTTTTAAGCAGTGGAACTGGAAATAGTACACGCAGTAAACACATTGTTCGCGATATTAAGTTGTATGAATCTAATTTTAGAGCGATTTATAGACAATTTTTTGGTGCTATTTCTGATCACGTTATTTTAGCTTTATTACCAAATTACCAAGAGCAGGGGAATTCAAGTTTGGTATACATGGTAGATACTTTGATAAGGGATTCAGGAAATATCTTATCTGGCTTTTTGTTAAATGAACCTGAGGAAATTGAAATCCGCTATAAAAAAGCATGCGCTTCAGGTAAAAAAGTTGT
>CAMDDR010000100.1:0-3368 GCA_945892995.1 Chitinophaga pinensis | reverse complement strand
GTGCTGTTTTACTTTTAAAAGATATTCAAGGAAGAGTTTTATTGAAAAAAGTTGTTGCTTCCAATAAAGAATCAATCTCTGTTCTTGACTTTGCTTCAGGCACATATTTCTTGTGTATTGAAGGTTCTCAATCGATTGCAAAGAAAATTATTATTGATTAATACGATTAATAGATTTCATAATAAAATAATCTTTCCTCGCTTCTTTGATTTTATGTAACTTTGGCGCTTAAATTTATAACTTCATTAATGCATTATTTACTTCTTTTATTTACCTCTTTGATTCTCTTTTCATGTTCTCAAAAAGATGAAAAATTTTGTGCCTGTATAAAAGAGAGTGAATCTTTAAATACATTGAATCAAAAGATTTTACGTGGCGAAAGCATTAATAGTGAGAGTGTTAAAGAAGTGAAGGATCAGATTAATCGAAAAAAAGATGCCTGTAAAGACTATGAATATATGACAGGTCCCGAAATGTTAAAACTTAAAAAATCTTGTGAATAGATAATGGATAACAAAAAAGTCTTAATTGCAGGGGGAAGTGGTTTTATTGGTCAAAAATTAGCAAGTCTACTAATTGATAAAGGCTTTGATGTATCTACTTTAACTCGTAAACCTAAGCATAGCAAAGATATTTTTTGGGATCCTATAACGCGGGAAATTAATCTAAGCCAACTTTCAGAAATTGATGTACTTGTAAATTTAGTAGGAGAAAATATTGGCCTTGGTAGATGGACAAAAAAGCGAAAGAAAGAACTTGTAGATTCAAGGGTTGATAGCACTACATTTTTGTGTGAAATCGCCGAAAAAATGCCAAAATTATCTTATTTTATTAGTGCTTCAGCAATTAATTGTTATGGAAAAGAAAGCGATAAAATACACATAGAATCCGATGATTTTGGAGATAATTTTTTATCTCAATTAATAAAATCATGGGAAAACGCGAGTGACACATTGGCTGCCAAAATTCCTGTTGCTAAACTGCGCATTCCAATTGTACTTTCTGAAAATGATGGCGCTTTAGTTCGAATAAAAAAGATTACAAATTTTGGTTTAGGAGCTCCCTTAGGTTCAGGAAAACAGACAATGCCATGGATCCACATAGCTGATTTATGTCGCTTATTTGCTTTTGCTATTGACAAAAAATTAGCTGGTTCTTACAATGCAAATGGAGGTTTAGATTCGAATAAAGACTTTATGAAATCGGTTGCACTTAGTATGAAACGCCCCTTTTTTTTACCACCTGTACCCTCATTTCTACTAAAATTATTTTTGGGAGAGCAAGCCTGTATTGTACTAGAAGGAATAAAAGTTTCGAATGAAAAAATTCGTGCTGCTGGATTTACATTTCAAGATACAACCTTAAGTTCTGCCCTAAAAAAAACGTAGAAATACTTAATTTATCCGATACGCAAAAGATTACCGAAATACATGAACTTATCTGTTTTTGTTTCCATATACAGTTCACTAATTTCTTTCTTCATACCCTCAAAATACATTTCAGATAGTTCGGTAATAAAAGTAACATCAACCATTGGAGAGTACGTATTCATCACTAAAAAGCCCTCTTTATCAAGCACTTCAGATGCTGCACTCATGAGCTCATCAATTTTATCTTCAAGCTTCCATTTCTCACCTTTTGCACCAATCCCCCAAGCGGGAGGATCCATAACAATTCCATTAAATTTATTTCCGCGTTTTGCTTCTCGTTGAATAAATTTCAAGGCATCTTCGTGCACCCAGCGGATGTTTAACAATTTACTTTCATCCATATTAGATTTTGCCCAAGCTAGCGTATTTTTTGATGAATCGACATGAAAAGTATCCGCTCCATTGTTCCGAGCAATGCAAGATGCCACTCCAGTGTATGCAAATAAATTCAAAAATCGATCTCCATCATTCAAGCGAGAACTTATAAAATCCCAGTTATTCTGTTGTTCTGGAAATAAACCGACATGTTTGAAATTTGTTAATTCTAAATTAAACTTTAGGCGTTTGTAGCCAATGCTCCATTTTTTAGGAGAATCTTTTTTAAGATTTTTCCATTTTCCTGTCTGACCTTTCTCTTCAACAAATTCCCAATGTGCCAAAGTACGCCACTCAGTATACGGAATTCCACTGTGAAAATAGGCTTGCATTTCTGGACGGATGGTAATGATGTTTCCCCAGCGCTCTAATTTTTTTCCACCACCTGCATCCAGCAATTCATAGTCTTCCCATGATTTTGAATAGGTACGAAGATTTTCAGACATTTTATAGAATTAAGTCGAGGATTAATTAACGCATTTTTGGTGTTTTCTTTCTTCCGCCCATCATTTGAGCCATGCGCATTTGATTTTTAGATGGCGTAACTTGTAATTGTGACTGCATCATTTTTATTTGATCACGCATCATGCCATTTTTATCTAATTTTTTTGCTTCTGCCAAAAGAGCTACAGCCTCTGCTTTTCGACCAGTTTGTGCGCAAATTCCTGAAAGATGCATTCTAGCTACAGCATTATCTTCTGCCGTTCTTAAACCCAATTCAAGAGCTTTTCTCAGTAAGCTTTCACTTTTCACGAAGCCCAATTCTTGCGCACCCATAACGGCTTTCAAAAATAAAATATAGGCGTGTTGTCTGCGTGGTAGAAATTCTGGGTGTGATATACGATCAACATATTTTTTTGCTTTATCTGTATTTCCAACACGCATTTGATTTAATGCCAAAATCATATTTTCATTTCTAAAAAATGAAGCAATTATTAAGGCGGTAATAAAAATAAATGAAATTCCCCAGCCCCAATGTCCTGATGCGAATAAATAAATATTAAATCCTAATGTACTCAACGCTAATGCAATTCTTACTATAAAACCAATCATATTTTTAAGTTATCTTATTTAAAAAAAGTTATTATTCAATCGTTGCAATGCATTTAAGTTCAATTGCTATTGGAGTTGGAAGTGAACTAATTTCAACGGTCGTCCTACAAGGCAGATTATCTTTGAAATAGTCTGCATAAATGCGATTGTACGTTTGAAAATCTCGTTTCATATTTACTAAAAAGACCGTTACATCTACTAATTGCTCCCAACTTGATCCAGATTCTTCTAAAATAATCCGAACATTGTCAAAAACACTTTTGCACTGAGCTTCAAAGTCAAAACTTATGAAATTCCCATTTTTATCTAATTCCAAGCCTGGAACAACAGAATCCGTAGCATCTGAACCTGCAGTGCGTGGACCAACACCTGATAAAAACAATAAATTGCCTACTTTTCGTGCGTGAGGATATAAACCTACAGGTTTTGGCGCTTTATTTGTCGATATGCGTTCGTTTTCTGACATTTTACTATTTCTGCAAATATAATAGAAACTAAGCGATTTTTTGA
>CAMDDR010000099.1:0-3591 GCA_945892995.1 Chitinophaga pinensis | reverse complement strand
GATTTTCAAGCAAATAGAATGTTAAAGACTAAAACTATTGACTTAAATTACCTACAGCAATTTGACTTGAGGACAGAGGAAATACGCTTGCAAATTTTACAAATGGATTTGTCTGAAGATATAAATGATACGTTTAAAAAATTTGAGAGAATAGAACTTGAACATCTGCCAAACTTAACCCTAATTGACAAAACAGCAAATTTATTGACATTTGGACTTTCAAAAAAAAGGAAAATAAAAAAGAAAACGGATTCATATTATCGGGATGAAATACTAAATAGGAAAATCTCTTTTCAACATGTAGAAACACACTTAAAAGAAAATTAATTTTAACTAATGGAATTTAGAAAACAAATGAAAAGAATTATTTTTTATATTATGACTTTTCTATTTCTAGTTTCAGGAACTGATTCAACTAAAGATAAACTAGAAAAAAAATGGGGTTTTTTTGGACATAAGCGCATCAATCGCATTGCTGTTTTTACCTTGCCACCTGAAATGTTTGGTTTTTACAAAGAGCACATTGAATTTTTAACTGAACATGCCGTTGACCCTGATAAACGCCGATATGCTGTTGAAGGAGAAGCGCAATGTCATTACATTGATCTTGATCATTATTACAAAACTGGAGAAAATCCTTTCATTAATGTTCCTAGAAAATGGAAAGATGCAGTTGAAAAATTTACAGAAGACACCTTACAAGCATACGGTATAGTTCCTTGGCATATTCAATCTATGAAAAATAAATTGCAGTTTGCTTTTGAAAATAAAAATGTTGATTTAATTTTAAAATACTCTGCTGACATTGGTCATTACATCGCTGATGCTCATGTTCCTCTTCACACAACAGAAAACTACAATGGTCAATTTACCGGTCAACGTGGAATTCATGGGTTGTGGGAAAGTCGCTTGGTTGAAATAAACGCAGAGAATTATGATTATTTTGTGGGGAAAGGTGTCTATATCCCGAGACTTCTTGATTTCACTTGGAATGCAATTGAAGCCTCCCACAATGCTTTAGATTCTGTTTTACGAATTGAAAAAGAACTAAGTATCGAGTTTCCATCTGACCAAAAATACAGTTTTGAACAAAGAGGAAATTCAACAGTTTCAGTTTATTCAAAAGAATTTTGTGCCTTATACCATCAACGATTAAATGGTATGGTAGAGCGGCGAATGAGAGCTGCAATCTGTGCAATTGGCTCAGTTTGGTTAACTGCATGGGTAGATGCAGGGCAACCTGATTTATCAAAGCTTCAAGAAAAAAAGCCATCACCTGAATTATTAAAAGAATTTAAAGAATTAGATGCACATTTTCACAATGAAAAACACAAGGGCAGAATTTGCGATTAAACATTTTTAAATTCTTTTAAAAATCTAATTATGTTTATTTATTTTAATTTAAGATATTTGCACTCAAAATAAATCTATGAGATTACTTTTTTTATTTTTAATCGTATTTCTTTTTGCCAATTTATACGCTCAAGATACTAAATCTCAAGCTATTTTAGATAAATTATCATTAAAAATAAACAGCTATAAGACTTTCTATGTTGAATTTTCAGCACTTATTAAAAATACTTCAACTGGACAAAATGATAATACTATAGGAAAAGGCTGGGTAAAAGGTGATAAATACTTTGCAACTTATGGAGATAATTCTGTAATTTCTAATGGCCTTAAAACATGGAATATTGCAAAAGATGATAAATCAGTTTACGAATCAGACAGTGATAATTCAGAAGAAAGTTTAAATCCTAAAAAAATAATGACACTTTGGGAAACCGGCTTCAAAAATAAATATGAAAAAGAATCTAAATTAAATGCTGAAATAGTTCATGTTATAAATCTTTATCCAAAAGATGTAGCAAAATCAGATTATCATACTATTGTTTTATATATTTCTAAAACAAAAATTGATTTGAAAAAAGCAATAATGAAACTTAAAGATGGAACAATAATGACATATACTGTTGTAAAATTAACTCCAAATCTTGTTATCGACGATGCAAAATTCATCTTTGACAAAAAGAAATTTCCAGATTACGCAATTATAAAGGATTAGCGTTTCATTGCGCGATCCATTTCCCGTAAATCATCTTTCTCTTTTAAATCTTGTCTTTTATCGTGGTTTTTCTTTCCTGTTGCACAGGCAATCTCAACTTTTACCCAACCCTTGTCTGATAAAAATAACTTCAAAGGAATTAGGGTATTTCCTTTTGTCTTTAAAAATTTTTCAATCTGAATTATCTCTTTCTGATTTAATAGAAGTTTTCTATCAGAGCGTGGTTTGTGATTGTATATAGAACCATTTTCATATACCGAAATGTGCATGTTCCGTATCCAAACTTCTCTGTTCTCACAAATACAATAAGCTTCCATTACACTTGCTTTGCCTGCTCGTATACTTTTTATCTCAGTACCGCTTAATTGAATACCTGCGGTGTACACGTCCTCCAAATGATATTCGAAGCGTGCCTTTTTATTACGGATATTTAATTCTTTTTGAGACATTTGAAACAAAGTTAGTATTTTAAGATGCTATATTTTAAAGAAATATGTAGAAACATTTAATTAATTGGTATTTTTGAACGTGAAAATACCTTCTAAATACCTAGAAAATGCAGTTGACCAGTTAGGGACTTTACCCGGAATAGGAAAAAGAACAGCACTGCGGCTAACATTGCATTTACTCAAGAAAAATGAAATCGAAGTAATGGATTTCACACAAGCAATAATTGACTTAAAAAATAAACTATTTTCATGTTCAAGTTGCGGCAATATAGCTGACGAGCCGACATGCTCAATTTGTATAAATCCCAATCGCGACCATCACACAATCTGTGTAGTGGAAGATATACGAGATGTTATGGCAATTGAGTCAACATCAGCATTCAAAGGAATCTACCATGTTCTAGATGGCTTGATCTCTCCCTTAGATGGTGTTGGACCTCAAGATTTAAATATTCAATCATTGATTGATAAAATCGCTCGTGAAAAAATCACAGAGATTATTTTTGCGCTGAGTCCTACCATGGAAGGTGACACGACAAATTTTTATCTTTTTAAAAAACTCCAACCCTACTCTCCCTATATTACAACTTTATCTCGTGGAGTTGCTGTTGGTTCAGAATTACAATATACTGATGAATTAACATTGGGAAAATCCTTACTTCAAAGGCAAGTATTCAAAATCAATTAGTCCATTTGCTCAAAAACAGCAGTAAACTTTTTTAGGAGTTTGCAACTCACACCAAAAACAACTAATATTAGTAGAAATAATGCATCTGAGGCGCAAAAAGAAAAATAACCAAGTAAAACTATACGTTTCAAAATAAGAATAAATAGAAACGACGTTGCACTTGAAATAATTCCAGGATATTCATTTTTCATAACTACACGCCACGAAAAAGGACAATGATTTGGAATATAATTTTTAAAAGAAGGAAGAAAAGAGGGAGTTTTAATAGCCCAATCTTGAAATTCATCGCCAAACTTTTTCTCTAAAAAAATCTCTTCAGCAAACATAATACGCTCGTAATAGATCCAAAACAGTAAACTTAAAATAACTAAAAACCAAAAATTAGATAA
>CAMDDR010000098.1:0-3661 GCA_945892995.1 Chitinophaga pinensis | reverse complement strand
AAGTCTTCAAGTGGAATTGTCGCAAAGATTGTTAAAATCAATGTCCGTACTTCTCAAATTCAAACTAGAGAGGGGAATGTATTAATTATTCCGAATACTCGACTTACACAAGAACAAGTTGAAAATTGGAGTCATGGTTCAGAATTAACACGCTTTATTATAAACCTGACTGTAGAATATGGTGCAAATACAGAATTGATTAAGCGCTTACTTAAACAAGCTGCTTTGGCTCACCCCAAAGTTAAAAAAAGTCATCCTATTCTTGTTCGGCTTGCAAATTTTGGTGATTCAGGTCTTGAATTAGAATTGGTTTTTTGGGCTGATCAGAGTTGGGATATTAATAATTATAAATCAGAAATCCGATTTGAAATTGATCGTTTATTTCGCGAATATGATATTAAAATTCCTTATCCAAAAAGGGATATTTTCATGAATTCAGATAAAGAAAATTCAATCGAGAAGTAAGAATTTATAGCGTTGTATGGCATTTTCAATGCCTAAATAGAGTGCGTCAGAAATAAGTGCATGACCGATAGAAACTTCATCCAAGCGCAGCAATGATTTTTTAAAATAATTCAGGTTTTCTAAATTTAAATCGTGACCGGCATTAATTCCTAATCCTAAATCTATCGCCTGTTGAGTTGCACTTTTATAGGATTCAATTGCTTTTAGTTTATTTTTACTAAAATCGAATGCGTATGGTCCAGTATACAATTCTATTCGATTAACACCTAGTTTTTGTGCTAATTCAATTTTTTCTAAATCTGGTTCTATGAAAATTGAAGTCCGAACTCCCCAATCACTAAGTTGGCTACAAGTCTTTTGAAGAAAATCAAAATTTACCTTTGTGTCCCATCCAGCGTTTGAAGTTAAAACTCCCGGTGGATCAGGAACAAGTGTTGCTTGAGTTGGTCGCAAATCTTTGATGATTTCCATAAAACGGCTATCGGGGAATCCTTCAATATTAAATTCTTTTTGAACCGCTTCTTTTAATCCGTATGCGTCTTTCTTTGTTATATGCCGTTCATCAGGTCGAGGATGAATTGTAATACCATCAGCGCCAAAACGTTCGCAATCAACTGCAAAATTTACAAGGTTGGGTATATTTCCACCTCTTGCATTTCGAATACTTGCAATTTTGTTAATATTGACACTTAATTTAGTCATGGTATCATTTTTGATGCTTCAAAATTACAAACTCTCAGAGGATTTTACTACTTTGGCCACGTTTATGAAAGCAATTAATTTAATTACAGAAGAAATTCCACCTTTAGTTCATACTGACTCAGGAGAGAAAGCACTTAATTGGATGGATGAATTTAAGGTTTCACACCTTCCAGTTTTAAAAAACGGGAATTTTGTTGGTGTTGTTTCTGAATCGGACATTTTAGATCGCTTGAATGCAGAAAATTCATTGGATGGCTTATTTGATCATTTACCTCGCCCTTATGTTTTTGCAAATTCCCATGTTTTCGAGGTTCTCGCCAAAATATCAGAATTTAATCTAAGTGTCTTGCCGATTCTTGATGAAAATGAGAATTATTTGGGCTGTACTACCATTTATCATTTAATGGTGCAACTAGCCAATACGGGAAGCATGAAAGAAGTTGGTGGAATTCTAATTTTAGAAATCAATAATATTGATTATTCCATGGCACAAATAGCTCAAATTGTAGAAAGCAATAATGCTCGTATTTTAAGTTCATATATTTTAACAAATTCTTCGTCTTCAAAATTGGAAATTACCTTAAAAATAAATAAATTAGATTTATCTTCAATTATTCGAACTTTTGAACGTTATGATTATGTCGTTAAAGAATCATTTCAGAAAAGTATGGACAATGATGATTTGCAAGCGAGATTTGATTCACTTATGCATTATTTAAAATTTTAAACCATGCGGGTTGCAATTTACGGAAGAAAAGTCAGCAAGCATAGCGCCGAGTATTTTACTGAAATGCTAAAGTACCTCGAAGATTTTGGCTGGGAAGCAGTATTAGAGGAAGATTTAAAAGCTCTCTTAGTTTCTAAAATCGGTATTTCAGAAAAATACCAAACCTTTAAAAGTCATTTGGATTTTAAATTTGGTATTGATCTTACAATTAGCATGGGTGGTGATGGAACATTTTTAAAAACGGTAAGTTATATTCAGGATTCAGGAGTTCCAATAATGGGAATTAATATGGGTCGCTTAGGATTTCTTGCAAATATCTCAAAAGAACAAATTCACCATACTCTAACACAAGTAAAAGAAAAGCAATTTGAATTTCAAAAGCGTTCATTGTTACGTGTTTTTACAGAAGAAGATATTTTTGGGAAAAATAACTTTGCTTTAAATGAATTAACGCTGCACAAGAAAGATACTGCATCAATGATTACGGTTCATGCTTCTTTAGATAATAAGTATTTGAATGCTTATTGGGCAGATGGTTTAATTGTCGCCACTCCAACAGGATCAACAGCTTACAGCTTGAGTTGCGGTGGTCCGATTATAACGCCTGGTTGTCAAGTACACATTCTTACACCAATTGCACCTCATAATCTAAATGTACGTCCAGTTGTAGTTCCAGATCATTTGCCAATTTCACTTTCTGTAGAAGGAAGAGATAGAACTTATCTCTTGAGCTTAGATGGAAATTCAAAAAGTATCAAGCAGGGTGAAGAAGTTATCATCAAAAAAGCGGAATTTATGATAAATGTCATTAAATTTGAAGACAATAATTTTCTTGATACTATCCGAAATAAAATGATGTGGGGTATAGACACTAGAAATTAAATATTAATTAAAAATAAAACAGTAAATTTTCAACTATGAAAAATATATTTCTATTAACACTTTTTATTATTTTGTCTCTAACTTCTTTTTCTCAAAAAAAACCAAAAGTACAGACAGAATTCATTTCAACCTCATCTCAATGTGATGCTTGTAAAGAACGTATTGAAGGAAAATTAAATTACACTAAAGGAATTAAGTCTGCAGAATTAGACTTAGAAACAAATAAAATAGAAGTTAAATTTTCCACTAAAAAAATTAATTTGCTTGAGATAAAACAAATTTTAAATCAACTTGGCTACGATGCCAATGAAAGTAAGGCTAAAAAAGAGGATGTTGAAAAACTGCCAAAATGTTGCCAGCCAAAAGTTATGAATCAAGTAGATTCTGTATCTTATCTTATTGGAAAGAGTATTGGCGGAAATATTGCTCGAGAAATGCCTGAGGTTAATAGGGATTTAATGTTGCAAGGATTATTAAATGAAATCAATGCTGTTGAATCTTTAATAGTAGATGATGGTGGGAAAACGATTTCCTCTTATTTTGAAAATAAGACTGCGCAAAAAGCAGCAGAAAACGCCAAAGTATTTGAAGCAAATAAGGCAAAAGGAGTAGCTTTTTTAGAGAATAATAAAAAGGATCCAAAGGTAAAAGTCACGGCCTCCGGTTTACAATATAAGGTTATTACAATGGGTAAAGGACCTAAACCGACAGATACTTCGAATGTAAAAGTACATTATCACGGAACAACTCCAGAAGGTAAAGTTTTTGATAGTTCAGTTGATAGAGGAGAACCAATTACATTTGCTTTGAAACAAGTAATACTAGGTTGGATCGATGGTCTTCAACTTATGCCAGTAGGGTCTAAATTTATGCTATACATTCCTC
>CAMDDR010000097.1:0-3677 GCA_945892995.1 Chitinophaga pinensis | reverse complement strand
GGACTAAGTCTAGCGCTCGTTATACGAATGCTTTTACTAACAATGGTTTCACTGATAATGCAGATGAAAACCCCCTTATTCGAAATCTTTGGACATGATTTTACAGGGCAAAAAATAGTTTTACTGCTTGGTGGTTTATTCTTGATTTATAAAAGCACTATTGAAATGCACAAAAGTGTAAAAGGATTTGAAGAAACAAGCTCTGAAAAATCAAAAAAAACAATGTTTGGAATTATTTTTCAAATTGTATTAATTGACATTATTTTTAGTTTTGATTCGGTAATTTCAGCCATCGGAATGACCAATGGTATTGGACAAGAAACGCAGCAAAATCCAATAGTGATTATTTACATAGCAATCATAATATCAATGATTGTAATGATGCTATTTGCTGGTAAAATAAGTAAATTCATTACTGATAATCCAACTATTAA
Organism: Chitinophaga pinensis; assembly: GCA_945892995.1. GTDB lineage: Bacteria > Bacteroidota > Bacteroidia > Flavobacteriales_D > Crocinitomicaceae > UBA952. The sequence continues at coordinate 3,243 of CAMDDR010000097.1, read as the reverse complement.
AATGATTGCCTTAAGTTTTTTAATTACAATAGGAATATTGCTTGTAGCAGAAGCATTTGATCAAGAAATTCCAAAAGGCTACGTTTATTTTGCGCTCGTCTACTCTTTGCTTGTTGAATTATTAAATATTCGTATGCGAAAAAATAAAGTTATTGAGAAAAAGTGAGAAAAGTTTTTTTAAAACTAATATTAAACTTCTTTAATCTTTTTCATGCCCATTATTTCAATAATTTCTTTGTGCTGAGGAAATTCTTTTAGTAATTCTGCTCTTTTTATTAGTTCAAAGTCTGCAAAATCAAAACCTGGAGAAACGAGACAAGAAACAAGACTATAACTATTTTTTTCTAAAACTTGACTTCCAAAAATGGTATTTTTTGGAACTATAAAATGTGGAGTTTCCCCTTTGTTTAATCCCAATCCTACAAGATGTTTGTGATGTCCGTTTTTATCAAGTGTATGAACTACTAGTGGACTTCCAGCATGAAAAAACCAGTGTTCATCGCTCTTTATACGATGAAAATGAGAAATATCTTCCGATCGCAATAGGAAATAAATAGTAGTCACTAAATTACGTTTGACATTTTCTAGTACTTCTTTTGAACGATAAGTTTCGCGGTAAAATCCACCCTCAGGATGAGGAATTAAATTTAATTCTTGAATAAGCGATTCAATTTTATTGTTCAATTGGACCATTTTGAAAAATTGAACCACTGCGATTTGAATTGTGAAAAAAGTACCTTAAATCAATAGAGAGATAAGAGCCATTAACAACCTGATAAACGCTACGAATTCCTGTATTTACATAAACATAAGTTGTTCGAATATCGAAAAGCTTTGAAAATGGAATTTGTGCAGAAGCACCAATATTAAAAAATCCACTTTTCTTTGTTCGGTATTCAAAACCTATATTGGCATTTAAAGAAGCTCCAAACATGTTTGCAATTGAAGTATATCCCTGGTGGACAAATAAATTCTTGTTCTCAGAAACATCTTTTCTGATATTTGTAGGTTTAAAACTGACAGAAACTCCCAATGCAGCAGTAGCATAAATTTCGTTTGCCAACTTAATATAAATTAACCCGTTTAATGGAATATCATATTGAATATAGGAAACAACTGTGCTAGCAGAAAAATTAGAGTCCAAAACAGCCGCACTAATTTCAAATTTCCGTTCCAAGTAATTTATGCCCGTTTCAATTGCTATTAATTCTGTTAATCCAACACGAACATTTGCACCATAAGAAATTCCGGGTAATTGACGAATTGATTGTGTAATAAAATTGTTGCTATCAGAAATAGTACTCGTTCCTCCGCTCAATACAGATGGAATTATAGCTCGTACTTGAAATCCAAAATAATTTGGAAATCGACCATTTTTTCCTAACTGAGAATACGCAGTAGCTATTTGTAACAAAAAGAAGAGTACAATAAGAATCTTCATCGCGTTGTTTTTACTGGTGTTCCTTGTTTTGATGCATTAATAGAATATCCAATCGCCGCAAGAATAATCATTGTTAATCCAAATAAAACTATAAACCAACGAAAGAACTTTCCGGGAATTAAGAATTTTTTATGTTTGGCTTCTACTGTAATATTTATTTTTTGAGCTTTATTGTAATCTGACTGATGCAAGCCAAATAAGTAAACTAGCAGCTGTCTTTTTTGATCTTGACTTTCTTCAAACCAAATCTTTTGTTCCTTCAGTAGCTCACGAAAAGAATTGGCACGTTGTTCATCCGCAAAACGAAAAACAACATAATCATGGTTGGTTGGATGATTCGTGTAATTTACAAAGCCTAAATCTAAATGCTCTATTTGCTTATCCATTTCGTATTAAATTCAAGTGGTTTGCGATGTGCTGTAGGCCAATCAATCGATGGATAACCAATGTAAAATAAACCCAAGCATTTGTCGATTTCATCTAATTCTAAAAAGTCATTCATTTCCGAAGAATAAATTAATTTTGGTGTCGACCAGAATCCACCAAGTCCATATGCCGTGCAAGAAAGATGCATGTTTTGTATCGCACAAGCTACTGCCTCTATTTCCTCTATTTCTAAAATTTTATTCTCTATTTGACGCTTCATAGAAACGGCAACAACTGCAGATGCGAGTAGAGGTCGACGAATTAATTTTGCTAATTTCATATCATTTTGAAGTTCTTTTGGTGTGATTTTTAAATAGCTTGTACCCAAAAAACTACTTAATGTAGATAAGCCATCTTCCATAAAGACATGAAAACGCCATGGTTGTGTATTTCCATGAGTTGGTGCCCATTGTGCATTCGTAAGAATATTTTCCAACTGTTCTTTATGAACTTTTCTATCTGAAAATTGTTCAGGATAAATTGTTCTTCTTGATCGTATTAATTCATTAACCTCAGACAGATTGAATCGCATTAGACACTGATTTTAGACAAAAGTAAAACGATATTTACAATAAGTGAATTATTAGCGTAAAGTTTTAAATTATATAATTAAGAAGTTAAATCGTTTTTAGATTATAATTAACAAGATGTATTGTTTATTTTTGTGCTCCTATGAAATTTCTTATTGCTTTTTTACTAACTTCTAACTTGCTGTTTTCTCAAATTCCTAGTGGAGAAGGAATTATTTTTGGTAAAATCATTGATAGTAAAACAGCTACTCCTTTAGAATATGTATCTGTTCGCTTGTTTAATCAAGTAGATTCGAGTCTAGTTACTGGTGCATTTACAACTCAAAACGGGAAATTTAATTTTGAGCGAATTGCAAATGGAAACTATTTTATTCGGCTATCGCTTATTGAATATGAGGATTTTCTTGTTCCAGACATTATACTAAGCGCAAGCTTAAAAATTATTAATCTTGGTACTCTTCGCCTGATTAAAGAAAAAATTTCAAATTTAAATGAAGTAAAAATTGAAGGGAAACTAAATTTACTCCAAACTGGAATAGATAAGAAAGTTTATAATGTAGGTGAAGATATTTCAGTGCGTGGTGGAACTACCAATGATATTTTAAATCGTTTGCCCTCCGTTGAAGTTGACCAAGAAGGTCGAGTTATGCTGCGTGGAGAAGGAACGGTAATTATTTTGATAGACGGTCGCCCAAGCTCGCTTTCTGGTGGAAATGGAAAAACACTTTTAGATGCATTACCGGCTAGCTCTGTTGAAAGAATTGAAATTGTTACCAATCCATCTGCAAAGTATGACCCAGACGGAACATCAGGAATTATAAATATTGTTCTTAAAAAGAATAAACT
>CAMDDR010000096.1:0-3889 GCA_945892995.1 Chitinophaga pinensis | reverse complement strand
TTAAACTTACAAGTGGATGGTCGTGTAGGTGGTATAATGGAAGATTATGTTAGAAAGAAAACATTCCAAGGTGGTCGTCATATAGAAACAATCCAAGGGGCTTATGGTACTGCAAGATACCAAGATTACAAAGGAGTTAAATCTTATGTGGGTGAAGGTGTTCAATTAGCTTCTGGAACTCCAAAATATGATGCGGTAACTGGTAAGATTACTAATTATGATGCATTAACATTTGCTCCTAACGCCACTAAAACTTTTATCCAAGATTACATTAGTCGTGTACATGGTATTCCTGAGCCAAACATAATGAGTAAAACATTCTTTAAATTAAGAGAAGTTGTACTTACTTATGAATTACCAACTACGATGGTTCAAAAGTCTATTTTCAAAAAAGCAACTGTATCTCTAGTAGCAAGAAACTTATTATACTGGATGCCAGATTCGAAATTTAATGATGTTGATATTGATCAGTATCCTGGTGAGTCTTCTATTAATTTGCAAACACCAACTACAAGATCTTATGGTATCAATTTAAACTTCATTTTTTAAATAAAGAAAACCAATAAAATATGAAAAAGATAATTCAAATACTAACCTTAGTCCTTGTGATAGGCTCAATATCAGCCTGTAACAAGTCTTTCGATTCTTTAACTGCTGATCCTAACAGAGCTACAGCGGTACCTGCAAACTTGATTTTAAACAATATTCTTATTGAATATAATGAAAGTGCATTTAATAGTACCCAAAGATGGAATCAATATTATGTATGTAATTATGATTATTATGGAAACCAAGAGTACAACTGGACTGGTTTTTCATTCAATAATTACAATGTATTAAAGAACATCCAAAAGATGGAAGACGAAGCGAAGAAGTCTATAGCATCACCCAATCCATATACAGCGCTTGCTAAATATTTAAAAGCTTACTTCTTGTATGATTTAACAATGAATTTAGGTGATATTCCAGTTTCTGAAGCCTTAAAAGGTCTAGAAAATATTACACCTAAGTATGATTCACAAAAGCAAGTTTTCCAACAAATTTTAACTTATTTGGAACAAGCCAATACAGAAATGGGTTCATTGAAAACAACGAATTATGTATTAGCGAATGATTTCTACTACGGCAACAATTTATCTAAATGGCAAAAAGTGGTGAATGCTTTCAAGCTTAGAGTTTTAATTCAATTGTCCAATAAAGAATCAGATGCAGACTTGGCAATTAAAACAAAGTTTGCTGAAACAATTAGCAATCCTACTAAGTATCCTTTATTTAGCAGCGACGATGATAATTTAGCTTTTACTTACAATAGTCAATACAACAAGTACTCAACAAATCCAGATAATTTTGGATTTGATGCGACTCGTTACAATATGTCTTCTACTTATTTAGGTAATTTAACAACTTTGAAAGATCCAAGAACTTTCTTTGTAGCTGAACCAGCTGCTGCTTTAGTGACTGCAGGTAAAGCACCTAATTCTTATGATGCATTTATGGGTGCTGGTTCTGGAGAAGATTTAGCGACAATGAGTTCAAGCGCAGGTGCAGGTAAGTACTCATTTATCAACCGTAAGCGTTATTATCAAACTTATACTGCTGAAAAAACAACGCAAGTGGGTTACCAAGAAATGTGTTTCAACATGGCTGAAGCAGCACACAGAGGTTGGATTACTGGTCAAAGCGCAGAAACTTGGTACCAAAATGGTATCAAAGCTTCTCAAGCTTTCTATGGTGTTAAAGAAGGTGCTAACACAGTTACTTTTCAAAAACCAGGAGGTACTTTAGCAGAATCAGTTACTTATTCTGTTGATTTTAAATATGCCGATTATTATGCACAATCAACAGTTAAATATGCTGGTAATAATGCTGATGGTTTAAAGCAAATTTTGTTACAAAAGTATTTAGCGATGTATCAAAACAGTGGTTTTGAAGGTTATTATAACTGGAGAAGAACAGGTGTGCCAACTTTCCATACTGGTGCTGGAACAGGTAATAGCAATAGAGTTGCTTTACGTTTCCAATATCCAAATTCAGAAAGAGCGGTAAATAAAACAAATGTGGAAGCTGCTATTGCTTCGCAATTTGGTGGATCTGATGATATTAATGCTAAAATGTGGATCATTAAATAAAGAGCGTATATAAACGGGGGTTTATATGGTTTTAAGCAAGCAATCGTAAAGAAAGAGTCCTGATGTATCGGGACTCTTTCTTAATTTTATATAGTCCAATAATATTGAAAAAAGAAAAGATAAATAGCTTTTTGATTTCTGTTTCTATAGCAGTAATTTGTTTTTTGACATATGCATCTGTATATGCTTTCAGAAAACCATTCACTATTGGCTTATATTTAGATGAACCTAAAATATTTGGAGTTGATTATAAAAATATTTTAGTGATTGCTCAAGTATTGGGCTATACCATCAGTAAATTTTATGGCATTAAGTTTATTGCAGAATTAAACAAAGTAGGGAGAGGTTGGTCAATTTTGATTTTAATTATTTTATCTTTTATACCATTATTGTTATTCCCCTTATTTAAATCGCCTTGGAATATCGTATTCTTATTTTTAAATGGTCTTCCCTTAGGTGTATTATGGGGTTTGATTTTTTCTTTTGTAGAAGGCCGCAAAACATCTGATTTTATTGGTGCTACAATGGCTGTTAGTTTTATTGTTTCTTCTGGATTTGTTAAAACTGTAGCAAAGTGGATTCAACTTACTTATCATGTTCAAGAAAACTGGATCCCATTTTATACAGGGCTGGTTTTTTTAGTTCCTGTAATTATATTAGTTTATTTATTAGAAAAAATACCAGACCCTACTACTATAGAAGCAGCAGAGAAATCGGTTAGAGTGCCGATGGATAAAAATGAAAGAAAACGTTTTTTTAAGATGTTTTCTTTTGGCTTAGTTTCTTTTATTTTCATTTATATATTACTTACGCTGTTTAGAGATATAAGAGACAATTTTGCTGCAGATATTTGGTTAGAATTGGGCTATGGAAATAGTGCAGGTATTTTTACAAGTACTGAATTGCCTATAGCAGTTTCTGTACTCATTCTTATTGCAAGTATGATTTATATTAATAATAATAAATTAGCTTTTCAAATTTCACAAATAATTATTTTAGCCGGATTTATACTTTGTGGTGTAAGTACTTTTCTTTTTATGCAACAGATTATATCTGGCTATGTATGGATAGTTTTAGTGGGCCTTGGTTTGTATATGGGCTATATACCATTTAATTGCATATTATTTGACCGAATGATTGCAAGCTTTAAAATAAAAGGGAATGTAGGTTATTTTATGTACTTAGTTGATTCTTTTGGGTATTTAGCAACTGTGTTTGTTATTATTTTTAAAGGTTCAATGGGTATTTCAATAAGTTGGACTTATTTTTATAGCAATGGTGTTTTAGTTTTGTCTATTGTGGGTAGTTTAATTAGTATCACAACACTCTTATATTTTAATAAAAAGTACAAAATATATAATTATGAATAATAAATCAGCCATCGTCGTCGGCGCTGGTATTCTAGGACTAGCCACTGCAAGAGCCTTAGCTCAAAAAGGCTATCAAGTTACAGTCATTGAAAAAAGTCAATTTTCATTAGGCGCCAGTGTAAGAAATTTTGGTATGTTATGGCCGGTAGGCCAACCTGATGGTAAATTATACAATAGAGCAGTAAGAACCAAGGAAATTTGGTTAGACTATTTGCATGCTGCTAAAATACCTTACAACGCTTGTGGAAGTTTACATTTAGCGTATTGTAAAGAAGAGATGAATGTAGTGGAAGAAATAGGCAGTTTTTTTAAATCTAAAAACAGGCCCGTTTCAGTCATTTCAAAACAAACCGTTTTGGACGATTACAACGGCATCAATGGCGAGGGCTT
>CAMDDR010000095.1:0-3995 GCA_945892995.1 Chitinophaga pinensis | reverse complement strand
GGAGTAGGGAAGTCTACAATTACCTCTAATCTTGCGGGTGGGCTACAGAAAAAAGGATTTAAGGTTGGTATTGTTGATGCTGATATTTACGGACCATCAATGCCAACTATGTTTGATGTTGTTGGTGACAGACCAAAAATGATTGATATTGATGGCATTTCAATGATTGAACCAATTTTAGCACAAGGTGTAAAGCTATTATCAATTGGTTTTTTTACAGATCAGGATAATGCTGTTGTATGGCGTGGCCCAATGGCTTCAAAAGCACTTACTCAAATGTTTACAGATGCTCATTGGGGTGAATTAGATTATTTGTTGATTGATTTACCTCCAGGAACAGGAGATATTCATCTCTCGCTTGTCCAGGCAGTTCCTCTTGATGGTGTTGTAATCGTAAGTACGCCGCAAGAAGTTGCTTTAGCAGATGCACGCAGGGGTGTTAATATGTTTAAAATGGACACATTAAAGGTGCCTGTTATTGGAATTGTAGAAAATATGGCTTGGTTTACTCCTGCTGAACTTCCAGATAATAAATACTATATTTTTGGAAGAGATGGTGCAAAAAATTTAGCGCAAGGAATGAACGTTCCATTTCTTGGTTCAATTCCTCTTGTTCAAAGTGTTTGCGAAGCCGGTGATGCCGGTCGACCTGCTGTTTATCAAGAAAATACGCCAATTTCTCGTGCTTTTGATGAATTAGTTCATAACTTTACAGAAGAATTAAAGAATCTAATAGCTACTAAAAAATAGAATTGACATGTCTGAAATCAATATAGCTAGTATTACCGAAAAAGTAAACACCGCTTTACTTCAATTACGCCCTTTTTTACATGCTGATGGTGGCGATATGGAGTTGGTTGAAATTACAGATGATGGAATTGTTAAAGTTCAATTATTAGGATCTTGCAGTGATTGTTCAATGAGTAAAATGACTTTGAAAGCAGGATTAGAAGAAGCTTTAAAAATATCTGCGCCTGACGTAAAAGCTGTCATAGCTGTTTAGTTGCAATCTCAAGAAAATTAAGTTTTTATCTTTTTCTACTATTTCCAATATTCCATTGATAGCCAAGAGCGAAAATATTTCTTGCGCCCAAAGAATAAGACTCAAAGGAACTGTTTGTAAGTGGGGACACTTCTGCTGAAATATTGAATTGTCCATTTCTAGTTGGCAAATGAATTTGTGCATAAGCCATTGTGGGATATAGTCTCATTCCTATGCTAGCACCAATTCCCTCATTTATAAATCCGAGACCTATTTTTGCAGTTACAATAGACGGTAATGCCAGTCCAATTTGGCTTTCAAAAAAGATATTTTGAAAAATAAAGCTCTGATTACCAATTAAAAAAGATATTCCTGGAAAAAATCCTCCACTTGGTCCAAAAGACGAAAATTCTTCAAATACTGCTATACCACTATTTAATTCAAGATAGCTTCTATTATTTGATTTTTGAGTAAAACTATTACTGCAAAAAACTAAAAATAGTATTAAAAATATACTTCTCATGATTTCAAATTTGTTAGTAAAGTTAGCATGTTTATCTTTTAAGTACAAAATCGAATTAAGCAGATAAAAATTTGGTTGTTGTGAATTTCGCAAATAAGGTGTATTTTTATGTTTTCCAGCATTGAACTTTAAGAACTAGAAATTATAGGAAGTTTAGTGTAGAAAGTTTAGTGTTACAAAAACCAACTTATAGGTAGACCCAAACCATTAGAGATCTCATGAAAATAAAGTTTTTAGTCCTTGGTAAAACTAATTTTGCCTATCTAAAAGAGGGAGAAACTATTTACGAAAATAGAATTATTCATTATTGTAATTTTCTTCGAGTTGAAGTTTCTGATGTAAAAAACTCAAAAAATATAAGTACAGAAGTTCTAAAAAAAAAGGAGGGGGAATTACTTTTAAGTAAAATTTCACCAAATGATTTTGTTGTCTTATTGGATGAAAATGGACAGCAGTTTTCCTCTAATAAATTTGCCTCATGGCTAGAGAATAAAGCAATGGAAATGCCGAATTGCATAACATTTATAATAGGTGGTGCTTATGGTTTTGATGATGAATTATACCAGCGCGCAAATTTTAAAATGTCGCTTTCTGCTATGACTTATTCTCACCAAATGGTTAGATTAATTTTTTTAGAACAACTTTATCGTGCCTTTTCAATTATTAGAAATGAACCCTATCATCATGCCTAGGAGAATATTGTCATGAAAGCTTCCATTGATAAAATTGTATTGAATTTTAAAATTCCAAGTGGAACAAGTCGCGGAATTTTAAAAGAAAAACCTTCGTGGATCTTAAAAATATCAGATGAGAATGGAACTTGTGGTCAAGGAGAATTCAGTATTATTCCTGGTTTATCGCCAGATTTTAAAGATGAAAAGGATTATCTCGCTCTAATTAATTTAGTAGTTGAATTCATCGAAAATGAGCTAGAGATAAATGATTTAACCTCACTAAAAACCTTTATATTTACTGAAAAAATTCAACTTTTTTATAGCAAATTTCGTTCTTATCCTTCACTTATTTTTGGTTTTGAAACAGCTGCTTTAGATTTCCTAAATGGAGGGAAGGGATTGATTTATAAAAATAATTTTTCAGAAGGACTTTCACAAATCCCTATAAATGGTTTGGTTTGGATGGGTGATGTAGAATTTATGCAAGAGCAAATTGACGCAAAAATTCAAGTAGGATTTTCTACCATCAAAATAAAAATTGGCGCGCTTGCTTTTAAAAAAGAATTGGCTTTAATTGAGAAAATTCGTACTCGGTTTAATGCTAGTCAAATAACGATCCGAGTTGATGCAAATGGGGCTTTTTCGCCTTATGAAATAGAGGAGAAATTACTGCAGTTAAAAGATTTAGATGTTCATTCAATTGAGCAACCTATAAAGAGCGGACAGTTAGAAAAACTTGCTGCTTTATGCAAAAGAAATATTCTTCCTCTTGCTTTGGATGAAGAATTAATCGGAATTTCAACCCGAGAAGAACGAAGATCATTATTGGATTTTGTCTGCCCTCAGTTTATCGTTCTTAAACCAAGTTTACATGGCGGTTTTAATGGCTGTAAGGAATGGATTGAATTAGCTGAAGAACGTTCAATTTCGTGGTGGATTACCTCTGCCTTAGAATCATCAATTGGTTTAAATGCAATTTCTCAGTTTACAGGAAATTATCCGATTATTTTACCGCAGGGATTAGGAACTGGTGGATTATACACAAACAATTTACCGTCTAAGCTTGTTATTAAGGAAGGATTTTTAAAAATGAGTGTATGACGTTGAAAAAAGAAAATTGGAATTCTTTAACGAAGGAAGAATCGTATATTATTGAATCAAAAGGTACAGAATATCCAAATTCTGGTGAGTATAATAAATTTTCTCAGAATGGAATTTTTGTTTGTCGAAGATGCGAGCATCCACTTTATAGTAGTAATTCGAAATTTGATTCAGGCTGTGGTTGGCCAAGTTTTGACGCTGATTTTGAAAACAATGTTAAACGAGTAAAAGATGCAGATGGAAGAAGAGTTGAGATTATCTGCGGCAATTGTTCTGGGCACTTAGGTCATGTTTTTGAAGGAGAGTTCTTTACTGATAAAAATACACGTCATTGTGTCAATTCACTTTCTATAAAATTTATTTCTGCTTAACGAGAAGCACAGTCAGAAATCTCATCACATTCTTTATAAATTATATCATGAATTATGAGTTGAGCAGCTAATGCAAGTTGCGTGTAATTTTGCGAATTATTTCCAAAACCTCCCCCAGTATTTTGCCACATGTCTAAAATAATTTGTTTTGAAGCTATTTTAGGTTGAATTTTAGCGATTACTGCTGCGACATTTCCAGCTCCTGCATGATATACATGCATAACAAAAAGTCGAAACCATAGATCAGTTTCATTGTATTTTAGTGAATAAGGCGCTAAAATATTTTTGGCTTCTGGAATACAAATTTTTTGAATTAATCTCGCAGAGCCGTAAGCACAGCGTTC
>CAMDDR010000094.1:0-4103 GCA_945892995.1 Chitinophaga pinensis | reverse complement strand
TATTCGACTTTCGAATACAATGTATATTCATCAGCATACGGTGGTTTATTTTTACTAGATGGCGACTTAAATGGCGACTCTTATGTTGACGCGAGCGACTTCGCGGTTTTTAATTTTAACTCAACATTAGGTTCTTATGAACAAAGACCGTAAAAAAGGGTAGAGCCTTTAAATTTATTATTTAATTTAATCAAATCTAATAATTTTAAATTTTATGAAAGCACTAGTCATTTTATCAATCTTTATAGGGTTTTATACAAAAGGATATACCCAAACCATTAACGGAACCATCGTGCATGATGGAATCGTACGTTCATATAAATTATATATCCCTTCAATTTATAGTGGAAATACGGCTGTTCCATTACTTTTTAATTTTCATGGATATACCAGTACTTCAAATGAACAAATGTTTTATGGGGATTTTAGAAATATAGCTGATACGGCTAATTTTCTTGTGGTTCATCCTCAAGGAACTTTAGACAATACCAATACTACCCATTTTAACGTGGGTTGGGGCGGAAGTACGGTTGATGACGTAGGTTTCACAGAAGCATTAATAGATTCTTTATCAGCCGCTTATTCCATTGACCAAAACAGGATTTATGCAGTTGGAATGTCAAATGGTGGATTTATGAGTTTTCAACTTGCCTGTGATTTGAGTGCTAAAATAGCGGCCGTTGGTTCTGTTACTGGTTCAATGACTCCTTCCACATTGGGTGATTGTAATGCTTCGCATCCTATGCCAATTATTCAAATCCACGGAACAACTGATCCAACAGTTCCTTATAATGGCTCAGCAGGGTGGACAGCTTCCGTTACAAATGTCTTAAACCATTGGGCTACATTTAATAATTGTTCTCCGGTACCAACGGTTGTTAATGTGCCTAATACGAATACAATAGACGGAAGTACCGTTGAAAAATACACCTACGAAAACGGAGATAATTGTAGTGAGGTGGTTCATTTTAAAGTTACTAATGGACAACACACATGGCCTGGTAGTATTTTTAATTTTGCAGGAACCAACTATGACATCAATGCGTCTGTGGAAATTTGGAATTTTATTTCTAAGTATGATATTTTTGGATTAATCTCATGCAATCCAGCAACTATTGAAGATCAATTTGGAATGGAAGATTTTCAAATATTTCCAATTCCATGTAGCGAATCTATACATGTTGATTTAAAAATCGCTGAATCTTCTTTGTATGAAATCTATTCTTTGTATGGGAAACTTTTAAAATCTGGATATATTTCTCTAAACAGTAATGAAATAGATCTTTCTGATATTCAACCGCAAGGATATCTTCTTAAGATAGGAGGCAGATACCAACGCTTTATTAAACTTTAATATATTCGTTTCAATAGTAATGTATACTCCATTACTTAGATTATCTATTTAACATAATATTAATTATAGAACAATATCATGTATCTTGAATTGGAACAATACATCTGGCGAATTGTTTTAATTTTGTTAACTACAAGTAATGGTTACAGACAATCAAAGTTTACAAGAATTAGATTTCCAAAAAGTAATTTCACAATTGGCTAGCTATGCTATTTGTAAAAGCGCGCAAAATAAAATTTTCACGCTTCAACCGTCTGGAAAATACAATGAGGTTTTAGAAGCGCTTGAAACAGTTCAAGAAAAATTATATATCAAGAATAAAGGATTAATTTTTCCAGCGCTTGAATTTGAAGAATTAATACATGAATTAAAAATTCTTCCGATTGAAAACTCGGTTCTATCTGCCGAAGGTGTGCAGCGCATTCTCTTAGCTAGTAACATGGTAAATGCTATTCTTCAATTTTTAGAGAAAAATCCAAGCTTTATTCATGTATCAAGGCTCTTTAAGTCTTGTTATTACTCATTAGAACTCATTCAGCCGATTCAAAAGATATTTGATAAAACAGGTAAAATTAAGGATGATGCATCTCCCTATTTATTAAAAATTAGAATTTCCATTAAAACTATACGCAATCAAATTAATAGAAATTTTGATAGAGAAATGCGTCGTTTTCTAAAGTCAAGATATTTAGGGGAAACTTCTGAAAGTTTTATTCAAGAACGCCGTGTTCTAAGTGTTCAGTCTTCTTATAAAAGAAGCGTCTCCGGTGCGATATTAGGATCTAGTAAAACTGGAAATCTTACCTATATTGAACCGCAGGCCAATGTCCCTTTAAATCATGAAATTGAGGCCTTACAAGACGATGAACAAAAGGAAATTCGCAGAATTTTATGGACTTTAACCCAAGAATTGAGGGTGTTTTTTCCGCTTATCAAAGCCTATCAACAGTCACTTGTATCCTTAGATATTGTTAATGCCAAAGTTAAACTGGCTGAATCTATGGATGCTTGTTTGCCCAAAATACAGAAAAATCCACTGATGAATTGGAATACGGCCTTCCACCCTATTCTTCGCGAAAAAAATAAGTTGAATGGCAAAACTACAGTTCCTCAATCTATAAATCTTAATCCTGAGGCATGTGTATTGGTTATTTCTGGTCCAAATGCTGGTGGAAAAAGCCTTACATTGAAAACATGTGGCTTACTTCAATGTATGCTTCAATCTGGCTTGCTAATTCCTGTGGAACCAACTAGTAAAGCCTGTGTTTTTAGTCAAATTTATACAGATATTGGAGATAATCAATCTATTGATAATGAATTAAGTACATACTCTTACCGCTTAAAAAGAATTAACTTCTTTTTAAGTCAAGCTGACGGCCATACACTTTTATTATTAGATGAATTTGGAAGTGGCTCCGATCCTGAATTAGGAAGTGCTTTGGCAGAGGTTTTCTTTGAGGAGTTGGTGAAAACTAACGCTTTTGTGATTTTAACGACTCATTACTCTTCAATCAAAAGAAAAGTAACGGAATGCCCTAGTGCTATAAATGGTTCAATGCGCTTTGATGAGTCAAATTGGCTTCCATTATTTGAGCTACAAATTGGACAGCCAGGAAGTTCATTTACTTTTGAAGTAGCTAAATCGAATGGAATTCCAAGTTCTTGGATTGACAGAGCAAAAAAATTACTTTCTGAAGAAACACTTAGATTTAATCAAATTTTAGTTGACCTGCAGCAGGAAAAGAATAAGCTCCAGTTAAAAATGGAGGAAACACAATTACTAAAGAACAATTTGGAGGAACAACTCTCTAATTCATCAGGTGCTGAAGAAAAATTTGCTTATAAAACCAAACAACTGAGAATGCAAATTGAGGAACAAGCTAAACTAATTCAGCTGGGTTCTAAATTACAAAAGTGGATGGATGTTTTCAATGCCAACGCAAAAAGAAAGGATATTCATGCTATTTTATTTGAAGAGTTTAAAACGTATCTTTTAAAAGAACGTGCTAAACGCAGTCAAAGCCCTAAAAAAGCACCACAAATAACATCTAAATCTTCTAATAAAGCTACAAATCCAAAGGCACAAATTTGGACTTGGGTTCAAGGTGATAAGGTGCGCATTTCTGGGATTAGTGATAGCGGAATTGTACAATCTGTAAAAGGCGACACAGCTACTGTTTCCGTTCGCGCTTTGATATTAAAAATTCCACTATTTAAACTATCACCTCTTTTGGAATAAGAAAATTGATTTCAAAGGATTTCAACATTCTTTAGATTCAGTGAACTTGAAGTCATAAGCTCATTTTTTAGCTTAAATATAATTCGTAATTTTGGGCTCACAAAAAAAAATAAATTAATAAAATGAGTACAGCTTTAGGAAATCATATTTTGGTAGAATTTATGAATTGTGATCCACACATCATGAACGATGTCAGCGCAATTGAAAGAGACATGGTTGCAGCTGCACAAAAAGCCGGCGCTACTGTTATAAATTCTACATTTCACCATTTTTCGCCCTATGGTGTTTCTGGCGTTGTAGTTATTCAAGAAAGTCACCTAGCAATTCATACTTGGCCAGAATACGGCTATGCTGCGGTTGATTTATTTACGTGTGGAGAAATGAATGCATGGATTTCATTTGACCATTTAAAAGAATGCTTTGGAGCGAAATCTTATTCTGCACTAGAATTAAAGCGCGGTTCTGTTAATTTATTACAAAGAAATGATTTTGATATTACCAGCATGCGTC
>CAMDDR010000093.1:0-4142 GCA_945892995.1 Chitinophaga pinensis | reverse complement strand
GGACAATTACATGGAGGTGCTTCAGCATGTGGCGCATCAGTGTTATCAGATGAATACGGGAAAGTAAGTGTTTCTTGGAATCCTGCGGGAAGTACTATTAGTGGCCAATTGAAACATTGGTTAGACCCAAATAACACCAATGCAAGTTTCATAGATGGCTATGACCCATCAAATGCCCCAACAATAACGCTTGATGCTGGATTAAGTAATTCTACTTTCATACAAACTTCTCTTTGCGGGTCTAATTATATTCCAAATGTTACGATTTCTAATGGTGGCAGTCAAACAGTAACTACTGCAGTTATTAGCTATTCAATTGATGGGGGAACTGCACAAAATTATAATTGGAATGGAAGTTTAGCTCAATTTCAAACGCAAGTAATAAACCTACCACCCGTTCAATTACTTCCTGGAAATCATACTTTTTCTGCTACTGTTTCTCAGGTGAATAATGGAGTTGATGAATTATCAGTTAATAATGCTACGAATACTCAATTTCTTGTTACAGCAATCAATCAAACTTCAAACTTGCTCAAAGTTACGCTGCTAACGGATGATTATTCTTCAGAAACATACATGGAGGTACTTTCAAGCAATGGCACAGTAGTTTGGTTCCAAGGAAATGAGAGTTTTGCAGGGACTTATGGGACAAATAACACGCCCGGTCCAACTGATCCTACAAGTCCTCTTTTAGATAATACAACTTACAATTGGGATGTGCCTCTTTCACTTAACGATTGCTATACATTTAAAATCTATGATTATTACGGTGACGGTCTAAATGGATTCATGGCAGATGGAAGCTTGTCTTTGGCAAATCATAACAACATAAATTTTTATACACTTAGCATCCCTAATTTTGGAGCAGAACTTGGAATAGTTTTTAAAAATATTAGCACTATTGGATTAGTAGAAAGTGAAAACCAAGAATTAAATGTTTTTCCAAATCCAGCAAATGATTTACTGTTTATTAATTTGCCTTCTTCAGCAAAGCAAATTAGCATTGTTGATATTTATGGAAAATTAATTTACAGCGAACCTGCATTATTTGAGTCCCATGAATTAAAAATTTCTTCTCTAGCAACTGGCACCTATTGGTTAAAAGTCGATTTAACAAACGGAAGAACTGCTTTGGAGCGCTTTATTAAACAATAATTTTCAAGTAGGGAATGGCTGGAATATACACACACATTCCTTTTTGTAAACAGCGCTGCACTTATTGTGATTTTCATTTTTCCACCTCTTTTGAGGTATATAGGGAAGAGGTAATAAAAGCCATATCTCAAGAACTAATTCTTAGGAAGCATGAAATTTCTGAAAAGATTCACACAATTTATTTTGGCGGCGGAACTCCAAGTCTGCTCTATAAATCTGATTTAGAGCTTATTATTAACACGGTCAAAGACAATTTTATTCTTGGGCAGAATGTCGAAATAACGCTAGAGGCAAATCCTGAAGATATTTCTATAGAGAATTTGATTCTTTGGAAAGAACAAGGAATAAATCGTTTATCAATTGGATTACAATCATTTAAAGAAAGTGATTTGACTTGGATGAATCGTTCTCACAATGTAGCCGAGGGAATAAAGTCTGTTAATCTTGCGCAATCATATGGATTTAAGAATATTAGTGTTGATATAATGTATGGACTTCCAAATTTAAGTTCGAAGGAATGGAAGGAGCATTTACAATCAGTTCTTGCGCTAAATGTTACGCATATTTCTGCCTATTGCCTTACCATTGAACCAAAAACAGCCTTGTTTCAAGAGGTAAAAAAGAAAAAAATACTTCCGGTAAATGATGAAGTTCAAAGTAGACAATTTGAGGAGATGATTGAATTCTTAGCGATAAATGGATATGAGCAATATGAAATTTCAAATTTCGCAAGAGATGAACAGTATTCAAAACACAATTCAAATTATTGGAAAGGAGTCCCATTTCTTGGTATTGGTCCTTCCGCTCATTCATTTGATGGAACACACCGAAGATGGAATATTTCTAATAATATAAAATATTATAAAAATGTCGGTTTAAATGATTCGTGGTATGAAGAGGAAATACTCAGCAAAGAAGACCAATGGAACGAACTTTTTTTAACAGGATTAAGAACAAAATGGGGCGTTTCTAAAGAAAAAATAAGTTTGCTTGGTGGTTTTTCTGAAGAAGAGGAAAACTGCATTAATAATTATATTTTGGGAGGGGATATTTTGGAGACATCAACTGTTTTTTTGTTAACTAAAAAAGGTTTGCTTTTTGCAGATGCAATTGCTGAAAATCTTTTTCGTTTGAATGAAAGCAAATCTTTACTTTTGTAACCTATGAAAGAACAAAGTAAGCAAGCAAGATACGATCGCGCCTATTTGAGATTAGCTGAAAGTTGGGCAGAATTATCCCAATGTGTCCGTAAAAAAGTAGGAGCAATTATCGTAAAAGATGCAATCATTATTTCTGACGGATACAACGGCACTCCTGCTGGCTTTGATAATACCTGCGAAAATGAATCCGGCGAAACACATTGGTTTGTTTTACATGCTGAAGCAAATGCGATTTTAAAAGTAGCGAAGTCGACAAATAATTGCAAAGATGCAACGCTCTATTTAACACACTCTCCCTGCAAGGAATGCAGTAAACTAATTCTTCAATCTGGAATTACAAGAGTAGTGTTTAAGGAAAAATATAAAGATGTTTCTGGCATAGATTTTTTAACGGATGCCGGAATCAAAATAGATCATATAGAAAATATATCCAATGTCTGAAGCCCCAAAATCAAATTATACCTTACCCCTTCTTTTATCTCTTTTTTTAGCACTTGGTCTTTATTTTGGGGGCTTACTTAGCCATGGTTTTTCAAATAATACAGAGAAGGCTGCAGATGTCCAAAAGCTAGAAGATATTTTGGATTTACTCGAAAATCGTTACGTTGATAAAGTCGATAAAGACAGGGTTTTTGAAGAAACTATTTCCGAAATGCTCCATAAACTTGATCCACATAGTAACTACATTGCGTCAAAAGATATGGCAGCAGTTAATGAATCCATTGAGGGGGAGTTTGGGGGCATTGGAGTGCGTTTTCTCTTACTGCGAGATACAATTTGTATTACAAATATTATTGGCGGATCACCCTCAGAAATGGCAGGCGTAAAAGCTGGGGATAAAATCATAGAAATTGAGGGTAAATCTGTTGTTGGTATAAAAATAACCAATGAAAAAGTAATGCAAAAACTAAAAGGGCTCGAGGGAACAAAGGTTAAATTTAAAGTCCTCAGAGGTAAAAAGTATAAATTATTTTCACTTCAAAGGGGAGCAATTCCATTGGAAACTATTACTTGTGCATATATGCTAAACGCAACGACAGGTTATATTTTAATAGATCAATTTTCTGTTCCTACCGCTCGAGACTTTAATAGTGCTGCTTCACGATTGAAAGAAATGGGTATGACAAAATTAGTGCTTGACTTAAGAAATAATGGTGGTGGCGTTTTAACAGCTGCAACAGACATTGCCGATGAATTTTTAAAGGGAGGACTTATTATGCTGAAAACAAAAGGTAGAAAAAGCGGAGAGCAAATATATAAATCGAATTCAGGGGGTTTATTAGAAAACACAAAAACAGTTGTGCTAATTAACGCATATTCCGCTTCTGCAAGTGAAATATTAGCTGGAGCCTTACAAGATAACGACCGAGCTATTATTGTTGGGAGAAGATCTTTTGGAAAAGGATTGGTTCAGGAAGATCGTTTACTGCGAGATGGGAGTAACTTGCGCATAACTATTGCACGTTATTATACTCCTTCTGGACGTTGTATTCAAAGACCTTATAATGGTAAATACGAGGATTACATGGTCGATGAAGAGCGCTTTACTAATAATGAGCTGTATGTTCAAGATAAACGTTTGCTTGCAGATTCATTGAAATTTAAAACACTAAAAGGGCGTTTTGTTTATGGGGGCGGTGGAATTCAACCAGATGTTTTCGTCCCATTTGATTCTTCTGGAACTAGCTTTTATTTAACTTCACTTCAGTTTAGTGGAGCATTTACTTCTTTTTCATTTGATTATGTAAGCGCTAAGAGAAACTCATGGAAAGATGCTAAAAGTTTTAATGAGCAATTTATTGTAGATGAAATACTCTCTAGAAAATT
>CAMDDR010000092.1:0-4296 GCA_945892995.1 Chitinophaga pinensis | reverse complement strand
ACAGGAGTAGAATGGACAAAACAAGTCAACCCGTAGTTAGGGTCAGAAGGGTCAGACCCATTATCATTAGGACCATATTGATCATCATAATACCAATATACATCTAAACCTGTTAAATCATTGTTGCCGCAAAGATATGTATAAGTATTATTACTGCAGTCCAAATACCTAAGAGCTATGTTGGTAGATAAGTTTAATGTATCAATAGCATTAAAACTGCAATCTAAAGAGTCAAGTAATACAAAAGCCTCAATGCCTGTTAAGTTAGTGATCTCTAAACCCGAAACATTAATGGCTCCGCTGAATACACTTGCTTCTGAGACTTGAATTTCGTTATCCATATTAGTGTTGATGCTTGTATCACCCAACAATGCTGCTTTAAAGATAGCATCTGGGATGTTTACATTTTGGGCTTGTGAGCTTGCAATACAAGTTAGGATTGCGATACCAATGAGTAAAATGTTTTTCACTTTCATAATTTTATTACTAGCGATGAATTGTTATTTCAAAGAGACAAAACTATCGCGACTAAAGAATATAAAATTGTAAAAATCGAAAGTGAGTTAATTTTTAATATAAAAATAATAAAGAGGAGGATGGACTTGCCCGTGATTTTAATATTAAAATATTTTACTCGTACGATAGCGAATATTCAAAAAAAAACAGCTTAGAATTGTTCTTAAAAAATTAATAACTTTACATAAATTTTTGTATTAATAATTAATAGATAAAACCACATCTTATGAAAAAAATTTCTATTGCTATCCTTACCATACTTTGTAGTGGTATTTCATTCGCTCAAACAACTGCAACTGATTTCACAACGAATGACTGCGCTGGTGTATCTCACACATTATTTACTGAATTAGATGCTGGTAAAATAATTGTTGCAGCTTTTGTAATGCCTTGTGGATCATGCTCAGCGCCTTCTTTAGCTGCTTATAATGCTGTTCAAAGTTATGCTGTTTCAAATCCAAACACCGTTTATTTCTATCTAGTAGATGATGCAGCTAACACCACATGCGCTAGTTTAACGAGTTGGGGAAATACTAATGCAATGCCACTCGCAACAAAATTTTCAGATGCAGCTTTTAATATGGATGATTACGGGACTCCAGGAATGCCTAAGATTGTAGTTTTAGGAGGAACAAATCATGGAATTGTTTACAACCAGAACAGTGGTGTGAGCACTATTGGTGTTCAAACGGCAATCAACGGTTTACTATCACTTGGTACTACTGTAATCAATGAAATTGGAAGTCTAAACTTAAAAGTTATACCAAATCCAGTTGTCTCTGATTTTCAAATAGATTATTCAATTGAAAAAAATACTGATGTGTTGATTGAACTATTTTCTTTAGCTGGTGAGTCTTTATTTCAAGCAAAAGAAGAAAATCAATCTTCCGGAAATCATTCAATCAATTTAGCCAATAAAATCTCGCTAAAAAACGGAATGTATGTGATTAAATTTACCACTGATAATCATTCTCAATCAATCAATTTTATTGTTGAAAAATAATAAAATACTACCAAAATCTAGACCAATGGAGTATAATTTCTATTTGATTATATTTTCGAAGCTATCATAGCGCCAATGTTGAAAATCGGAAAAATCAGAGCTGAGTTTGCTGTCTAAAAAATAGTGTTTGGGAGAGATTCCTGTTGAATCTTTAAAATCCTTACTGAAATGAGCTTGGTCGAAATACTGTAAATGATAGGCAACTTGAGTGAGTGATTCTTCGCAAGTTATCTCAAAGTCTAAGGCCTTTTTAATTCGATGAATCTTGATCAAGTCTTTGGGTGAAATCCCAATATGTTGATTAAATAGGTTTCGAAGAGTGGTAGGTGTAACATTTAAGATTGAACTTAAGTCTTCAACATTATAAGTATTTTCTTTCGAAATCAAATAATGTGCTACTAAAACCCTTTTATCCAATTCTTTAACAAGCATATTATCTTCCAAGAATTCTTCAATTTTGTCCATTAAGGCTTCATCATTTTTGCATTGACATAAATTCTCATATAGTTTATTGACTTCCTCTTTTTTAAATAAATCAAACAAATCCGTTCCATTGGTTTTATAGGTCGAATGCAAAGAGTCTTTTAAAAACAATTGCAGACAATGAGGATAAAATCCAAATGAAATTTCTCTGTAATTGGGACTCATTTTCAGAAATTGAACTTTATCAATTAGTCCGTAAAGATGAACTTTCGACTGCTTTTGCCAACCAACCTCTGTTTTTATATTGCATTCACCTTCTAAAACAATCGTTATCCCTAATTCTCCATTGGGAACACAACAGTAAATAAATTCTTTGTTTCCATTAGACAAATCATAAACATCAGTTAAGTATTTAGCTGAGAGTGGTTTTGTTTTATAATTAATCAATCGAAAATTCATATACCTTTCACTTACAAATAGAGAATCAAAGAGATGAATTAGCAAGTAAATCTAACACACTAATTATCTTGTTGTTGTTGTTGTTATTAATCAAATGTATGTATTAAAATCCTTAAACTTTTATTAAAATTCGCAATTAAAAAATTACGAATTGTGAATTTTGGTAAGAAGAACCATTAAAAACAAGTAGAACAAGTAGAAAGTGATCACCGATAGATGAGTTTTTTCAATAAAAAACCCTTTCAAAAACAAAAATGTTTATCCAGATTTTCTCATTTTTTGATTCTTTTCAAATCTAAATCGTGAAAATCAAAGCTAAAGTCAATGTTTGGCGAAATACCTTCCATTTTAATAGCTTGAGCTTTACCTGTCTCATCAACAGAAAATAGTGCAAAGGCATCGCAATTCATAGCTTGGTATTCCCATTTTATGGCAAAGGTTGTTTCGTTATACAAAGCCATCGGTCCATTTAATTTTGGAGATCGAGAACATTTAATCCATAATTGCTTATTTTTTTCGAAAACTTCCACATCTCCAAACCATTTGTCGGTATATATCCCTATAAAATTTTCATTTTTCACCTTATTTTTTTTCACCAGTTCAACTTGTTCCCACGTTTTTTTTGTGACACTGTCACCTTCATTTTTATCTTCATTACTCCACGCGACCATTTTATCTATCCAAGCATAATCGTCAAGGCCTAAATAACTGTCGGAAATGGTATTAGTGACGGAAGAAAAAAGTCCTCCACCTCCATTTTCAGTATTGGTTAAAATAACGATTCCTAAATTCAAATCTGGATACATCGTAACGATAGAAAGCATTCCAGGCAATCCGCCAGTATGAGAAACTTCAAATTTTCCTACGACGTCCGTTAATACCCAACCCAAGCCATAACCGTTAAAATGGGAATTGTATCTTGGATTGTCATTTGTTTCTAGTACGGTATGAATTCGCCACATTTCATTGTGATTTTCCAAAGAAAATAATGAGGAATTTAAATCAATTCCATACTTTCCTTTATTTAAACGCACATTCATCCATTTTGACATATCTGCAACATTAGAAAATATTCCGCCTGCAGCATCTGCCATTCCTATATCATAACTATCAATTATTTTTATTGAACCAGATTCAGATGAATGTGGCGCTGCTAAATTGCTTTTGTCTTTCTGCAAATAACCAACAAAGGTATTTTTCATTTGTAAAGGTTCGATAATCCGCTTTTGCACAAACAATTCATAACTCATGCCGCTTGCTCTTGCAATTACTTCTCCAGCCACCATGTATAATAAATTATCATAATCAAACTGTGTCCGAAAGGCTGATACAGGTTTAAAATATTGAAAGCAGCTTACAACATCTTTAATTGTAAAATCTGTTCCATCAGGAAAAAACATCAAATCACCAACACCCAAACCAAGTCCGCTGCGATGCGTTAATAGATCTAGGATATTGAAATTCTCCGTAACATAATCATTATACATTTTGAATTCAGGAATATGGTCTATTACTTTGTCAGTCCATTTTAGTTTACCTTCCTCTTCCAAAATAGCAAGTGCTGTTGTTGTAAATGCTTTGGTATTGGACGCTATCTGAAAATTAGTGTTTTCATTTACCGCTTGTTTAGTAGTGATATCCACCAGGCCATAGCCTTTTGAATGAATTACTTTTCCATCTTTCACAACTGCGACCGCAGCCCCTGCCACTTTAAATTTTACAAGTGCATCCGCCACTAATGAATCAATTTGTTTAGAGGATATTTGTGCAAAAGTTATCGATGGAACTAAACAAATCAAAAATAAGGATTTCAGCATTGTGGATTTTTTTCTCATTTTAATTATTGATTTATTATTTAAATTGTAATAATTGAAAGTACTTAAATATTAGCAAAC
>CAMDDR010000091.1:0-4457 GCA_945892995.1 Chitinophaga pinensis | reverse complement strand
CCATAATTAAATCCAATTGGACTTGGTCCACTTGTTTTAAATTGATCCCAAGCAGCAATAATTCTCGATTCAGAAAGAGTTGTATCATAAAACATTGGAGAAGTATAATCAAATCCCCAATCAGTAACACCGATATAAACATCTTTTCCTGTATAACCTTCTGGTAAGCCAATTCCTGCATGCGTACTATCAGCACGAATATCTATTATTGCTTTGTCTAAGAGATTCTCGACTTTTGCGGCAATTTGCATAGATTCTAAACCTGGAAGTGAAGTTATAGTTGCAAGTTGATTTAGTGGGACTTTAAGACTTACAACTGAACCGATTGGCTTTCCAACCATTATTCCAATATCACTTAAATTTTGTGGGTTAAACTGTTGATTTATTTTTCCAAGGAATGAAAAATAGAATTTCTGCTTGATTTTCGTAATTGGATATCTTTCTAATTGCGCTTCGTTAGCTTCCCAATTTTGCTTTGAAAGTTTACTTTGAATTAATTTTAAATCATCACGATCTAGGGCATCAAGTTTCACTTGAGAATAAGTAAATCTTAGAGCGCTAAGAATAAAGAAGAAGAGCAGATATTTTTTCATAGACATTAGCCTTTCTCAAAGTTAACATTTTTTAAAAAAGTAAAATATTTAATCTATTTTAGTTTTAAAGTTCAGATGTTAATATTTTTTTTTGAAACTAATCTTGGTTTTTATTTCTATTGATTTGCGTTATTTAGATACTACTTTTTAAAGTTTTCATCTTATTTTGAGTACTTGTCCAATTTGTATAATATCAGATCTTAAGTTATTATTTTTTTTAATTGTTGAAACAGAAACATGGTATATTTTTGAAATTTTTGATAAAGCATCACCTTTTTTTACCCTGTAAGTTATAGGATTATTTTTTTTGATATCAGGTTTAATTATTACTGGTTTTGTTTCGTTTATAATTTCTGTTGTCATTTCGTTTATAGTATCAAATTTTGGATCATAGTACTTATAAAAATACTGTTGGATATTTATGAACTTTTTAATTGTATCTAACTTATTTCCTTTCCAATCATAATATTGTAAGACATCGTTATTAAATTCTAATAGTTTAACCGGAATTAATTTTGAATGCCGTAAGTGTATACTTGGAATTTGTTTTTCTACAGCAGGTCGGCCTCCATTTGCTGAACCACGACTATCAATTCGAGTATAACAGTGATTGTCTGAACTAGGTCCAACTACTGCAAACCAGTAAACATCTAAAGTATATGAGTCTATTTGGATGTAAAGTTTTTTTATATCCGACTTGTATCCTTTGAGTCTAATTTTCTCTAAACCTAAATTTATTTTGTCATTTAAAAATCCACCAAAACCGTCTACTTTTCTAGATTGAAATGAATGAAGAGCGTCGTAGACATCTGTTTGACCTTTTGCGCAGTAAGAATCTTTAATTAAAATATCATTTTCATCTAAATTTATGGTATCAGAATTAATTAATGAAAAGAGACCTAAAATAAATTCAGTATTCTTGATTGAAGTATCAGAAAAATTTATGATGGGTTGCCCCAATGCAAGCGAAAATCTTAAAAATAAGAGAGCGAAGAATCCAAACTTTAAAAATATATTATTTAGCATTGAAAATTTAATGAGTACGCAAAAATTATTAATTTAATTATTACATATACTAAAGTAGAGCAAATAATTCGTCTTGGCTTTTTCTAACTTTTTTTAAAGATGAATTTGAATCATCAGTTGATCTATAACCAAAAGCACAAACAAGAATTGACTTTAAGTTCTGTTCAGTAAGACCTAAAATCTCATCGTATTTGTCTGCTTTAAAACCTTCCATTGGAGTAGCGTCAATTCTGAGATTTGCACAAGTATGAAGAACTTGTCCCAATGCAATATATGCTTGTTTTGAATTCCAGTTTGCTAGTAAACTTTTGTCCATCGGAAAAATTTCCTTTTTCATGTAATCTCCAAAACTAACAATTTTTTCAATTTCTTGACTTCTAGTTTTAGCGATATTTTCTATGTATTGATCGATGTGATTTTCTTTTATATCTATTAAAGAACAGAATACAATCATGTGAGATGCATCAGTAATTTGAGATTGATTAAAGGAATGTACTTTTAATTCTTCTCTTAATTGTTTATTTTCAACGACAATATATTTAAGTGGTTGAAGGCCAAAAGATGAGGGGCTTAGCCGCAAAGATTCTTTAATTGTATTAAAATCCTCAGCACTAATTTTTTTAGTGGTATCGTATTTTTTAACAGCGTAGCGCCAATTTAAATCTTCAATTATTTTATTCATTTGTTTATTTATTTTTAAAATTTCATGGGCACTTCTATAAGTAGTAGTTGCGAATCTACTTCTGAGAAAATATTTACGCTTTCAGTTTCCCAAATTCCAATTGCATCTCTATCTTTCATTTTTTTATTATCAATTTCTATAAATCCATCAATCAGCATTATATAAACACCATTATGCTTATTTTTTATAGTATAAGTTGCATTTTGGGCTTTTTCAATTTTTATGATGTGAATCCATGCATTTTGATGAATCCAAGCGCCTTTATTTTCTTTTTTTGGAGAAACCAAAGGTAAAAAATAATTTTTTGCATTTTCCCAATTATAATTTATCGTTGCGTAACGCGGCTCTAAATTTTCTTTATCAGGAAAAATCCAAATTTGGAATAACTTTAGTTCTTCTGTTTTGCTAGAATTAAATTCACTGTGGTAAATCCCGCTGCCTGCAGACATGACTTGCACTTGATTTGTTCTAATTATTTCTTTATGCCCCATAGAATCTTCATGTTGGATTTCGCCATTTAAAGGAATAGTAATAATTTCCATGTTATCGTGGGGGTGTTTGCCAAACCCTGTTCCAGCAGCAACTATGTCATCATTCAAAACACGCAAGGCGCCAAAATGCATGCGTTCTCTATTCTGCCAATTAGCAAAACTAAAGGAATGTTTTGCATTTAGCCAGCCGTGATTAGCTTGACCTCGACTTTCTGAAGGGTGAAAAATTGATTTCATATTATAGTTTCAAAGTTAAGAAATTTGATAGTGTATCTATAATTTAAAGCGGAAATTAAAGTAATTCAATACTCTTTGTTGATAGATTTTTAATCTATTCTATTATATTGTATTTAATAATGTGCAACTTCGTTTCATGGTACTAAGCAGATTTTGGTTGGTTATTTTTATTTCCTCCATAATTTTTATCGTAATAAGTCTTTTTTCATCTAACCAATATTCTATTGATTTTGTTTTAAATGGTAAAAAAGATGATCCAGTTTTAATAGGGGAGACCTACTTAAAAAAGTTACCTCAATCTCTTCAAGACACCCTTAAAAAAGTACCAGAAACATTTGTTAATATTAATTTGAATGATAAAGATGCCGATACGAGCTACATTTTTAAAAACAAAACTGTACAAATTTATAGTGGTTTTCAAAAATCAGATGGGCTATTAGCAACTTGTAAAAATACCTTGCTTGACCTAATGATTCCCTTAATTGCTTATTTGGCATTTTTCTGTGGTTTAATGCAATTATTAATTGATTCGGGAGCTTCAGAGAGATTAGCGAAGCGTTTGAGTCCATTTTTTATAAAAGTTTTTCCTACGGTCCCAAAAAATCATGAGTCAATTTCCTATATGACATTAAATTTTGCCGCAAATTTCCTTGGACTAGATTCTGCAGCAACTCCTTTTGGTTTAAAAGCGATGCAGAGTTTACAGGAAATCAACCCTGATAAAGACAAGGCTAGTGATGCTCAAATTATGTTTATGTGTTTACATGCAGCAGGTTTAACTTTAATTCCAACTTCAATTATAGGATATAGAGCTGCTGAAAATGCAAGTAATCCTGCTGATGTTATGTTGCCTTGCATTATTACTTCTTTTGTTGGAACAATTGCAGCATTTTTAATTGTAGGAATTCGTCAGAAGATCAATTTTAAAAGCGCTAGCTTGGTTACAGTTATTTTTTCTATTCTGGCAGGTATTATTGGTCTTCTTTTTTATATCAATCAATTAGATATAATTGGCAAAAACTTTTTCACTTCTAATTTTTCTGGCTTATTATTAATTGGAATTATTGGTTTTACACTGATATTTTCATTTGTTCAGGAAAAACGTTTTACTGAAAAAAATACAACTATTTTTGATGCTTTTGTTTCTGGTGCTCAAAATGGATTGAAAACAGGCGTTACTATTTTTCCATACGTATTGGGAATGTTGGCTGCCATTTCTTTATTTAGAAATTCAGGATTATTTGAAATAATGAGTAATGGAATTTCCTATTTGTTTTCATATATGGGAGTAGCAAAAGATATCACAGACTCTCTTCCTGTTGCAATGCTTCGTCCATTTAGTTCCGGAGGTTCTCGTGGATTTATGATAGATTCTATGCGAACTTTTGGCGTTGATTCTTTTACAGGAAGATTAAGTTGTATATTTCA
>CAMDDR010000090.1:0-4462 GCA_945892995.1 Chitinophaga pinensis | reverse complement strand
GTTTAACCAGCCGCAAGGCATAAACTAATTTAGTATGAAAAGTACAGAGAAAATGGCAATTTTGCCGAAATTAACGATCCAAAGAAGTAGCTTCTTTAGTACAGGATGTTTAAATCTAAATTACAGAAAACGTATTTGCTTAAAGCAGCTATTTTTTTTGTTCACATTTTTGTTTTCCTTTAATTTATTTTCACAGATGCTTGGACTAGAAAGGTTCAAGCGGTCAGAGGGCAACATGAAGTACATCTTGTTCAACAATTTACAAGACGCATTAGACACCTACAAGCAAGTAGTTGAGGACAACGGGTTCTTTTACAAGGACGCTATGTATGAACTCACGTATGACGAGGAGGTGTTATTGTCTTATACAATTGTAAATGAGAACGATGCTTCCATGTTTATAATTGCAACACTTACAGACGGAAGGTATGTCTTAGAGGTGCACACGATACCAAACGACAAGGCTATCGATGTTAGGGACAGCAAGAAAAAAGATGGAAGTGTTTACACGTATTACTTTGAGCCAGAAAAATGAAGGCTTAAAAGTATGAATGAGTTCTCCATTCAAATTTAAACTCAAGCCCTGAATTTTTTACAAGATTTTATTGTTAAACCAGCCGTAAGGCATAAAATAAAAAGTATGAAACGTTTTGAATTAATTGTAAGATATAGAAAATTTCTTACCCCAATGCATAATGAAAAGATGGTAGGTATTATCTTAATTGGATATATATTGTTGCTATCTATGGAATGTAAAAGTCAAGAAAACCCCTTAGAACCACCAGTGTCCTATACAAAGATAAAACTCCCTGATGGCTCAAATTATTTTGGACAAGTAGAATCAGGAGAATTAAATGGAATTGGATCTATAATTACTAAATCTGGTGCAGCAAATACAGGGTATTTTCAAGATGGGGAATACTTAGCAGACTTTATTGCAACTCCACCTTGGCATATGATTGCTATCGATTATCAGTTAGATACAAGCTATTTACTCGAGACATTCGAAATAGAACTTAAAATACATACAGAAATCTCGGATAGTCTTTATTTATACATCGCCCCAATCGGTGGAGGACAAATAAATGGTCAATCATATTATGGTGGTATTCAGACACACTGTGGAGGTTACAATTCCATAAGAAAGAATGAGAATTACGGTGAATTTTCAGAAATTGGTCGAGCAATGATTTTCTCAAGGTGGGGAGATAGAAGAGGAGAAGCTTTAAAACAAGCTGCCGGTGGAAAGTGTGAAAGTAGTGGGTACGAGGGAGATTTTATTTCTGTACGAAATGGCATTAATTGGGGCAAGGGAACTTATACCATATCGTTAGTAAAAACTAAAGAAACGGTTGTCTTGGACAGTGTACTTCATACCTTTGTAGAAATGCGGGTTTTTGATCATAAACAAAAAAAACTATTTGTTTGTGGCTCATTGGCATTTCCTGGTAAAGACTTAATCCTCGATCCACGACAATTTATATTCTTTGAATTGTATTTAAAACGGGTGAATGTAAATAAGCTATCTTCTGCAAAATTTACGTGTGGTAACATTCGAATTAATGGTAAACCTGTAAACATTCCTTTTGCAGCTACAAATTATGATAAAGGCTTCCCAAAGTCTGCCAGTGCGACTTTTGAAAATGGAAATTTTTCAGTAGAAATAGGAAAACCAATCTATGGAGATGTTTTGGAATTAGAAGATATTTTCTATGAAATATTAAAGGAAGAAGATTAGCGTTAAAAAAAAGCTATGATTCTGAAAATAAAAAATTAATCTTTAGTTTTTTTCTCTAAAAACTTGTTTTATAATATTATACTCTTAACTTTGTTGCATCATTAAGAATCCTTAAGTGGATGCCAACCGAGCCGAGAGGCCACGGTGGTAAAAAAGATGAGGACAGTTACAGTCAAAATAAATCGTAATTCCTCTTTAATTTTCTTGGTGTATTTTTTAACTTTTAAAATTATATGCAATGAAAAAAAATGAAAAATCAAAGAAGAAAGTCTTAATGCATTCAGACTTAGTAAGAATGGCGATGTTGTTCCCACCAGAGGAAAGTACAGAAGATCAAGATTTGTCGACAAGGGAAGTTGGCAAGAAGTTTTTAGAGGAATTAAAAGAACAAGGCCCCACCTTGGATAGAGTGGGGAAGGTGTTTGTGAAATTTATAAAGAAAAGAGATTAATAAGCCTCTAAACATTCTATCATATTGCGTTTTTTTTGAATATGTCGAAAAGAACCTCGATAAAAGTACTTGAAGAATTATCTTTTTATAATTCTATTAATTCCTAACACTTGTTGGTCTTGAATAATTCGAATAAAATAAGTACCTGCATATAAGTGACTTAAATCCAATAATGCACTCTCAGATAGAGTTTTGCTGAAAAGGATTTTACCGGATAAATCTAGAATCTCAACTTGATTATTTTCAAAGTTTTTTGGAACTTGAATGGTAACAAAATCGTTTGTAGGATTCGGATAAATTTTAATTTCAGAATTATTAAACTCTCCAATATTAGCCGAATTTTCATAAATCACTTCAAATACAAAATTCTTGGTTGTTACGCCAACAGGTGTTCCATTGTCGGTAGCTGTTAGACTGACATGATAAATACCTGGTGTTACGCCAGTAGCATTAAACGATGCTTGAATTTCATAATATTGACCACTAATCGGAGTCATGCTATAGCTGAATGCCCCTGCAGGTGCATCTGAATTAGTTGAGATTTGAATGTTTTGTCCAATTTCCGGCGTCATAATTCCAATAATGAAATCACTTGAATTCATGCTTTTTAGTAGGGTGTCTCCTGTTAGTACATTTATCGTATCACAAAGAGCACTACTAATTAATAATGGAGGGGTGTTTGTTGCAGAGATTCCAGCAACATTAAAATAAATCTCTTGGCCGTCGAGAAAATCTACGCCATCAAAATTATTTGTTGGACCATCAAATGATGTACCTGATTGTACAAATTGTCCCACTTGAAAATAATCGGTTCCATTTCCAACGTTTACTCCAACTGTTGCAGGAGTTCCGCCAAATCCTCCAGATCCACTGGAAGCATCACCGGTTGTCCATTGCATGTCTTCATAACAAAAAGAAACATTTCCTCCCGCTGAAACTAAAGAGTCTGAACCGTTTGAAATGATCAATTGAAAAGTAGAAACGAGGTCATTGTGCATGTTAAAATAGCCAACTTGATTCCAATTGATGATTAAGGCAGTTGGTGTTACCTTGTACCAAACATTTCCTCCATTTCCAAGTAAATTCCCTAAAGTATCAATTCCGCCACGTGTATCCACATCACCCCAGAATGGAGCAATCATATTATAAGAAGAATCAGGGAAAGAGTTTGAAGTCCATGTAATATAAGGTGAAACAAATGAAATATTCCCGTTGTTGTTGATGTAAACTGAATTGTATTGATTTCCGTAAAAATCAAACGTAAAAGGAAGATTTATTAATCCGGATGAACCATCATCATTGGGTAACATAGCCAAAGAAAAAGTTGAATCCAACGGAACAATACAATCACAAGTACCATTTTTTTCTATTCCTCCATTATATTTGATGTTGGAAGGAAAAGAAAGATCAGAAAAACTATATTGCGTGTTTGGATCAATTAAGCCTGCTTGTTTCATTTCTTGGTATTCTACCTGGGTTACAGTAACTGAGTTTTGACCGTATGCAACTGATGCAAAAAACAATACAATAGATAGGATTTTTTTCATGAGATATTAGTTTAGTTTTTATTAGACATGTATAATTTCCCCCTTATTTAGGACAGGGATAATTCAAATATAGGTTTATTTTTAATAATCAGATTAATTGGATTGAAATATTTTTCAGGGGTGTTATTATTAAGGCTCTTAAGCCTTATTTCTGTTTTATAGTTTTTTATTTTATAAAATAAAAGTCCTTAATAAAAATTATAAATTCTGATATTAAAAAGGATGATTTATAATGTTAAGTTTGATTAATATTTTTTTTATTAATCTCAATTATAAAATTTCTTGAGAAATCTTGAGAAATCTCGAGAAATTTCAAAATCTATATAATAAGTATCAAAATAAAACAAGATACAAATTAATATTTTTTTACGCATAAACTATTAAACAATTAATGATAAAAGGCCTTAATAAAAATTGTAAATTTTTATATTAAAAAGGATTATATATATTATTTAGTTTAACCGTAATTTTTTTATTAATCTCAATTATAAAATTTCTTGAGAAATCTTGAGAAATCTCGAGAAATTTCAAAATCTCTATATAAGTCTCAATAAAAAACAAGAAACTAATTTTATTATTATTTTAATCTATTAAACGATTAATGATAAAAGACAATAGTAGAAATAACGATTTCGTTCTTTAAAAAAAAAGATTCAAGATTTGAATAGAAAGCCACACCAAACAATCGTTAATTAATTTGCTCCGTCATTTATAGGGGAGGTAGAT
>CAMDDR010000089.1:0-4599 GCA_945892995.1 Chitinophaga pinensis | reverse complement strand
ATTTTACCAGCAAAGGATTCGGTGCTATAGGCATAATTTCTACCGATAACATAATCTGCGAGAGATTTTTTTACTCCTTTTAAAGCTGATAATTCTAGAGAAAGAGTAGTTGTGATATTCCATCTTATTAGCGCTTGATTAAATTGATTTTGTTTTGAATCAAAGCCAGAAGTTAACAGTGTTTTAGATTTTGATGTTTCACTTGTAATTTCTGCACTAAAAACCCGTGATAAACGGTTAAAAAAAAGTGTATTCCGAATACTTGTATTTGTACTTACTAAATTCGGAAGATTAATATCACTAGCGAAAGGATTAAATATAACCCGCGCATCAAATTCGTTTACTTTTTTTGTGATTCTTAAACGAGCTTGATCTGAAAACAGGTTTAAAAATTTAAGTCCTCCTTTTTTCTTTTCCCAAATCCTTTCTGGACGCCAAAATAAACTTTGGTTTAATTCATTAGAATATGTTTTGATGTACTCACTGCTAGGAGTAAATACACGAATATAACTCGCTTGATCGATGAACTGTGCGACTTCAAATTCATTTAAATCCTTAATTCCGTCTGCGTTATAATCTACCCAAGCATAAATTCCCTGACCATCATTTACTTTTAGGTAAAGAAATTCTCTTTTTTGCTCTAAACCGGAACCAATTTCATAAAAACTATTTAATGTGAGTGCTGACTTCCAAAATGTAGCATCGTATTCTATGCGCCCAACAAAGGAATTTTCAGGGGTTTGTGGAAGCAAAACAGAATCTAAAATAGCCAAGGAGCGATAAGCACTTAGAATACTCAACCGTTGATTTTTAAATTCCGATAATTTTAATTCTGCGCCAATTGTTTTGGCCTTTGCAACAGCGGTTAATTCCAAAGAATCTCCTCGTTGGTCAAACCTTTCTCTCCAAAAAAGTTTATAATTTACTTTAGATGAATCCCTATTGGAAATAAAAAATTGGTAATCGAAAAATTGATAACTATTCTTTAAAACAAGCTTATTTGTGTCACTAAATATGTTTTTTTCATGATCATCTTTAAATCCGATAGTGAGCCATTTTAAATCTTTAGAAATTGCAGCGCGATGACGGACAAAGGTGTTTTTTGAATTCGATTCACTTTTTAAAGCGCTTCCATCCCATTGTATTTTCCAACCATTTTGTTGCCAAGCACCATTTGTCGCCACTCTATTTCCAGTGTAATCATTCCCAATGCTAAAATATTGCCCTTCAAGATTAATTTTTCCAAAGTCTTGGTGTGACAAATGTGTTCCTAAAGCTGTAGCTAATTGATCGCCAAAGTATCCTTTATTTCGCGTATTCCAATCTCTGTCAAATTCCACGCTGCGGTATTGCTCAATAGGACTAAAATTTTTAGTCAAGTACTCCACATCGCCACTTGCTTCAAACTTCCATTTTTTAATGGTATCAAGTCCGAAAGGAAGTGAATAAATCCCCTTGAACTTCTGGGCAAAGCCATTGTTATCGCTACTTCCAAATTTTGAGAAAGTGTTGAGGTCATTTGTAGAAAGAGCACTTTCACTTTCCATAAAAAATCGCTTACCCAACTTTGTCGAAAAGCCTGAGCTTACAACCTGTTTTTGTTTAGGCGTAATAATTAAACGAGAAGGTGTGTGATCTCCTTGAGGAATACCAGCAATTGGTGCGACCCATTTAAAAACTTTCCCAAGAGCAGAATAACTACTCAATATATAGTTTCCCTTATTTGCTCCCACAAATTGAAATGTTGCACGAAAAACCGCTAACGCAGCATCATTACTAAATACTAAAACTGAATCATAGGAAAGAGAATCCATCATTTTATACAAGACCTGATTTTCCAAATAACCGACAGAATCAATACTACTTATCCTCGCTAAATCTAAATTATCACCTATTTGTGAAAGATAAAATTTTTGATCGCCACTTAATGTTTGCTGTAATGCTTGATTTTTGGCATCTTGTTCACTGTATGCATTGACCCAAAACTGCATGTTTTTACTTTTGTAACTTAATGACGACAGAAAAAGTGAACGCGCATAATTTTGGTCTGAGTACTGAAATTCTACAACAATACGGATATCTTTTGTAATTTGATTTCGTGCTGTAAAAATAAGTTCTGAGGTATTGTAATCAATTGTATAGTCTAATTCTTGCCCTCTTTGAAGTAATTTTCCGTCAATGTATACGCGTTCTGTTCCCGACAATATCACGATAAACGGTTCGTTTTCAGCGCCAGTAAGCCGATAAGGACCTTGGTTTGCCTCAATGCCTTGAATAATTTGCCTATTAAACTTTCCTTTTGATAAGGCGGCACTTGCTTGCGACTTCCACTGATTTTGATTTTTGGTCAACCAAGAATAATCTCCCGTTAAACCCTGCCCACGTTTTTTATAGTTTAAAAAATAACCTTGTGGCTTTGATATCCAAAAATCGCCTGCAATTAATTTAAATTTATCATTATAAACTTGTATGAAAACTTGATCGAATTCTTGAAGTTTATTCGTATTTCCGTCGGGTTGTATGGGTAAATTTGCGTCAGAAACTGCAGCTAGAAGTTTTAAATTTGGACTTAAATCCCCTGATAATTCTAAGTTTAGATTAGAATTGATTCCCAAATCTTGATTATTCCCAAATGAAACTCCACGAGAAATACTTCCGCTTTTGCTTAATTCATTTCCTCCAAAAATATCTTGAACTGAATAAGATGCTGGGATTTTAAATTTTTCTCTTTCATCGCTTGTTGTATTAAAAACTATTTTTGAATCGCGCAATTGATTTGTTTTTTGAAAATTGAATGGTAAAACCTTGTAATGAAATGTCAAAGTATCTTTTTGAGTTTCATACAATCGAAATTTGTTACTTCCGAAACTCAGCGAATATTTTTTTGAATCGAGCGTGTCATTTCCAATTAAAACAATAAAACTATTTGGATAAATTGCCAGTGTATCGATTGTGATTATCTCCTCTCCAACTAATTTCTTGAAGCTCCGCTCATTTGATAATTGCGCATTCGTGAAAAAAGCACAGTAGAAAATAAAAAAACAAGAAATTGAAAGTAAACGCAACATGTACAACGAAGATACGGGCTTGAGTAGAATTAACGCAAAATATCGTTTAAGATTGCTAATTTTTGACAGAACAGCTAAATAATAAATAGATTAAAAAGAATAAAACATAAATTTGTAGTTCGCTATGCAAGGACTTGTTTTAAAATCTACAGGAAAAATCTACAACATTATTTTGGAGAATGGAGAAATTATAAAAGCTACAATTCGAGGAAAATTGCGAATTGAAGGTTTAAAAACAACAAATCCTATAGCTGCTGGCGATCGTGTAGAATTAACAGCTTCATCTGACACAAATTCTCAAGATTCCAAAATATCATATTCAATTCAATCCATTCTTCCTCGCAAGAATTACATTGTGCGGAAATCGACAAATTTGAGTAAGCAAATGCAGATTATTGCTGCAAATGTTGACCATGCTTATTTATTGGTGACCTTAAAATCTCCAGTCACACAAATTGGGTTCATCGACAGATTTTTAGTCTCTGCCGAAGCCTTTAGAATACCAACAACCTTATTATTCAATAAAATCGACTTGTTTGGTGCTGAGGAGGAACACTTATTTACTGAGCTTTCAGCAATCTATACTAGTTTAGGCTATACTTGTCATCGAATCTGCGCTGAACATGAATCACAAATAAGTTTTCTTCGAAAGGAACTTAAGGGAAAACAAGTTATGATTTCAGGAAATAGCGGAGTGGGAAAGACAACCTTGGTGAATTCATTGGATCCAACTTTAACGCTACGGACAGGAGAAATTTCAAAGGTGCACGAGCAAGGAAAACACACCACTACTTTTGCAGAAATGCACAGCTTAGCAAGTGGAGGTTATATTATTGACACCCCTGGAATTCGTGCTTTTGGCGTAATTGATTTAGAAAAAGAGCACATGGCACACTATTTTCCGGAAATGAGAAATCTAATTGGCGCTTGTCGTTTTCACAATTGCTTACACTTAAATGAGCCAAATTGTGCCGTTAAAGCTGCAGTAGAAAAAGATGAGATATCCTTTTCTCGTTATCAAAGTTATTTAGATTTAATGTACGAAGATCCAAGTGACCCTCATCGTAGAAAGACTTTTGCATGAGAATAGTAATACAACGTGTTAGAAAAGCATCCGTAAAAATAAACGATGAAATTGTAGGGGAAATACAACAAGGACTTCTTGTTTTACTAGGAATTGAGCATGTTGATGCCGAACTTGATGTTGATTATTTAATTCAAAAGTTAATACATCTCAGAATTTTGGCGATGAAGAGGGGAAAATGAATCTTTCGGTCTCCGACATTTCTGGCGACTTGCTTATTGTAAGTCAATTCACATTATTTGCAGACACAAAAAAAGGAAATCGCCCAAGTTTTATTCGTTCTGCAAGACCAGAACAAGCAAGACCTTTGTATGATTATTTTCTTTCTCAACTTAAAAAATCATTTGACGGAAAAATTGAGAAAGGTGTTTTTGGCGGAGACATGCAAGTTGAACTTATCAACGATGGGCCAGTAACGATTATTTTGGATTCTATAAATAAACAATC
>CAMDDR010000088.1:0-4970 GCA_945892995.1 Chitinophaga pinensis | reverse complement strand
GCTTTAGAATTCTTTTGTCTCCAGATTTTTAATGTAATGTTTATTGTTTTTGCTGCCATGTTTGTTGTTTTATTCAAAACAGTTTTTAATCTTATTTCGTTATCCAATTCCAGAATTTCTTATGAAGCGCAGGAATTGCCATTCCCATTACAGGGACTAATATTGCGGTAAAAATAAATGTTCTTAATAAGGGATGAAGTTCTTCAATTAAAGGAAAAATTAAGAAAAACATGAGGTTAATAACTGGATAAACAAATAGCCAACTAATCAACATCATTTTCCATACTTTAGGTTTTTCATCCATTATTTATAGTTTCTATCAGCAATTTTAATAAATTCATAATTCAGTTCTTCTCTATGAAGAATTGCTTTTGTTACATCCATTCCTTGGTATTCCCAAGCAGCGACATGTTTGTATTTCTTATCATCTCTTAAGGTTTCCCCCTCAGCATCTTGAAATTCTTCTCTAAAATGCCCACCACACGACTCATTTCGTTCCAAAGCATCAATCGCCATTAATTGTCCTAATTCGATAAAATCTGCAACTCGCATGGCCTTTTCCAATTCAGAATTCATTTCATCTGCAGCGCCAGGAACATAGACATCAGCATAAAATTCAGTTCGTAAATTTCCAATTTCTTCAATTGCGTCCTTTAGGATTTTTTTGTTGCGTGCCATACCAACTTTGTTCCACATTATCAATCCCAAACGTTTATGAAAATGATCAACAGATTTACTTCCTTTTGCAGAAATTATCTTTTCAATACTTTCCTTCACAGAATTTTCTGCATCCAAAAATTCTTGCGTATCGGTAGAAATTTTCCCTGTTCTAATTTCATCCGCTAAATAATTAGAAAGCGTATATGGCAGCACAAAATAACCATCAGCTAAACCTTGCATTAAGGCAGAAGCGCCTAATCTATTTGCTCCGTGGTCAGAAAAATTAGCTTCACCAGCAACAAAACATCCGGGAATTGTACTCTGAAGATTATAATCAACCCAAACACCTCCCATTGTATAATGCACAGCAGGATATATTTTCATTGGGGTTTCATAGGGATTTTCGTCTGTAATTTTTTCATACATCTTAAACAAATTTCCATACTTCTCAGCCAACCATTTCTTTCCTAATTCAGTTATTTTTTCACTTGATGGATTGTGATCTCCTTGAGAATAAGCCGCTTGCTTGCCTTTGGAAATAATTTCTGAGCTAAAGTCCAAATAAACTCCTTCATTCGTATCGTTAGCTTCAATTCCAAAACCTTCATCGCACCGTTCTTTTGCGGCTCTAGAAGCTACATCTCGGGGAACAAGATTTCCAAAAGCGGGATACCTTCTTTCCAAAAAGTAATCTCTTTCTTCTTCCACAATTTGTGTTGGTTTTAATTGTCCAGCTCGAATTGCTTCTGCATCTTCTTTTTTCTTTGGAACCCAAATTCTCCCGGAATTACGCAATGATTCCGACATCAATGTTAATTTTGATTGGTTAACGCCATGAACAGGGACGCAGGTCGGGTGAATTTGAACGAAACAAGGATTTGCAAATTTAGCACCGCGTTTATGAATTTTCCATGCTGCAGAAACATTGCTGCCCATTGCATTTGTTGACAGAAAATAGACATTTCCATATCCACCGCTTGCAATTACAACAGCATGAGCAGCATGTCTTTCAATTTCTCCTGTTACTAAGTTTCTGGCAATTATTCCCCTGGCTTTTCCTTCAATTGTAACAATATCCATCATTTCATGACGGTGACACATTTCAACACGACCTAAGCCAATTTGACGAGACAAGGCAGAATAGGCGCCTAATAATAACTGTTGTCCAGTTTGTCCTGCCGCATAAAATGTCCGTTGAACTTGCGTGCCTCCAAAAGAACGATTGTCTAATAGACCTCCATATTCTCTTGCAAAAGGAACCCCTTGAGCCACACATTGATCGATAATATTTGTTGAAACTTCTGCTAAGCGATGCACATTTGCTTCACGAGCACGGTAATCTCCTCCTTTTATAGTATCATAAAAAAGACGGTAAACAGAATCGCCATCATTTTGATAATTTTTCGCTGCATTAATTCCACCTTGAGCGGCAATTGAATGCGCGCGCCTTGGTGAATCCTGAAAACAAAAAGCTTTAACGTTGTAGCCCATTTCTCCCAGAGATGCAGCAGCAGATG
Source organism: Chitinophaga pinensis (assembly GCA_945892995.1). GTDB lineage: Bacteria > Bacteroidota > Bacteroidia > Flavobacteriales_D > Crocinitomicaceae > UBA952. The sequence goes on along the minus strand of CAMDDR010000088.1, from coordinate 2,793 downwards.
CTCCAGCTAAACCAGTCCCTACTACAATTACATCAATCTTAGGACGATTATTTGGAGCGACTAATTTCATGTGGTTCTTATGCTCCGTCCACTTATTAGCTATCGGTCCTTCTGGAATTTTAGAATTTAACTTCGACATACTTTAAATTTTTCCTAGTTATTCAAATAAATTAAAATGGGAATAAGCGCAAAAAGAAGCGGAACAATTACTGCAAATCCTTTACCTAAATTTTTGATAATTGGTGTCCATTTGGCGTGATTAACACCTAAAGTTTGAAATGACGAAGCGAAACCATGCCAAAGGTGAAACCCTAAAACAAGCATTGAAAGAACATAAAAAAGAACTGCAAAAATCCCATTTGGGTTTGATTTACTAAAAAATGTCATCACTACTTTATGAAGGTCAATGTAGCCATCAGCAATTTTGATATTGGTATTTTTATAATAAATAGCTGTTCCCTTTTCCTCTAAGGTGTTTGTATCTTTTGGGATTGGCTGAATGCTTGGTACTTGTGTATAGTAAAAAACTTGACCTTCTGGTATATTCATTTTTTCTTTCGATTCAATTTTGAATGTGTGTAATGGAATATCTTGTGTAAATTTTACTTTCCACCAAAAGTTAGCCATGTGGGTAGCAATAAAAACTAAGATTAAAGTCCCTAATACTGCCATGTATCGCGCTGGCGTAGAAGATGTTGAGCCAGGATTATTAACAGCATAATTAACTGGGCGTGCTCTCTTATTTTGAATTGTTAAAATAAAACCATCAACAGCATGAAAGATAATTGAAATATACGTTAAATAAGATAATATTTTTATTGCAGGATTGTGAGTCATGAAATAAGCATACTCATTAAAAGCTCTTCTTCCTTCTTCACCATCGATGAATATAAGCTGTAAATTACCAAGCAAATGTCCGACTAAGAAAGAACATAGAAACAAACCGGTTAAAGCCATCCAATACTTCTTTGCGATTGATGATTTTAATATGGAAGAATTACTCATAAATCTTTTTTTAAGTTTGCAAAGGTAATGTTAAACAACAAATAATAGCACCTTTAGTTCTTAATTTGTAATTAATTTATATAATAAAGCTGGCTCCCTTTTTCATCAACATTAAGTTGAACATTAGCCCCAACAATAAGTGCTTGGTTATCTGAAATGTGTCCAACTGGAAAATAGAAGCCAATAGGAATTTTACGAAAGGTGAAATGCTGTAATACAATATCCTCAATGCTCATCCCAAAAGGAACTTCTGTATCTTGAATATCTGTCATACCGCCAATAACGAGCCCTTTAATTGCCTCAAACACTCCAGCTTTTTTAAGTGTAAAAAGAATGCGGTCTAACTGATAGTAATGCTCGGAGATATCTTCAATAAATAAAATTTTATCTTCAAAAAGATAAGAATCATTTGTGCCAAGTAAGCTATAAACAATACTTAGATTTCCTCCAATAAGCATTCCATTCGCTTTGCCATGGCAATTACTTTCGTTAAGTTTTGCAGAAATAGTATAATTAGTATTCTCTAGAGCAGAAAACAATGAGGTAAGTGCTTGATTAGAATTGCTTCCAAAATTAAAGGGCATTGAACCATGAATACTTTGTACACCAAGTTTGTTAAGTCGCTGATGAAATACTGTAATATCACTATATCCAACTAGCCATTTTGGTTCCCTCAACATATTTGCCCAATTCAATGAATCTACAATGCGAACAGACCCGTAGCCACCTCGCGCGCAAAAAATAGCTTTTACCTCTTCATGATCTATCCCAAACTGTAAATCTGCACTTCGTTCTTCATCGCTCCCCGAAAAATAGTTGTTTTTACCAAAGCAATTTTTTGAAATAATTACTTTATAGCCTCTATTTTCAATTTGTTTTTTTGCAACTAAAACTAGTTCTTTATCTATTGCTTTTGCGGGTGTGCATAGATAAATACTGTCACCTTTTTTAAGACCTGGTGGTTTTATCATCTTTATTTTTTTGAAGCTAAAATTACCTTTGCAATCCGTAAATCAATTTCCGTTGTAACTTTAATATTTTCCTCTTCGCTTTCCACAAAAAAAAGTTTTTCTCCCATTTGCTCTAACAAGCGAGCATCATCAGTTACCAAATCATGAAATGCTTGCAAATATGCTTTTTTTAAAATTTCTGCATGAAAACATTGAGGTGTATGCACTAATTTATAGTGATTTCTATCCAATGCTTCCGTTTTATTATCATCCAAAAACCTTACAGATTCTTTAATAGATAAAACAGGGATAACCGCAGAATTTTGCTGTAATGAATCAAAACAACGTTCTAGTAGTTCTCGAGAAACAAAAGGTCGAACACCATCGTGAACCGCAATAAACCTTCCTGTGCATTTTTCGAGTGCATTTTGAACGGTATGAAATCGTTCTTCACCACCAATAACAATTGTGTGAGGAATTTTGAAATTGTACTCAACTTGCAACTCCTGCCAATAGTTTACCCAATCTTTAGGTAGCGCTAGAATAATTTCAATAGTAGGATCAAATTTATAGAATAACTGAATTGTATGCATCAGAAGTGGCTTATTTCCAAGCACTATAAATTGCTTCGGCAAAGTACTTTTCATTCTTTTACCAAGTCCGCCAGCGGTAATGATTACAGATTTCTCTTGCATAGTTCAAAACTACTATTTTTCTAGATAATTTTATTTGTTTTTTAAAACTTGCAACTTAATTTCTAATTGTTTTTTTGTTTTTTAGTATTAAAATGATATCTTTGTTGAAGTAGTTACTATTTTTTATGAAATTTCTATTCTTA
>CAMDDR010000087.1:0-4977 GCA_945892995.1 Chitinophaga pinensis | reverse complement strand
TCCATCTTAACGGGTAATTCCAATTCGTCTTCATCGGTGTTTTGAAGTGCTGTTTTCTTTATATCTTGAAATGCATCTACTCGGGCTTTTTGCTTCACACTTCTTGCCTTTGGTTGGCGACGAATCCAATCTAATTCTTTACGAAAGGTGTTTTTTGCTTTTTCAATTGTGGATTGTAATTGGTCTTCACGTTCTGCTTTTTTCTCCAAGTAATAAGAAAAATTCCCTTTGTACTTATAAAGTGTTTTGTCTGCCAATTCAAAAATTGTATCGCATACAACTTCTAAAAAATAGCGATCGTGGGTAACCATTAAAATAGTAGATTTAGAAGTGGCCAAATACGATTCCAACCATTCAATCATGTCTAAATCTAAATGATTTGTAGGTTCATCTAAGAATAAAAAATCGGCGTCAGAAAGTAAAACCTTGGCTAAGGCAACACGTTTTTTCTGTCCTCCAGAAAGTGATCCCACAACCTGAGATGTATCTTGTAATTTTAAAACTGATAAAATTTGTTGAACCTTAACTTCAATGTCCCAAGCATTCATCTCTGTAATTTCCTGGTACAAATGTTCTAAAGCTTTTTCATCGTTGTTGTCCATTGCAACGTTGTATTCTTTTATCAACTTCAGTTCGGGTAAATCGTGATCAAAAACAGCTTCCAAAATAGTTTGCTTTTCGTTCATCAATTCCGTTTGTTCCATGAAGGCAATTCGAATATCATTTCTATAAACTATTCGGCCTGAATCGTATTGCTCATAATCCATTAAACAGCGTAATAAAGTTGTTTTACCAGATCCATTTTTGGCGATGATGGAAACTTTTTGGCCTTGGTCAATTCCAAAAGTCAAGTCAGAAAAAAGAACGCGTTCACCAAATGATTTGGTCAGATTTTCAACAGAAAGATAATTCATGAATGATGTAATTAAGCCATTTTAGGCCTGCAAAGTTAGGAATTTAAATACTAAGATTTGAGAAAGCTTGGAATCAAACTTGGAACACCAGAAAACCTAAAATATGAGAATCGGCTTAAAGAAGTTTCAACAAACAAGTTAAAAGCAAAAGAAAACTTGAATAATTAACGTGCAATTGCTAATTTAGAAGGGATTGCAGGTACTTTTCAACATAAGGCAAAACAACAACGAGTAGAGGGAAGGTATTTACTTCAACTCAAGTAAGCAGATTGATATGTTACTGCAACAAGAATTGATTTGATTAATATTTATTATTTTAGATGAATCTAAAAATCAAACTTATGAAACAACTTTTTTATTTATTATGGATTATTCTAATTTTTTCATCTTGTAGTAACTATACAGATGATGCAAAATATAATTTTTATCAAGATAAATACAAAAGCATAACTGAACCGAGCCCAGCTCGGTTGTCATCACTTTTTCTTGAAAAGATTGAAGACGCAGATGAAAGTTCCCCCTTTTCAAAATATACTCCGGAAATGATAAATAGCCAATGTGCTGCAATGTATAAGATTCCGGCTGAGCAACTTGCTGAACTTATAATTGACATACTCAAATACAAGGAAATTTTATCAAATGATAATGACTATTCTTTAGAACAATTAAAATCTTTTGTTGAAAGAATTCGCAATGGAAAGCAAGATAAAATTGATAAAATTGTAATTAAGTCTTTTGATTTAATATTAGTATATAAACTTGAGCAATTAAATTTGGAAACTAAACTATAACAACTTAATTATCTATACAAAGCCCTAACGAAGGCGATTCAATGAATCGAGTAATTTTTTATCGCGTTTAATTCCCAATTGAGCTAAAAAACAAAAAGGAAAACCCAAAACAAACAAGAAAAAACCGAGGCCTAATTCTCTTTTTGTTTCATCGGCACTTAACATTCCACCACCCATAATTGCAAAAATTACAAGCGAAACAATTAGTAAGAGATAAATAAAGAAAATAGTTCGAGCTAATTTAAATTGACGGGTTAAATTCTTATATCCCATTAATGCAATAAAAATGAAAAGAATAAAACTAATGAGTGTTAAGAAAAAAGGGATTTTTGATAAGGGCTGTAAATTTGCTTGTGGATCATTTACATTTCCTGATTCCAAGCCAAAAGCACTAAAAACATAATACGTTTTTGAACCTATAAAACGAAATATCTCCATTCCTGAAAGTAATAAAGACAGGCAAATCATTGCTAAAATGTAATAAATACTTTGAATACGTTGTATCATCTTTTAAAGTTTTCTTTACAAATGTACGGACTTATTGCGAAGATAAAAGTCTAAAATAACGAGAGCAGCCATAGCTTCTACAATCGGAACAGCTCGTGGAACTACGCAGGCATCGTGGCGACCTTTTCCCTCTAATTCTATTTTATCTCCTTTTGTATTTATAGACGCTTGTGTTTGCATAATAGTCGCAACTGGCTTAAAGGCAACACGAAAATGAATTGGCATTCCATTCGAAATTCCACCTTGAATTCCACCAGAATAATTGGTTTGAGTTGTTCCATCTTCATTGAAAAGATCATTGTGCTGAGAACCTCTCATAGCAATCGATTCCATTCCACTTCCAATTTCAAAGGCTTTTACAGCATTTATTGAAAGCATTGCTTTTCCCAATTCAGCAGGTAATTTATCAAAAACAGGTTCCCCTAAACCAGCTGGAACACCTTTAATTACGCAAGAAATTACGCCACCAATAGTATCGCCCTCTTTTCGAACCTCACGAATAAGATTTTCCATTTTAGTTGCAGTATTTAAATCTGGACAGCGCACCAAATTATTTTCTATTTCTTTTAAAGCAAAAAATGCATCTGAATGAAAGCGGATATCTCCAACTTGATCTACAAAAGTTGAGAAGTTGATGCCAATAGAATTTAGAACTTGCTTTGCAAGAGCTCCCGCTACTACTCTACTCGCTGTTTCTCGGGCACTACTTCTTCCGCCGCCTCGATAATCCCGAATGCCATATTTTTTTTCGTAGGTGAAATCTGCATGAGAAGGTCGAAAGGTATCTTTTAAATGAGCATAATCAGCTTCTTTTTGATTTTCATTTAGAATAATAAAACCAATCGGGCTCCCCAAGGTTTTCCCTTCAAAAATACCCGAAAGAAATTGTACTGTATCGCTTTCCTTTCTCTGCGTAACAAGAGAAGATTGACCAGGTTTTCTTCTGTCTAAATCAAGTTGTATTGCTGGAATATCTAAAGGAAAATTCGCCGGAACTCCGTCAATTATACCGCCAATAGCAGTTCCGTGTGACTCGCCAAAAGTTGTTAATTTAAAAAGTGTTCCGAAACTTGAACCAGCCATTTGTCAAAGATACAATTAAAGGATTAGTCCCCAAATGATTAATTTATCACTGCAAACTTCATTCGTCCTATTTGCCCATTTTTTGATGCTTCTAAATAATACAAGCCAGAACGAACAAAAGCTAATTCAATCTTTTCAGAAGACATATTCACTGTTCTTTGCAAGACTTTTTTACCATTAAAATCAAAAATTGTAAACTGCGTATTTTCATCTAATCCTGTTATTACAAAATTTCCGTTGTTCGGATTAGGTCTTAAAGAAACGCCATTCGCAAGTAGATCAGTTGTAGAGACACACGATTCAATAGTAATTGTCTCACTAGTAGAATTAAATCCTGTAGCATTAGTTACTGTAAGGTTTACGGTGTAATTTCCAGGAGTAGAATACGTATGTTGCGGATTTTGTTGTGTAGAGGTTCCGCCGTCACCAAAGTTCCAAGACCAAGAACTTGGAGAATTTGTGGAGAAATCTGTAAAGGTTATCGGGCTATTTTGACAAAAGCTATTTCCCGTTGTGCTAAAAGACGCAAGCGGAGTTCCTATTTGATTATCTAGGTTGTAAAAGATTTTAAAATCATCAAAATAGAAACCATCAGCAACTGAGCCCCCATCTGATTGAAATTTAAAACGGAATTTTATCTGTTGTCCAAGATAATCACTCAAATTAATTTCTTCAAATACCCAGTTTGGTTGATTTCCTTCATATATTGGCTGATTTTCCGGTTGAACAGAGCCATTTGCGCTAGTTCCAAGGACAGTATAATTTCCACATTGACCAATCCAAGTAGCGCCATTATCCGTTGAAACTTGAAATTGCACAAAATCATAATCAGCTTCAATTTCCCATTTTGCAAAAAAAGAAACCATGGCGGAAGTCGCTGTAGTTAAATTAATTGTTGGAGTATACGTATATGTTTTGTTTGCATTATTAGAATAATCTCCTGTTGAACCATCGTAAAATGATTTAGAGGGAGAAACAAAAGTTGAAGTGGTTGTTCCCCAAGTTCCCGTCCAATTTATATTGGAAGTAGCATCATCTAAAACTTGTAATGTAATCGCACCATAGGTTTTTGTAATCGTATCTTTCTTAATCCAAAGTCCATTGTCTGTTTTAAGAATGTATTTAATCTCATCTCCAAATTGAATTGCTGGATTTAAAACATATGAAATAGAACCTGGCAAACTTTGTTGTAAATTCAAATTATATGAAACAGGATTGCCAACAGATGAAATATTCAAGATTGGCTCAATTGAAACAGTTACAACTCCAGCTTCTCGTCCTAAACGTTTTGCAGTATGATTAAAACTTCCTGTTAATGTAGCAATAGAAGATGGATCAGCATCTTTTACAAGTACATAATTACGAGTGAGATGAGCTAATATCAAATTGGGATATACCATTTCACTACAAGTAGGGATAATATCACTTGTGGCTGGCCAAAATTCAGTTCCAACTTCTGGGGTGTGAGCAAAAATAGTATCTTTTTCTCCAACTCCAAGATCATCTTTATACATGTAATCATCTGAATCACCAGATGCAGGATATAAATCTGAAGCCTTTATAGCTGCATAAGCATTTAATTCTACCATGTGTAGGGTGTAATCTTGAAAATAATCATGGTGTTCCGCAAATTCTTCATTTGTTGTTCCGATAGGAAAAAGAATCAATTCGCTATAGCTGTG
>CAMDDR010000086.1:0-5092 GCA_945892995.1 Chitinophaga pinensis | reverse complement strand
TCACCTTTTTCATTTGTTTTTCCAAACTCAGCCGATTTATCACTTTTTGAGACAAGCACATTTGCGACAGGCTTGTAGGTAGCCAAGTCAATTACTTTTATTGTTTTTTGCGCAAAGGTCAATCCAAAAGAAATAACTGCGACTATTGAAAACAAGAATCTCATCTAATAAAAACCTTATTAATTCTCACTACTTTTACCTTCCTCCCATTGACCAACTACTGAGGTTGCAATAGAATTACCCAAGACATTTGTTGCACTTCTAAACATATCACAAAAATGATCAATTGGTAAAATTAAAGCTATTCCTTCAATCGGAATATTAAACATGCCACAAGTTGCAGCAATAACCACCAAACTTGCTCTCGGAACCCCCGCAATTCCTTTACTGGTAAGCATTAAAACTAGTAACATTGTAAATTGAGTTCCAATATCAAGAGGAATTCCATACGCTTGAGCAATAAAAATACTTGCGAAAGTCATATACATCATGCTGCCATCTAAATTAAAAGAATAACCAAGTGGCAACATAAATGAAACAATTCGATCTTTAACACCAAAACGTTCTAGTTCTTCTGTTAACTTAGGAAAAACAGCTTCACTACTTGTTGTTCCAAAAGCAATCACCAAAGGGCTAACTATTCTTTTCAACAATGTTTTTAAGCGCTTACCAAGAAAGAAAAAAGCCACAAGCAATAAAACAAGCCACAAGGATGCGATACCCACTAAAAAGGAACTAAAAAACTTTGTATAAGTAAGCATTAAATCAGAAATATCTTTTGTTGCAAAAACTGCAGCAATAGCACCAAAGACACCAATTGGAGCAAATTTCATGACGTAATTAACCATTTTTAAGATAATGTGAGAAGTATAATCAAGAGCAGAAATTACTGGTTTCACTTTATCGCCAATTGCTGCTGCTGCTAAACCAAAGAAAATTGAAAATATCACAATCTGAAGTATTTCATTCGTTGCCATGGCCTCAAAAATTGACTTTGGAATTATATGTTCTATAAAATTCTGTATGGAAAATGATTGTGTTTTATCTGTTACATCTGAAGCTGTTGAAACATCAATATCCGAAAGGTTTAGTCCAACTCCTGGCTGAAGAAAATTTACCCAAAACATTCCTATTAAAAGCGATACCAAAGACGCCGAAAAGAACCAAGCAAGCGCCTTCCCTCCTATTCTACCAACCGCACGAATATCTCCTAATTTTGCTATGCCAACTACCAATGTTGTAAAAACAAGTGGCGCAATAATCATCTGCACAAGACGAATAAAAATCGTTGCCAATAATTTAATGTTCTTACTGAAATTAGTTGCTAAATGAGGATAATATGTATGAATGATAGAACCTAAAATGGCACCAAGCAACATAGCAAGAAGAATGTAAATTGTTAAGAAACTATGCGTTTGCTTTTCAGGATTTAAATTGTCTTTCATTGAATTTAGTTTCTTGAATTAAATTTTAATGTGTGAATGTAAGAAAAAGTGAAAACATGACAAGAATAATAGAATAGATAGTTTTTGTTGTATGCAAGTTCACTAGAACTTAGGAGACATTTTGTATATTTACACTACTAAGTAATTCATATGGCAATTTCAGAAAAAGAATTAGCATTTAACTTCAATGAGGATCAAATGCGCTTAAAAATAAGAGGTTTAAAGCAAGAATTAGAAAAGATATATGAAGGAGGTGGAAAAGCTCGAAGACAAAAATTACACGACGGCGGAAAACTAACTGCTCGAGAACGAATTAATCTTCTTTTAGACCCAGAAACTGAACGTATTGAAATTGGCGCACTCGCTGGTTTTGGCATGTACAAGGAACATGGCGGCTGTCCTTCTGGAGGCGTTGTAATTGTAATTGGCTACGTTAAAAAGAAACAAGTAATTGTTGTTGCAAATGATGCTACAGTTAAAGCTGGAGCTTGGTTTCCAATAAGTGGGAAAAAGAATTTAAGGGCGCAAGAAATTGCGATGGAAAATCATTTGCCGATTATTTATTTAGTCGATTCTGCAGGAGTTTATCTTCCAATGCAAGACGAGATTTTTGCCGACAAAGAACATTTCGGAAGGATTTTTAGAAACAATGCAATTATGAGTTCGATGGGAATCGTTCAGATTGCTGCAGTAATGGGATCTTGTGTTGCTGGAGGTGCTTATTTACCAATTATGTCGGATGAGTCTTTAATTGTAAATAAAACAGGTACTATTTTCTTAGCAGGTTCCTATCTCGTAAAAGCGGCAATTGGAGAAACTATTGACAATGAAACATTGGGTGGTGCAAGATCTCAGACTGAGGTTTCAGGAATATGTGATTACAAAGTTGAAAACGACCAAGAATGTCTTTCTAAAATTAGAGACTTAATAAGCAAGATTGGAGAAAAACCAAAGGCTGGATTTGACAGAATAGAAAGTGTTGATCCCAAAGAAGCGATAAAAAAAGTGTACGGAATTATTCCTGCAGATCGCTCTAAACCATACAACACAAAAGAGATATTGAAATGCCTTCTTGATAATTCTGAATTTACAGAATACAAAGAAAGTTATGGTAAATCAATTATTACAGCGTATGCTAGAATTGATGGCTGGAGCGTAGGAATCATCGTAAACAACCGTGAAATATCCAAAAATTCAAAAGGAGAAATGCAATTTGGAGGAGTAATCTACTCTGATTCTGCAGATAAAGCAGCTCGATTTATTATGAATTGTAATCAAAAAAACATCCCTTTGGTTTTCTTGCATGACGTTACAGGATTTATGGTAGGTTCTAAAAGTGAAAATGGTGGAATCATAAAGGATGGAGCAAAAATGGTCAGCGCCATGGCAAACAGCGTAGTTCCAAAATTTTCAGTTATAATGGGAAATTCATATGGTGCCGGAAATTACGCTATGTGTGGAAAAGCGTATGATCCTCGCTTAATTGTTGGATGGCCAAGTGCAGAAATTGGCGTTATGTCAGGTGCTGCTGCTGCTAAAACACTTCTTCAAATTGAAGTTGCCACGCTAAAAGGAAAAGGTGAGGAAATAACTCCAAAAAGAGAAAAAGAACTATTCGACTCTATTAAGAATAAGTACGATGAGCAAATATCTCCATATTATGCTGCTAGTCGCATATGGATAGATGCCATTATTGATCCTGTTGAAACCCGCAAAATAATATCAATGGGAATTGAAATGGCCAATCATGCACCTATTGAAAAAAGATACAATGTTGGAATAATTCAAACTTAATCTTCGTCGGTTTTTTTTTTGCCATTGAAATAAAATGTGTAGCCAAAACTTATTGTGAATGCTGATGCTATTTTAGAGAAATCAGCACTGGAATAACCCATGCTTGAATCTAAAATTCCTATCGTTTCTGGTGTAAAATTAAATCCATAAAAAGGAAAACCAATTGTAAAACGATACGCACTATTAACAGAAGAAGTCGCTATAAATGAAATAAATGGCTCAACAAAGGCCGCTTCAGTTCTCCTATAATTTATTATTGAATCACTTACAGCAAAAGAATTTAAATAACCGATTTTACATCCTATTTCTGTTCCAAAACGTTCTGTCCAAAATTTTTCGTAACCAAGTTTTAAAAAGCCTGCAGCAGAATGAATTCCACCAAATATTTTTGGCTGCACTCTAAATTCATTGATTGCAAAATAGGAATAATGCAATCCTATTCCAAAAGAAATACCATTCTTAAGCGCATATTGATAAGATGGAGAGATACAAACCAAACCTTGCATAATCGATTTATAGGCTTTATTATTTGTAGCATTGGGTAATCCCAATTCAAATGTAAAAGAATCATCCGGATTTATTGCTTGTGCATTGATCCTCGATACTAGTAGAGAAAAGAAGAGAATTAAACTAAATTTCATGTAGTAAAATTAAGAACTTTATATTAAACCTCATTAATTGAAAATTTGGTGCTTCAATGAGCGATTTATTTAAAAAAAATAGAATAATTTTCAGCAAAAAAAAAGCTGACTTTAATCTGTCAGCTTTTTATAAATACGTTTGGCTTTGTTACTTTAGAATAAAGTTTATTCTTCTATTTTTTGCCTCCTTCACTTCATCCTCATCGTCCTCTTCAACTTCAGAACTTTGAGTTGTCGAACTTTTATAGGTTTTATCAATCCTTGTTGGGTCAATACCTTGGTCTACCAAATATTTTACAACAGCTGCAACACGTTTTCTGTCCATTTCATAATATTCATCTACACCCTCTCCAACTTTCAATTCTTTAGCATCACAATGCCCTTGAATTTCTATTCGAAATTGTGGATTAGTATTCATCTCATTTATAACATAATTCATTGCTTCTTTGCAATTTTCACTAAACGTTGCCTTTCCAAATCTGAAATATGCCACTTGTTCAGCTATTTTTTGAGCAGGTGTCATTTTATCTGTTAATTCAGGTGTTTTTGAATAAATTAAATTTGAAAATGAATCTTCAATTTTTGGTGGAGCGTTGTTGTAACATTTACAATCAGTATTTTTATCAATAAGAGTTACAATAATATTATCAACATAATAGTAAGCTTGGCTTATTGATTCTACTTCACTATCTTTAGGTTTTTTGACAGATTCAAATTTTGTTGTTTCATTTTTATCAAAATTACCAATGGTAATAAATCTCTCGTCTCCTTTAGCTGTGTAAATATTACATACCTGTTCCCAACCATAAAAACCGGTATACACCTTATTAGCTTGTGACTTTACCAATCTGTCAGTAGAATTGTAAATTGCTGTTGTATTATTTAAACCGAAATCTTCTTTTGAAAATAATGCTGCAATATTATTAACTGCAAACTTGGACGACTCAGCCAAAGAAATTGAAAATTCCACACAATATTTTAAATTCTTTTTAAGTGAAATTTGTTCTTTACCTCTTCCAAGTGGAATAGTCACATAGCTTCTTTCGTTTGCTAATTTACCAGGTTTGTAAAATATCAATCCCAAATATTGAGAACCACCAATATCCTTTATAGGATCTTCTTTACCAAATAGATTTTCTGGAATTCCAACATCACCTTCCCCCTCAGTAGAAAATAAATCAGCTTTCCGTTCAGTTGGCGAACTTACACCAT
>CAMDDR010000085.1:0-5302 GCA_945892995.1 Chitinophaga pinensis | reverse complement strand
GTAAAAGCCTCGTGACCCGGAGTATCCAAGAAAGTCATTTTTCGATTGTCTTTCAAGGTAACAGAATAAGCACCGATGTGTTGGGTTATTCCACCTGCTTCACCTTCGGTAACATTCGCATTTCTAATTTTATCAAGCAAAGAAGTTTTTCCGTGATCCACGTGTCCCATTACAGTAATAATTGGCGGACGATCAATTAAGTCCTCTTCACGGTCTTCAACAGTTTGAATTGCTTCCTGTACTTCAGCACTTACAAATTCAGTTTCGAAGCCAAATTCATCCGCTACAATATGAATTGTTTCTGCATCTAAACGTTGATTTATAGAAGCAAAAATTCCCAAGGACATACAAACAGAAATTACTTGAGTTGGTTGAACACTCATCATTGATGCAAGTTCTGAAACAGTTACAAACTCTGTGAGTTTTAGGATTTTATCATCCAATTCTGCCATATCCATTTCATCTTGACGGCGTTGGGCAACGGTATCTCTTTTCTGTCTTCTATTTTTGGAAGCCTTAGATTTACTTCCTTGATTTGAAAGTCGTGCTAAAGTGTCCTTAATTTCTTTTTGGATGTCACGCTCTGAGACTTCTTTCTTTTCAGTTTTTAATGGGCCCGATGTTTGATTTGTAGTGGCTCCTGGTGTACTTTTTGCCGGTTGAACTTCAACCTTTTTAATTCTTTTTCTTTTTCTTTTTGAATCGTCAGCAGCATCTGAAGTGGCCTTCGGTTTTTCAACGGGCAATTCAATTTTTCCAATTACAGTTGTTCCTGTAAGAACTTGTCTTTGGATACGTATTGTTTCAATTTGAGGAGCTTTTGTTACTTCTGGTGATGAAACTTCAACTGTTTTATCTTGTTCTAATGGTACAGTTCCTTTTTCTTTTTTTAGATCTTCGAGTGGTTTTTTCTCCGGTCGAGAGCGCAAATTCAACGCATCTAAATCTATTTTTCCAACGATCTGAACTTTGTTTGTCTCTTTTGAAGGAGCGGAAACTTCTTTTTCTTCTGTTTTTATATCTGATGGTGAACTCGGTTTAGATTCTTCTTTGATTGGACTTTCAAGTATCTGCCGTTTTATTTCTTCTAAATTAATTGCATCACCTTCTTCGTCATCCTCCTTAATTACTTTTTTCTCTTCTGGGGTGATATCGCTCATTGTAACAGTTTCTCTTCGCTCTCTGCGATTAGATGTTCCTTTGGCCTTCTCCATCATACTTTGGTCCGCAGCAAATTCTTTCAGCAATAGATCAAAATGCTCGGGCTCCAAACGCGTGTTTGGATTTGAGTCAATTTTAATTCCTTTTGTGACAAGGAACTCAACTATTGTTGGTAATCCAACGTTTAGCTCTCCTGCTGCTTTTCCTAATCTAATCGGTTTTCCCGCCATATCTATCCTTTATTTTAGAGGATTATCTTATTCAAATTCCGAACGTAAAATACGGAATACCTCTTCAATCGTTTCTTTTTCTAAATCTGTTCTATTTGTCAAATCTTCAACTGTCATTTCCAACACAGATTTTGCTGTATCACAACCAATAGCTTTTAATTCGTCTATTATCCAGGTGTCAATTTCATCAACAAATTCTTCTAAGTCAACATCTTCAACATCTACTTCACCATCTCGGTATACATCAATTTCATAGCCACAAAGTCGACCTGCAAGTTTAATGTTATTTCCACCTTTACCAATCGCCAAAGAAACTTGGTCTGGTCGAAGGTAAACTTTAACGCGTTTTTCCTCCTCCAAGATATCCATTGAAGTTACTTTAGCAGGAGAAAGTGCTCTTTGAATGAGCAGTTGGTTGTTTGTAGTATAATTGATTACATCAATGTTTTCATTTCGTAATTCACGAACAATTCCATGAATTCGAGAGCCTTTCATTCCAACACATGCTCCTACGGGATCAACTCGGTCGTCATAAGATTCTACAGCGACTTTCGCTCTTTCCCCTGGTTCACGAACAATTTTCTTGATTGTAATAAGTCCATCAAAAACCTCAGGAACTTCCAATTCAAACAAGCGTTCTAAAAATTCAGGTGCTGTTCGAGAGAGAATAATTACAGGAGTACTATTTCTCATATCTACTTTAGAAACCACAGCACGAACCGATTCTCCTTTTTTGAAGAAGTCCATTGGAATCTGCTCAGATTTAGGTAAGATCAATTCGTTATCCTCATCATCTAAAACAAGAATTTCTTTTTTCCACACTTGGTATACTTCTCCAGTTACAATTTCACCAATGCGCTCTTTGTATATTTTATATAAATGATCTTTTTCTAATTCTAGAATTCTAGAAATCAAATTTTGACGAAGTGAAAGTACATTTCTTCGACCAAAATCTCCGAACTTAAATTCTTCTGTTACTTCTTCACCTATTTCAAAATCAGGAGATATTTTAATAGCATCGCTGTATGCAATTTCAGTATTTATATCTTCTACTTCACCATCGTCAACAATTTCTTTGTTCAAAAAAATCTGAACATCACCTTTATCAATATTTACAATGATATCGATGTGTTCATCAGTATTGAATTTTTTCTTCAACATAGCACGGAATACGTCTTCCAAGACATGTTGCATGGTTTGTTTATCAATGTTTTTTAATTCCTTAAACTCTAAGAAAGAGTCTGTTAGTTCCACACTATTCATAAATAATCATTTAAAAGATATTACAATTTTTGCTTCTTTTATATCTGAAAAAGCGAGGTCATATTTCTCCTCAACTAATTCTTTCTTTTTTTTTACTTCTAATTTTTTCATTTCTCGATGGCAAAGAATAACTGTATTTTCAGTTACTTCAACGATTTCACCACAAAACTTAGTTCCATTTTGCAGTACTACATCCAATTCGCGACCAATATTTTTTATGTATTGCTTTATATGGCGAAGTGACTTATCTAAGCCCGCAGAAGAAACATGTAATTCAAAATCTTGCTCTTCTCGGTCTAAATTATGCTCAACATTTCTAGAAACCGACATGCAATCGGTAACAGTTACTCCTCCAGAAACCTTATCAAGTTCAACTCGAATAACATTTGAAGGAGAAATTGTTAGCTCAACAACATACAAGCCATTGTTTAATTCTGCAATGCGCTCGTCAATCAATTTCGTTATAAGGTCTTTCTTTATCATTTTTCAATAAAAGAGGGGACTTTCGTCCCCTCTCATTTAACCATTCACAATAGTGGTACAAATATACAGTTTTTTATTTGAATAATCCTAATAATGCTTCAATATCTAATTTTAAGCACTAAATTTAAATGAAAGCAAACAAGCTATTTCAGAACTTTACACTATTAATAATGTTAATATCTATATAGAATTCAAAAAATATTTATGACTACGACTAAAGTGCAAAACGGAGAAATTATGTATGATAATCTTTTTTTAGATAAACTTCAGGCGGACACACTTTTTAAAGATTTTATATCAAGCTTACCATTTCAGCAAGGAACAATAAAACTTTTCGGTAAAACCCACTCTATTCCCAGACTCGAAGCTTTTTTTGCAAGTGAAAAACGTAATTATTCCTATTCTGGGGTTGACTTGCAAACCCATGATTTTACAAAAGAACTACTTTTATTAAAAGAACAAATAGAAAAAATTTGTGGAGAAAAATTTAACTGTGTTCTTGTTAATCTTTACAGAAATGGTCAAGATTCAAATGGATGGCATGCAGACGATGAATTAGCATTAGGAAAAAATCCAATTATTGCATCTTTGAGTTTAGGTGCAACCCGGCGCTTTGATTTAAAGCACAATTTAACAAAGGAAAAAATAAGTTATAATCTAACTCATGGTAGTTTGTTAGTTATGAAAGGTGCTATCCAACACTATTGGAAACACCAAGTTGCAAAGACTAAAAAAGTTAATACTCCAAGAATAAATTTAACCTTTCGTTACATTTATTAATTGTAGTAAATCTAATGCTAACTTTACAAGATGTTAATTGAAATAGACGATAAAATAATATCAACAGAAATATTCTCGAAGAAATTTGTTTGTGACCTAAGTGCTTGCAAAGGAGCTTGCTGTATTGAGGGAGATGGAGGTGCTCCACTAAAGCTCGAAGAAGTAACGCAGATAGAAAAACATTTCGAGGCAATAAAACCGTTTATGGAAGTAAAAGGAATTGAAACAGTAGAAAAAAATGGAGTTTATTATTTGGATGCGGAAAAAGAACCTGCAACAAACTTGGTAAATAACAAAGAATGTGCTTTTGTTTATTTTGATTCCTCAAAAACTGCAAAATGCTCAATAGAAAAAGCCTTTCGAGAAGGTGTGATTCCATTCAATAAACCAATATCCTGTCATTTATATCCCATTCGTATTAAGGAATTTGACAATTATAAAGCGCTTAATTTTGAGGAATGGAAAATTTGTGAGCCCGCTTGCGCCTGCGGAAGTAAATTAGATGTTCCCGTTTACCGTTTTTTAAAAGAACCTTTAATTCGGGCTTTTGGCGAAAGATTCTACGAAGAACTTCAAATTGTAGAAAGCGAACTTAATTACTGAAAATTAAAAAATCCCTATCGCAAAGCAAGAGGGATTTCGGAAGGTTAATTTTTATTAATGTTCTTCTTCCCCTTTTGCTAAAGGTACATTTTGGGGAATAAAATCAACAACTGACCCTGGTTTTGAATAATCATAAGGCCAACGATGAACTTCTGGTAAAGCGCCTGGCCAATTTCCATGAAGATGTTCTACTGGTGTTGTCCATTCTAAAGTTGTTGAATCCCACGGATTTTGAGGTGCTTTTGGTCCACGATAAATACTATAGAAAAAATTGAACAAGAATAATAACTGTCCAAGAGCTGCAAAAATTGCAAAAATTGTAATGATTACATTTAAGTCCATAATCATTGCAAAAGTATCTTGATCAAATTCATTGTAAACTGTAGAATCATAATATCGTCGAGGTGCGCCAGCTAAACCAACAAAATGCATTGGGAAAAATACGCCGTAGGCACCAATAATTGTTATCCAAAAATGCACATATCCTAAACGTGTATTCATCATTCTTCCAAACATTTTTGGGAACCAATGATAAACACCCGCAAACATGCCAAATACAGCAGACATTCCCATTACAATGTGAAAATGTGCTACCACAAAATACGTATCATGTAACGCGATATCTAGAGCAGAATCTGCAAGAATTATTCCTGTAACACCACCAGATATAAAAGTAGAAACTAGGCCGATTGCAAATAACATTGCAGGAGTTAAGACCAAGGATCCTCTCCAAAGCGTAGTAATGTAATTAAAAACTTTAACGGCGGATGGTATTGCAATTA
>CAMDDR010000084.1:0-5380 GCA_945892995.1 Chitinophaga pinensis | reverse complement strand
TGGAGAAGGTCCCAAGGGTTGGGCTGTTCGCCCATTAAAGTGGCACGCGAGCTGGGTTCAGAACGTCGTGAGACAGTTCGGTCTCTATCTGTTGTGGGCGTTAGAAATTTGAGAGGACCTGCCTCTAGTACGAGAGGACCGGGGTGGACATACCTCTGGTGTACCTGTTGTGGCGCCAGCTGCATCGCAGGGTAGCTATGTATGGATGAGATAAGCGCTGAAAGCATCTAAGCACGAAACTCGCCTCAAGATGAGATTTCTTTTAAGGGCCGTGGAAGACGACCACGTTGATAGGCTATAGGTGTAAAGACAGTAATGTCATAGCCGAGTAGTACTAATAACCCGTAGACTTACAAACTTGTTTTTTTTAGTATTGAATACTACTTTAATCGTCCGATATATCACTAAAGTTTTGTGATACTAAGTTTTTTTTTAAAAAATCCTGGTATCAACGATTTTGGGTGTTTATAGCAGCACGGTCAACCTCTTCCCATTCCGAACAGAGAAGTTAAGCCTGCTTGCGCTGATGGTACTGCCCTTTTGAGGGTGGGAGAGTAAGTCGACGCCGATTTTAAAGAGCCTCTTCAGTAATGAAGGGGCTTTTTTTATGGATTCAAATCTCATAATCTACAGAGAGTTTCTTTATTCTATAAAAAGTTTATGGATAGATTTATTATAACTTCTTCCGATTGATTATTATCTCATATAGCAACAAAAAAATAGGCCGATCTGATAGATTGACCTATTTTATGTAGCGAGACCGAGAGTTGAACTCGGGACCTTTGGGTTATGAATCCAATGCTCTAACCAACTGAGCTATCTCGCCATGAATTAGATAACACTAATATTCATCTTCATTAAAGAGAAAATCTTCACGAGAAGGATAATCTGGCCAAATTTCTTCAATGTTTTCATATAAATCCCCTTCATCCTCTAAATCTTGTAAATTCTCAACAACTTCTAATGGTGATCCTGTACGAATTGCAAAATCGATTAACTCTTCTTTTGTCGCAGGCCATGGTGCATCTTCTAAATACGATGCTAATTCTAGTGTCCAATACATATGTTGGTGTGTTTGTAAATTTCTATTTCGGCAAAAGTAAACTTTATTTTATATAAAGCAAATAATTAGTTCATTCTTGTTGCTTTTTTTTAAGAAATAATAAAATTTAGAGTCTTGGCTTCCATATTTCTTCGATTGCGCCAAAATCTTGAGAGAGTTTCCTGCAAACCGTGAAGAGATAATCACTTAGTCTATTGAGATAACTTAAGACAATCGGGTCAACAAATTCTATATCACTTAATTCAACGACAATTCTTTCAGCTCTTCTGCAAACGCAGCGCGCTACGTGGCAAAAAGATACAGCTTGGTGTCCGCCAGGTAAGATAAAAAATCTCATTTCTGGTAATGTAAGATTCATCTCGTCAATCCACTTTTCTAAATTAGAAATGTCTTCATCGCAAAGGGAAGGTAATTTCATGCTTGATTTTTCAGGGTCTGCAGCCAAACTGGAACCAATAGTAAATAATCTATCTTGAATTTCTATTAGTTGAATTTTAGTCTTGGAGTCGATTTCAAAATCTCTCACAAGTCCCATGAATGAGTTAAGTTCATCTATTGTGCCATAGGAATCAATGCGTAAAGATTTTTTTGAAATTCTTGTTCCCCCAATCAATCCGGTGATTCCTTTATCTCCTTTTTTAGTATATATTTTCATTGTTTTGAATTCAGTTTAAATTTTCTAAACACTTTTCTAAATTTATAGCTTCTTCTCCAATGAGTAAAAGAATTTTTTTCAGTATTTCATCAACAATAATATCTGGACATGAAGCGCCAGATGTTACAATTACACGAATTGATTCTTTTTCAGGAAGGAATTCTTTTTTCTTTTTTAGCGCTTGCGTATGAATGTCGTAACTTAAGATTTCATTTTTAGAATAAATAGCATCTTGATTACTAATAAAAAAAGTAGTGAACTTGCTTTCTAAAAGTTCAACTAGGTGTGTGGTGTTTGAGCTATTATGTCCGCCAATGACAATTGCTAGATCTGCTTCTTTTTCAAGTAAACCATAAGTTGCAGATTGATTGTCATTCGTTGCATAACAAAGTGTATCTCTCGTATCGGCAATGTGAGATTTAATAGCATCTTTCCCATATTTATTTACCATTACAGCACGTAAATAATCTGTAATTTTTTGGGTTTCAGAAGCAAGCATAGTTGTTTGGTTAATAACACCTATTTTTTCTAAATGAGAGTCAGGATTGAAGCCCTTTGAGATTTTATTTTTAAAATATTCAAAAAAAGCCGATTCATTTTTTTTTCCTTCAATAAATTCTCCTAGTTCTTTAGTATCTTCCATATTTTCAAGAACAATTACAGGCGCATTTTTTTCGCTGTGAGAGAATGTAGCTCTTGTTTCCTCGTGATTTAGTTTACCATGAACGACAATCGTATGCTCTGTTTCCCCTAATTTTTGAGAGCGATTCCATACTTTTTCTACAAAGGGGCAAGTTGTGTTGTAGGTTTCAATATTCACACCAATTTTTTTCAAGCGATTTTCTATTTCAATTGTCGTTCCAAAAGCTGGAATTATTACAATATCTTCTTTTGTTATTGATTCAAAAGGAATTAATTGTCCGCCATTAGTATCTTGCAAGAATTGTATCCCATTTGCTTTTAAATCCTCATTTACATTTGGATTGTGAATCATCTCACTGATAAGAAAAATACGTTTATCAGGATTTTCTTTAATTGCCTTGTAACTTCTTTCTATTGCATTTTCTACACCATAGCAAAAGCCAAAATGACGCGCAAAAATAAATGTGACTTTATCTAAGGTTAATTCTAATGCACTAAAATCTTTTTTTCTAGGATCATCTAACTTTCGTTTTGCTTTCACCTTTGCTATAATTGGTGAGTGGTAAAAATTAGGAACTTCAAATTGCTTCATTCTAAAATTATAACGATAAATAGAATTATTTGTTCTGAACAAAATTAGCAAAACGATGTTTGAATTCATACTATTTACTTCCACATTTTAATTTAAGTTTCTTTCTGTTAATAAAAAACACAAGATCTTGTTACTTTATTTAGTTTCTAGTTAATTTTGTTAAAAGATAAATGACAATTCAAGAGCTTATTCAACTAAAGTACACTGGAGAATTAAATCAAACAATCTCCTATGTAAATGTTACTATTCAAGCAGTTTCAGTGTTGATTGGTGGCTTGTTAATTTGGCGTTTTATGAGTGCTTGGCAACGCAAAAAAAAACTAGAAAGAAGAAGAAATTCTTTTTTTGAATCAGCTTATTCAAAGCACTGGAGAAAATAAAAGTTTATGGAAAACGGAAAAAATGTAGTTATTGTTGGAGCTGGTTTGGTTGGTTCTCTTTGGGCTGTTTATTTATCAAAAGCTGGATATAAAGTAACCATTTATGAAAGAAGATCAGATATCCGAAAAGCAGAAATTTCTGCAGGAAAATCGATTAATCTTGCCTTATCTGTTCGAGGTTGGACGGCCCTCGATGCTGTTGGAGTTGGAGATGAAATTAGAAAAATTGCCATTCCTATGCATGGAAGGGTAATGCACGATTTAGAGGGGAATTTAACCTATCAACCCTACGGGAAAGAGGGAGAAGCTATTTATTCAGTCTCCAGAGGAAAAGTTAATGCGGCAATGATGGATATTGCAGAAAAATACGGCAATGCAACTATTCATTATAACCACGAATGCCAGAATGTTGATTTAACAAATGGTATTGCCTTCTTAAAAAATTCTCTAACTGGTGAGAAGATTGAAGTAAAAGCCGATTTGATTTTTGCTGTTGACGGAGCATTTTCTGCAGTAAGATTTAATTCTATGCAGAAGTTAAACCGCTTCAATTACAGTCAAAATTATATTGCTGATGGTTATCGTGAATTACTTTTACCTGCAAATGAAGATGGATCTTATAAGTTAGATAAAAATGCACTTCATATATGGCCAAGAGGACGTTTTATGATGATTGCTCTTGCAAATGAAGATGGGTCGTTTACCTGCACTTTGTTTATGCCACATGAGGACGATAAGTTTGCTTTTGATAAATTAAATTCTCCTGAGACAGTCAATACATTCTTCAAAACTGTTTTTCCTGACTTTTACGAAATGGTTCCAACTGTTGCAGAAGCTTGGGAAGATCATCCTTTATCTAATTTAGCGATTATTCGTTGCTATCCTTGGACAAATGGCAAGGTTGCACTCATGGGAGATGCTGCTCACGCTACAGTGCCGTTTTATGGTCAAGGAATGAATGCGGGTTTTGAAGATTGCACTGTGCTCTCTAATCTAATGAAGAAACACAATGAGAATTGGGAGGCGATTTTTGAGGAATACAGTCGCGAACGCAAACCAGATGGAGATGCACTTCAAGATTTATCCTTGGATAATTATTATGTAATGAGAGATTATGTATCAGATCCTGAATTTTTATTACGCAAGAAAATTGAGGCTAAATTTAGTGAACTCTACCCAAAAAGTTGGCTTCCTCTTTATTCTCAAGTTACTTTTAGTAACATTCGTTATAGCGTTGCTTATCAACAAGGTAAAAAGCAAAGCGATATAATGGATATCATCATGCAAATACCAAACATAGAGAATGTATGGGATTCTGAAACTGTTATGAATGAAATGAAGGTTTTAAGTAAAGATTTTAACTTTTAAGTTATGAAATATATACTAGTTTTACTTTTACTTCCACTTATTGCTTTCTCTCAAGGGGGATTTAAAAAAGGTAAAAAAGCCGACGATTATCGAATTGTCACTAAAAATGGATATCATTTTGCTTTTGGTCCAACTTATTTGCTTTCTTCAAAAACCATTTACGGAGAATTATCAGACAATTCAGGAGTAAGAGGTGATTTTGAGATTAATCCAGTTGGACAATTTGGTGCCTTTGCAGAATTTGGTTTCTTACAGTTTCCCTCTTGGAAGGGAACTCCAATTAAGTTTCTTAAAAAAAGTAGGATAATGGATTACATGGAATTTGCAGTAGGCTTCCGTCAACTTGCAGGTTCTGAAAAAACAATGATTAATTACCGTAATATTGATAATACTCTTGCTTCTTCTCAAGAGTCAATTGGTAATTTTAGAAATGGACATGTTTACCTTCGAGCATCTCTTCACTCTTTAATTTTTGTTGGAAAAAAGAAAATTGATATTGCTAGAAAGTATTTTATAGACCAATCTATTGGCTTGAATTATGACTATAATTTATTCCCAGGAGCTACAACTTACCCGGATAATTTTATTTTAAATACGAGCACTGAGAGAAAATTTTACAATCCTTCGGTTTTACAATTTCATTATAGTTTATCCTATGGTATTCGACTAAACCGGGCTTG
>CAMDDR010000083.1:0-5436 GCA_945892995.1 Chitinophaga pinensis | reverse complement strand
GAAAATTAGTGGAAAATGAAGATATGCGAGAACTGATGAAAGAAAACGGTATTGGAAGACCTTCAACGCGAGCCAATATTATCGAAACGCTTTTCAAACGAAAATACATTGAAAAGAAAAAGAAAAATCTTATAGCCACTGAAACAGGCATGAATTTAATTGATACCATTAAAAGCGATTTATTAAAAAGCCCTGAGCTAACCGGACAATGGGAACATAAATTGCGCTTGATTGAAAAAGGTAAGTATGATCCACAAACCTTTAAAATAGAATTATTTAAAATGGTGCGGGAACTAAGTGATGAGGTAATTTTTAATTGAAAAGTTAAACTTTTTTAATTACATTTTTTCAGGTGCTTCAATACCCAACAAATTCAAACCGCTTTTTATAACCTTTGCAACGTTGTCGCTAAGTATTAATCGTCCGAGCTTTGCCTCTTGATTTACTTCAATTAATATCGGAATTGTCTGATAAAAATGGCCAAACTGTTTTACCAGTTCGTATAAATAATTTGCTAGAAGTGCCGGAGAATAATTCTCAGCTGCTTCATTAATAATACTTGGATATAGGGCCAAGCATTTCACAAGTTCTTTTTCTTCAACTTGCAATTTGAAAGGTAAAATATCCATAGATTTTCCTACTGCAGCTTTTTTCAATAAAGAACAAATACGTGCATGAGCATATTGTATAAAAGGGCCTGTATTTCCTGTTAAATCAACAGATTCCTCTGGGTTAAAAAGCATGCGTTTTTTGGGATCTACTTTTAGTAAATAATACTTCAATCCACCCATTCCGATACTTTCGTATAAGAGATTTCTATCGCTTTCTGAAAGACCATCTAAATGTCCTCGTTCCTTCGTCAACTCGGTTGCTTTTTCAACAACTTCTGCCATTAAATCATCCGCATCAACAACAGTTCCCTCTCGAGATTTCATTTTTCCACTTGGTAAATCTACCATGCCATAGGACAAATGAAAACAATTTTTCGCCCAAGAATAACCCAATTTCTGGAGAATTAGAAATAGCACTTTAAAATGATAATCTTGCTCATTACCAACAGTATAAACCATTCCACTTAAATGTTTATAGTCATTAAAACGATCAATTGCTGTTCCAATATCTTGCGTCATATAAACGGCTGTGCCATCAGAACGCAATACTAATTTCTCATCTAAGCCTTCTGAGGTTAAATCAATCCAAACAGACCCATCATCTTTTTTAAAGAAAATACCCGATTTTAAACCTTCAATTACCTGATCTTTACCTAATAAAAATGTTTCAGATTCATAATATAATTTGTCAAACGATACGCCCATTTTTTTGTAGGTGACATCAAATCCGGCATAAACCCAATTATTCATGGTTGTCCATAGTAAATACGTTTGTGGATCTCGCGCTTCCCATTTAATCAACATATCTTTGGCTTCGCGCAACAAACTTGTTTCATTCTTTGCTAAATCTTTTATTTTATCGTGGATAGCAAGCTGTGCTTTTTCGTCTTTTCCTGTCAATGCAGCTTGAAATTTTTTGAAGTTCTCAGAAATAGTCGCTGAAAAACCTTCAAAATTTCCTTTTTCCCAAAGGGAAATGATTTCTTTTGCTTCCGCATTAAAGCGCTTATCAAATTCAACGTAGTATTTTCCGACTAATTTATCTCCTTTTAAATTTGTGTTAGATGGAGTTTCTCGCTCACCATTCTTATTCAAGGGAGAAAACTTTTCCCAAGCAAGCATGCTTTTACAGATGTGAATACCACGGTCGTTAACAACCTGCGTTTTAATTACTTCATGACCATTTGCTTTTAATATTTCTGCAACTGAATGACCTAAGAAGATATTCCTTAAATGTCCAAGATGCAAGGGTTTATTAGTGTTTGGAGATGAATACTCCACCATAACCATTGGCTTTGAATCTTTCTTTGAAAAACCAAAATGTTCATTTTGATGTATTTCTTTTAATTGATTAAACCAATAATCATCCGAAAAAACAATGTTTAAAAAGCCATTGATGACAGCACATTTTTTTATCTCTGGTATCTTTTCGATAATAAAATTTGCTATTTTCTCACCTGCTTCAACTGGAGAACAACGCAATAATTTCACAAAAGGAAAAACAAGCAAGGTTAAATCACCTTCAACATCCTTTCGTGTTGCTTGAAATTGAATTAAATCCTCACTAATCTCATTGCCAAACAAAAGTTTGGAATGCTCAAGTAAAAATGCTTTGATTTTCTCTTCCATTACTTCTGCTCTAATACCTCAACAATATGCTCAAGAATATCCAAAGCAACTTCAGCCATTTTGTTTTTATCATCTAAGCATGGATTTACCTCCACTAACTCAAGCGCAATTGTTTTTGGAAAAAGCAAAAGACCTTTCAAAATACCTTTTATTTCATCAGGACTAAACCCTCCCTTTACTGGAGTTCCTGTTCCATATGATGTTAAATCAGGATCCATCGAATCGACATCAAAGGAAACATAAATGATATCACAGGAAACAAGACGAGTAGAAATATCAGTAATTACCTTTGAAATTCCCAAAGAACGAACATCTTCAACTGTGAAATTTTTTAAGTTTAAGGTTTGAATTAAATAATCCTCTTCTTTTTCTGTGTCTCTGACACCCATATAAACTAAATCTTCTGGTCTAAGAGCGGATGATTTTAATTTATTCCAAGAATTAGCAGTTATAGTATCAATATTGTTACGCTGAGATTCTAAATTATCAATACCCAAAGCAGTTGCTATTGGCATGCCGTGTAAATTTCCAGAAGGACTTGTATACGGAGAATGTAAATCTGAGTGAGCATCAAGCCAAACAACTCCAAGTCGTTTTCCGGGATTTGCTTCTTGAATTCCAGTTATTGTTCCACCTGCAGAACAATGGTCTCCAGCAATGATTAATGGAAATTTTTTCTCCGCTAACGCATTGCTTATTTCTTTTGATGTGGCCTCAAAAACATCCAGCATTCCATCAATGTGTTTTGCAAATGGAAATGTATTTTCAAGATCCAAAAGCTCATTAAAATTTTTAACTGTTTGGATACTGCGATTTTTAAAAAGTAAACTCGACTTAGATCTTGCAGCTACTAAAATAGCATTTGCACCAAGAGAAGCTCCTCTTGTCCCTGCTCCAAGTTCTGAATTATTAAAGATAAATTGTATGCTTGATTTCATAAACGCCTTTTTGAGGCTAGTACAAAGATAAAATTATTTTAATGTCAAATTGAAAGCACATTTAAAATCTAACATAAAAATTTCAAAAAAAATATCCGTAAATTTGTACTTAAATTATTTAATTCAACATAGCATGCAACTGTGGAATACATTAAATAAGGAGGAACATGAAGCAAAATTAAAAGAGGTTGGACATAAATTTGTTACTATTTCTTTTTACCAATATGCTCATATAGCAAACCCTCGCTTATTCAGAGATCACTTATTTCTAATGTGGTCAAAGTTGGACATTGTGGGACGAACCTACATTGCAACTGAAGGAATCAACGCTCAAATTGCAATTCCAACAAATTACTTGAGTCAATTTAGAGAAGAACTTTATGAAATTACTTTTCTTAACGGAATTCGCTTAAATTTTGCAGTAGACGATGCCGAAGCAGAATTTACTTTTCTGAAATTAAAAATTAAGGTTAGAGATAAAATTCTTGCAGATGGACTAATTGATAAGACCTTTGATGTCACTAATAAAGGGAAACATCTAAATGCTAGAGAATTTAATGACTTGACAAATGACAATGAAACCATTTTAATCGATTTTAGAAATCATTACGAATCTGAAGTTGGCTTCTTCAAGGGAGCAATTTTGCCTGATGTAGATACTTTTCGTGAATCCCTTCCACATATTGAAAGCACTTATTTAAAAGGACAAGAAGATAAAAATATCGTGATGTATTGCACTGGAGGAATTCGCTGCGAGAAAGCATCAGCATGGTTCAAACATCGCGGATTTAAAAATGTACACCAATTAGAAGGAGGAATAATTAAATATGCCAACGAAGTTAGAGAACTAGGAATTGAAAATAAATTTATCGGTAAAAATTTTGTATTCGACGAGCGAAGAGGAGAAAGAATTACAGATGATGTGATTGCCGTTTGTCACCAATGTGGAGAAGTCGCTGATAGGCATACAAATTGCATGAATAACTCGTGTCACCTACTTTTTATTCAGTGCACCGCTTGTATGACTAAAATGGAGAATTGCTGCTCACAAGAATGCCTCGAAATAACACATTTACCTGAGGAAACACAAAAAGACCTGAGAAAAGGAATTGAAAATAGTAACCAAATATTTAAAAAAGGTCGCTCACAAAAACTCATATTTAAAGCCAATAAGGAAAAACCTTTATCTTTGATTCAACAATCAAATAAATAATAAATGTTATTAGCAATTAACTGGTCTGTAGATTCAGAAATAATAGAAGGATGGAAAACACCTAACTTATATGGTTTACTCTTTGTTGGTGGACTTGTAATTGGCTATTTTATTGTAAAGCAGATATTTAAGAAAGAAAATATTTCAAACGAAATATTAGATAAATTAGTTATGTACATGGTTTTAGCTACAATTATTGGAGCAAGACTTGGGCATGTTCTTTTTTATGGACCTTATTTTGGACCGGATGGTTATTTCTCAAATCCTCTCGATATTTTTAAAGTTTGGGAAGGCGGTCTCGCAAGTCACGGAGCAGCAATCGCACTTCTCATTTCTCTGTATCTTTTTTCAAGAAATGTAATAAAAAAATCATATTTATGGGTTTTAGATCGACTTTCTGCTGCAATTGCAATAGGTTGCACCTGTATTCGCCTAGGAAATCTTGTGAACCACGAAATGGTTGGCGATATTACAACAGTTCCATGGGGCTTTCGCTTTTTATACCACGATTATAGTTTATATAATGGCACTTGGGAATCAATTCCTGTAAGACATCCAGCACAATTATACGAAGCAATTTGCTACTTTATAGCTTTTCTAATTTTACTTTTGATGTATTGGAAAATGAATTCTTGGAAAAAACCAGGTTTTATGTTTGGTTCTTTTTTGATTTTTATTTTTGGATCTCGGTTTTTTATCGAATACATTAAAGAAGGTCAAACAGCACGTGATTTTGAATTGCTAATAAATACTGGGCAAATGCTTAGTATTCCATTTATTATTGCAGGAATTATACTAATTTACCGTTCTCAAAAAAATCAAGAAACGACTTTGTAAAATTGAATTATTGCATAAAAAAAGATAGCTTAGTGTAGTAATGACAATATGTAATTTTATTCAAATTGATTCTTATCTTTGTCCTCGTAAAATATTAATTTTAAACTATGGCCATAAAAGCAGCAGCTATAAGTAAAAAAGAAAGTCCAGAAAAAACAAAATTTTCGAAAGAAACATATGTTAAATGGTACAAAGACATGCTTCTTAT
>CAMDDR010000082.1:0-5448 GCA_945892995.1 Chitinophaga pinensis | reverse complement strand
TGTTAATTTCATAATAGTCTAAAATTGCCTCCATAATTTAGATATTTAAGTTAGGAATTGCATTACTTGCGTCAATTTTCTTCTGGTCGATTATCTTGGCATACAACTGAGTTGTCTTTAATTCACGATGCCCTAGCAATTTAGAAATTGTATAAATGTCAGTTCCATTTGTCAATTGAAGTGTTGCAAATGTATGTCTCGCGCAATGGAAAGTAATGGTTTTGCTGATTCCAGCTTTCATTACCCACTGTTGTAATTTTAAATTATGCCAGGCACTATATTTTAAACCTTTAAAAACACGATCCTCTTTTTCACCAATTTCTCCTAACAAATTACGGGCTTGTAATTGAATTGGAAGCGTTTCAGCTCCTTTGGTTTTTTGTTGTCTAAATCGAATGAGCCAATAATCATCCGATTCTGAATGTTGTAAATCACCCCAAGTCAAATTAACGATGTCTGACCATCTTAATCCAGTCAAACAACTAAAAATAAAAGCTGTTTTCATATTTGGTATTTCGCAGTTAACTTCAACAACTTTTTGTAGCTCTTCAAAAGTAAGATATTCTCTTTGCACTTCTCCTTCTTTAAATCCCTTTACATTATTAGCAGGGTTTTTAATTATTAACTCATCCCTGTACGCTTGATTTAAACAAGCTTTCACTTTATTGAAATAGGAATGTAAAGTACTTTGAGATAAGGGCTCATTACTCTTTTTCTTTGCTTTGTGTTGAAGAAAAAATTTGAAATCAGTAAGCCATTTTGTATCAACTTGGTTTATTGGGATTCCTTTAGGACAAAAATTTTGTAGGTGTTTATGCACACTGTCCCAATTCCCATAATTGTTTTTGCTTTCATAGCGATTTTTAGTTTGCACTAAAAAGTAAGTGATAAAATCAATCGAGTCTTTTTCCTTGGGGTTTAAATCTGAGAGACCGTTATTGTTGTAAGCCAATTCAAGGGTAATCTTTGATCTAATCTTTTCTGCCACATCCATTGTTTCCTTGTTGCTCTTTTTTTGAGTGGGTGTTGGATTTTCGTACAAGTATAAATCCAGTGATTTATTGGTGCGATTTTGCTTATCATTAGGGGTGTAAATATCTAAATATAATTGGATTACTCCACCCTTTGCTTTGCGTTTTCGTATGGAAATTTTCATGTGGTTTTTTTGTATTAAAATTTTTTCTTAATACAAATGTAATACAAAAAGTATTCATTTAATACAAAAAACCACAAAATCACGCTTTTTTTGTATTAAGGATAAAAACTCAAAAACCTAATAAAATCAATACTTTAGCTTGTTTTTTATTGATTTATTTTGATAGAATTACTTCCCAATACAAAACTTACTAAAGATATTTCCCAAAAGATCATCTGAAGAAATATCACCGGTAATCGTACCTAAGTGATGCATGGCTTGGCGGATGTCCATGGCAATAAAATCTGCGCTTGTTGCATCTTCTAAACCATTCTTAGCTTTTTCTAGCGTCTCATTAGTTTTTATTAGGGCCTCATAGTGGCGCGCAGAAGAAACAATGGTTTCATTTTGCAAATCAAAATTACTTACAACAAGTGCAACTAAACTGTTTTTCAATTCTTCTATTCCAGTTCCAGTTTTGGCGCTTATACAAAGTCCTTCAGGGTTTAAATTAGGATTCAAATCAGCTTTATTAACTAAAAGAAGAATGTGTTTTTCGGGAAATTGTGTTTTTAATTTCGCTACCCAAATGGTTGTGTCAGAAAGTGAACCCGTATCATTTGCATCAGCTAAACAGAGCACAATACTTGCTTGTTCAATCTTTTGCTGAGACCGAGCAATTCCCATGGCTTCTATGGTTTCACTGGTCTCTCGGATACCCGCTGTGTCAATCAAGCGAAAAAGAATTCCATCGATATTGAGTATTTCTTCAATTACATCTCTTGTTGTTCCGGGAATGTTGCTCACAATAGCCCGTTCTTCGCCCAATAATTGATTCAAAAGTGTACTTTTTCCGGTATTTGGAGCGCCAACCAAGGCTACAGGAACACCATTTTTAAGGGCATTTCCTAAGTCAAAGGATTTTGCCAAGCGCTTAATAATTTCCAAAACTTCTGAAATCAATTTTTTGAGTGCGCTGCGATCGGCAAATTCTACATCTTCTTCTGAGAAATCGAGTTCCAATTCAATGAGAGAAGCAAAATGGATAAGTTTTTCGCGCAGGTCTTTTAATTCGGTGGAGAAATTGCCGCGTAATTGCCGCAAAGCAACTAAATGTGCTTGGCGTGATTGTGAAGCAATAAGGTCTGCAATGGCTTCCGCTTGTGATAAATCGAGCTTTCCGTTTAAAAAAGCACGTCTTGTAAATTCACCTGGTTCTGCTAAACGACAGCCTGCTGCGCAAAGTGCTTGTAAAATTTGTTGCTGGATATAAGGAGATGCGTGGCAAGAGATTTCTACACTTTCTTCGCCTGTGAAACTTTTACCTTCACGAAAAATAGAGACTAAAACCTCATCAATTAAAGTTTTATCGGGTGCTGAGAAAAGTCCAAAGTGACTTGTATGAGATGCTTTATCTTGAAGCGGTTTGCTAAAAAATTGTTCAGTTAACACGAGTGATTTCGGTCCAGAAATACGAATGAGAGCAATCGCTCCGATACCATTTGGAGTGGCTAGAGCACAAATAGTATCATCAGTTTGAAACATTTGACAAAGTTAAAGAAACTAAGTACCGATTGCAAATGAACAAGGAACTTAGATTTCAAGTAAAATAACAAAGTCCTTTCAAGACATTTGATGTACCTTTGCACCATGGATCATGACATAGAATTGCGTTTTCAAAAATTAAAAACCCATCTTGAACTTACCTTTGGTGAGGGAATGGACCTGCAAGCTATGCTTTTTCTTATTGGCTTAAATGAATTAGGATTGGGCTACAAAAACTTTTCCAAACAAGAGAAAACAGATTTATTTCACATTGCAATTTGTACACTTTTAGAACCTTATGGATACTATGAATTTGAGGGAAGAGATGAAGAATCGTGGCCACACTTTAAACTCTTAAAAACACTTCCTCCTTTGGAGCACCGAGAACAGCAGCACCTCATGAAGCAGTCAATGCTCGACTATTTTATCGCCAACGATTATTATTCTGAGGAAGCTTAACGGATAACCAAGACTTTGCCAACTTTTTCGTCTTTTCCTTCATTTGTGGCAGTCCAAATAATGTAAACACCACTAGCAACTGCATCTCCTCCTAATGTTTTAACATCCCAAGTTGCTGTGCCTCCATTTGAGGTAGTTTTGTATACTAAATTACCGGCAATGTCTGTAACTTTTACATCTGAATTGTAGCGGATTCCTTGAATTGTTACTACTCCGGCATAATTTGGTCGCACTGGATTAGGAAAAACCTTTGTTGTAGCGTATTCGGGGTCTTCATAAGTTGCATTTGTACGATAAGAAACCAAGCCCTTGTCTGTAATAATAAATAATTCTCCTGTAGTTTGATCCAATTTTAAATCAAGAATATTATCTGAGATCAAGGGTGAATTTTTAGTTGTGTGTTGCTCCAAAATTTCAGATCCATCTTGAGAAAGCAATAAAATACCAGCAGAAGCTGTAGCCATCCACTTTCGATTACCACCGTCAACTTCAATATCTGTAATGTGGGTATTTCCAAGAAGATATTCAACATTTCCCTCAAATTCTACTTTTATGCGCTGTGCGTCATATTCCCCTGCGACTGCTGTAAATGCTGAATTTGCGTTGTAAAGTATTGCAAAACCTGCATCTGTGCCAATCCAAATTTCCCCATCAAAATCTGCGGCCAATGCAGTGATATTTTGAGAAGGAAGATCACCAGAAAAAACACCAGTCCTTAAATTAATGTATGCATCATCTGAAGGATCTGCAAGGGAATTGTTTGTAGAATAACCAAACATGCCGTCACTACTTGTTGCAAACCACATATTTCCATCAAAATCTACAATCATTTTTTTGGTAAACTTATTTCGTGCTGCAGTACCGACATCATAGTTATACCAAACGCCATTGTTATCCATTACATTAAGAGGTTTTAGCGTGTAGCCATTCAAAGCCCATAAATTTCCACTGCCATCATAACAAACATCAGAAACAAGTGTCCAAGTAGTTCCCAATGACATGATTTCTAAAGTCGAATTCGAGGCATTATAATTTTGTACAGTACCATTATCTAGCACCGACAAGGGAAATTCAGAATAGGTACAAACGGCAACTTTATCTGGATTTTTTGGATTTATCGAAACGTCTAAAAAATCCCAGATATTTTGATTTACCCAACTTGGTACTTGCTCTACATTAATATTACTCCACTCCTCATCCTCAAAAAAATGTATTCCATTTTTATAAAATAACGGTCCGTTTGCAGATAATCCGCCAGAAGCGATTGCTAATTTTCCATCATTAACATCCATTGAATAA
Organism: Chitinophaga pinensis; assembly: GCA_945892995.1. Classification (GTDB taxonomy): domain Bacteria; phylum Bacteroidota; class Bacteroidia; order Flavobacteriales_D; family Crocinitomicaceae; genus UBA952. Next base: position 1,010 of record CAMDDR010000082.1, on the reverse strand, counting down.
AAATCCTTGTTTTTAGTTCCTGAAACACCAATTATTTGAAAGTTAAATTCATCGGGATAAAACATAAGTCCAACATTTTTATCTGCTGACCATAAACCTGTGGAATTTAAAACAGAATTTGCAACAGAAAACCATTGGTTGAAATTTGAGGCACTGTATCCTGCTGTTTGGAGCAAATTGGCATTGAAAAGTGAAATTCCACCTTCTGTATTTACATGCAAATAAGAGTCACTTGCCGAAATAGAATTAATTTCAAGTGAAAACGGAGAAGGTGCAAAGACTTCTTTACCGTTGCTTGTTAAACGAAAAATGGTATCAGAACCATAAGTTGGTGTTTTAAAAAGGACAAAGAAAATAGTATTAAAGTTCTCTAATCCTGCATAAAAATTTGTAGAAATTTGCGGCAATCGCATGTCGGTAGTCCACTGAGATGGATCCGGCAAGGCGGGATTAGTATAAATTGCATATAGTAATTTTGAAGGAGTAAGAGCAAAAAGTGTATCTGCTATTAAGGCAACATCTACTATTTTTTCCAAACCATCTGTTGGGTAATAGGTATCTTTAATTTCTTTTTTTTCATCGTTAATTTTCACAATGGAGAAATCAGTTGCAGCTAGAATAAAATCACCATTTCTCCTGAAGGAATTAATTTTTTTTGAATAGGGAATCGAAGCTAATTTTAAAGCAGGAATGTTATAAATCTCTCCTTCTTTTAGAACATCAATATTCCCATTTTTATATCCTATATACAATTGATTTGTTTCAGTGTAAAAATAAAGAGTCGAAATTTCAATGTCTGAAAGCCCATTGACAGCGGTCCATAATTTCTTTTCTTTTGAAGCTATGTCGTATTCAAATAAGCCGTTTTCAAAAGCTGTAAAAACAGTAGATTCTGATGCTGCAATTGCTATTGCTTTACTTGTTGCAGAATGAAAGCGCCATGTTCCTGTACTAATTTGGGCTTGTGATTTTATAAATAGTAAAAAAGAAAAAACAATCAGTAGAATTTT
>CAMDDR010000081.1:0-5571 GCA_945892995.1 Chitinophaga pinensis | reverse complement strand
TTTCCTTTGGTTGTTCGACCTTTTGTTTTTTTCGCAATGTTTGAATTGCAGATGGAAGAATATCAATGCGATCCGTCAGGGATTTTTTTTTTCGTTCTCTTGTTTAAGAGAACACAAGATCATGAGTGTTACTTCAATGAGTAAACGCTGATTTTTTGAAGATTTAAATTCAGTATCCGTTTTACTAATAGCCATTAGCGTACGTAGAATGCGAGGAGAATCAATTTCTTTTGATAGGTCAACAAATCGCTGTTGTATAGCTTCTGGCACCTCTAGTAAACTTGCTGAGCGTTTGTCTTTGCAGACTAATAAGTTTCGGTAATGTTCCGCAAGTCCAATGATAAAATTATGACCATCAAAACCTTTTTCGTAAATTTCATTTAGAATAATAAGTGTTGCTGAAATATCTTCTTTTTCAATTGCTTCGGTAAGTTTGAAGTAATAGTCATAATCTAAGATATTCAAGTTTTCAATTACATCAGAATAGCATATTTTATTTCCAGCAAATGTTACGATTTGGTCAAAAATTGACAAGGCATCTCGAAGTGAGCCATCTGCTTTCATTGCAATAATATGTAATGCTTCATTTTCTGCACTTACATTTTCTTTGAGGGAAATTTGAGCTAGGTGTTCTGCCATATCTTTCACTCGAATTCGACCAAAATCAAAAATTTGACAGCGTGAGAGAATTGTTGGAATTATTTTATGTTTTTCAGTTGTCGCTAAAATAAAAATAGCATGTTTGGGTGGTTCTTCCAGCGTTTTTAGAAAAGCATTAAATGCGTTAGTTGATAGCATGTGCACCTCATCAATTATAAATACTTTGTGTGTTCCTAATTGCGGAAGTATGCGAACTTGGTCAATTAAATTACGGATATCGTCTACGGAATTATTGGAGGCTCCATCTAATTCAAATACATTTAATGAATTCCCAGTATTAAAGGAAATACAAGAATCACAGGTGTCACAAGCCTCAATTGTTTCACTTCGATTAAAACAATTGATTGTCTTTGCTAAAATTCGAGCAGTTGTTGTTTTTCCAACACCTCTTGACCCACAAAATAGAAATGCTTGAGCAAGGTGCGTATTCTGAATTCCTTTTTTTAAAGTTTCTGTAATAGCATGCTGTCCGACAACTGTATCGAAGGTTTGAGGGCGATATTTACGTGCAGAAACTATAAAATCAGACATGCAACAAAATTAAGATAATTCATTGATTCAAAAAACAAAAGATACGAACAATTTGAATATTTTTCTAGGCTTATTTCTGAGGAAAAATTTCAACAAGTGTTCCTGCTTTTGGCCCCCATAATTTTAAGTTCAGGGGCATTTCAAAACGATTTTCTTCTCTTAATTCTCCTACTTCATTTTCATTTTCATACAAAACAGTTCGTAATTCAATTTTCTCCTTTGATATAAAAATCCAATTAAATTGATTTACACCCTCTGCATCACGCGTCCATGATTTTGAATCGTCTGCTGCCCTTAATGGTGCACCCCAACATCCTTCTCCTGCATAAACAATTCCCTTTTCATCATTCCTTTCAAATCCTTCATCTGAGAGAGGACCAGAAGAACTGACAATTGGCCAGGTAACTTTGCAGGTATGAGAATCATTTTCTAGACATAGTCTCACATTTTTATACTTTTCAAATAAGGGAACAAAATTCTTGTACTGCGTTTGCATTTCTTTTTTTGCTGCAACATGTGCTCTAACAGGTCGGTGGTATTGTGGTAATTGCCAATAATAATCCTTATGTTCTTCCAACGTTTTTCGTAGGAAAAATTTTTGAGGCCCGATTTTCAAAATTTCAGAATTCAAGGAAATAAGATTAAGGAGCTTGCCTCCAAAGTTTGTTTCGTAATAGATTTTTTTGTTGGGACAATCAAAAAGCTCAACCATTACTTTATTGCTTAACTCGTGATTCCCTCGTGTGACAACTAGTGGAGAAATTCTTCCATTTCCTGAAATCGTATATTCCCAATCGACAAACCATTCTAACCATTGTTTATCGATATCCAATCCTATAAAATCTCCATTAAATAAAACTGCATGAGGCTTTAATTTAGCCACTAATTTATTTGCTTTAATTCTGACTTCTCTTCCGTCTCTTGAATCTCCTCCGGCAATAAAACTCAATTTAGTATCTGAAGAATTAGAAACTGTTGAGAAATAATATGTTTTATTGAATCCTTCAGAATCTTGGATTATAAAATAATAGCGTGTATTTGGCTTTAAATATTTTAGTCGAATAATATGGTTGTTCATCCCTTTTGCTAAATTGACACTTGATAGCTTATAAGAATTGATGTAATTATTTATTGAGGGTTCTATTGTATCCAAGTAAAAATTTAAAAAAGTCCCAGTGTTTTGATCCCAGATGATCGTTGCTGAATTAGAGGCATCTTGATTAAATATTACTCTTACAAAACGTGAATTAGCGAATAGATTAAAATTTATTCCAAAAAGAATAGCTAAAAGAAATAATGTCACTTTCATTTTTTGATCTTAGTTAGAAAATATAAATTTTTTTAGTGCTACCTCAAAATGAGTACTACCGATCAATTACAAGTTATTTACCTCTTGAACTTCCAGTTTTAACAGGGGCTACTTTCCTGCTATTTGAGGATTTTGATGCTTTTATTGGTGCTCCAGTACTCACTGGTTTTTTTGAAACAGCCTCTTTTTTAATTTTAACTTTTTTTAGGGTTTCATCACTTGCATCACCTTCTTCATCAACAGTTTCTGATTTTAAGAGATCTGCTTTTAATAACAAGTTGTACCATTGAAATAATTTGCGGACATCAGATCCGTAAACACGGTCTTTGTCGTAATTCGGGACAATTTCTCCCATTTCTTTCTCTAAAGCTGGCAATTCAATCTTATGATTTGGAGCTTCTTTTCCAGCATACTTCTCCAACATTTTTGCTAAAACTTCTACTAATTTTACATCTTCATCAATAGTAAAAATACTGATGTCTTCTAATGTTGATATTTTTTCAGTAGCATGTGCAGGAAAACGTTTTTTGTCAAGCATTGATTCTACAATCACACTGTTTTTACCCTGTGTTATAACTTTAAAAATCCCCGGTCTTCCCGAAATGGCAATAATTCCTTTTAAATTCATAAATTTTAATAATAATTTATTGGTCAAAAATAGAAAATCTTTTAATAATTGCTCTACTTTTTTAAGTAAAATCAGCGATTGAAGACTTTAATTAAGCAATAATAGAAAGAATTCTTTAATTATGTGTACCTTTGCACCCAAATTTAAAAACACACAATGACATTCGAAGAGCTCGGATTGAAGAGTGAGGTGCTGAAGTCGTTAAAAGAATTGGGTTTTACAGCACCAACTCCAATCCAGGAAAAAGCAATCCCCTACCTGATGCAGGAAGATTGCGACTTTGTCGGCTTAGCGCAGACAGGTACAGGAAAGACGGCAGCATTTGGTTTGCCGCTCATTAATAACATCGACACGAAGGCAAGACTGCCTCAAGGTTTGATAATTTGTCCCACACGAGAATTATGCTTGCAAATAACGAAAGACTTAGAAACATATTCTAAGTTTTTAGACTGCAATATTGTCTCTGTTTATGGTGGAACTGATATCCGAAAACAAATTACTGACGTAAAAAAAGGAGTTGCAATTATTGTTGCCACACCCGGACGTTTAATGGATTTAATAAATCGTAAAGTAATTCAACTTTCTCAAGTTCGCTATGTAATTTTAGATGAAGCCGACGAAATGTTGAACATGGGTTTCAAAGAAGATATTGATTCAATATTAGATACAACGCCCGTTGATAAAAATGTTTGGTTATTTTCAGCTACGATGCCAAATGAAGTAGCACGTATTGCTAAAACATACATGCACGATCCTTTGGAGGTTTCTATAGGTCATAAAAATCAAACTAACGAAAATATTGATCATGTATATTATTTGGTAAAAGAAAGAGATCGCTATGAAACAATTAAGCGTCTTATTGATTTTAATCCGAGTATTTATGGTCTTATTTTCTGTCGTACAAGAAACGAAACAGCAAATGTTGCCGAAAAATTAGCTAAGGAAGGTTACAACGCAGAACCTTTGCATGGAGATTTAACCCAAGCAATGCGTGACCGTGTTATGGATCGTTTTAGAAGTAAAGAATTACAAATTCTAGTAGCAACTGATGTTGCAGCTCGTGGTTTAGATATTGATAATATTACTCACGTTATAAATTATAATTTACCAGATGACATCGAAAATTACACACATAGAAGCGGGAGAACTGCTCGTGCGGGTAAAAAAGGAGAGTCTTTGGTTCTTGTAAATGGACGAGAGATGGTAAAGATTAAAGCAATTGAGCGACAAATGCGCACCAGCTTTCGTCAAGGTGAAATTCCAGGTGCTGAAGAGATTTGTGAAATTCAGTTAATGAAGTTGATTAATAACACAATCGCACAAGAGGTTAAAGAAAAAGATATTACAAAGTTTATGCCTCAGATTTTAGCAGCTTTTGAGGAATTTTCTAAAGAAGATGTAATCAAGCGCTTTGTATCTGCTGAATTTAATCGTTTTATCGAATATTATCAACGTGCAGGAGATTTAAATGCTGCTGCTCGCAATGATGATCGTTCTTCAGTAGACCGACCTACTAGAAGAGAACGTGTTCGTGAAGAGGGGAAAACTAGGTTTTTTGTAAATATCGGTCGTCGTGATGGCTTTAATCCAGGTGCTTTATTACGTGTAGTTTGTGATGCTACAGGATTGAATTCAGCAGCTATTGGAAGAATTGATATTATGACCTCATTTTCATTTTTTGAAGCAGATGAAGAACATTCAGAAAAAATATTAAAAACTGTCAACGGAACTGAGTTTGAAGGTCACCAAGTAAGTATTGAAATTACAACATCTACAGAAACTAGCGATAGAAGCGATAAACCAAGAAGTGGTGGATATGGCGGTGATAAACCAAGAAGTGGATCTTTCGGCGGTGGATCTCGAAGTGGAAGCTTTGGTGGCGGTTCTAGAAGTGGTGGATATGGTGGCGATAAACCAAGAGGTGGTGAACGCAGTGGCGGTTATGGTGGTGCTAAACCAAGAGGCGGCGGAGAAAGAAGTGGCGGTTATGGCGGCGGAAGCTCTCGAAGCGGCGGATCGTATGCTGGAAAAAGAACAGGTGAAGGATTTTCAAGTCCAAAGTTGAATGACCGAGTATCCAATCCTGGCGAAACGAGAGAGAGAAGAAGCCCAGGTGGTGGTTTTGGGAAAAAGAAATATTAATAATATCATTCAAAAACAGTCCAAAAGTTGTTTTATAAAATAAAAGATTAAATGGAAATAAGTAATATTGCAATCATAGCTCACGTTGACCACGGTAAAACTACCTTGGTTGATAAAATGATTGAAGCAGGTAATGTTGAAAACGAGAGAGAGCGTCTTACTGGAGATTTAATTATGGATAACAATGATTTGGAACGTGAAAGAGGAATCACGATCGTTTCAAAAAATGTATCCGTTCTTTACAAAGGCACAAAAATTAATATCATTGACACTCCCGGTCACGCAGACTTTGGGGGAGAAG
>CAMDDR010000080.1:0-6029 GCA_945892995.1 Chitinophaga pinensis | reverse complement strand
CTATTCCCATTCCAAAAGCATTTGTTGCCACCATGATTTTAAGATCTTCTTTCAGCCAACTTTGAAGCATTTTTTGACGTTCATTGTTTTCGAGTCCACCATGGTAAAATCCTGAAGAGATTGAATTAGCCAATAAAATTCGTGCAATTTCTTTTACGCTTTTTCGCGTTTGAGAGTAGATTATTCCAGTTGCAGAATTAGCTTTGCAAAAGTCAATCATGCGTGCAATTTTATTCTCGGTTTTTAAAATTTCGTAACTGACATTTTTTCTTTCAAAAGAAGCTTCGTGAATTATAGCCTTTTTTAGTGCTAGCTGTTCTATAATGTCTTTTCTGACTTTTTCAGTTGCAGTAGCCGTTAAGGCAAGAATTGGCGTATTCGGATGATATTCGCGTAAATTCTTTATTTTCATGAAAGATGGTCGGAAATCATGTCCCCATTCTGAAATACAATGCGCTTCGTCAACTACAATTAATCCAACTTGCATACTTTTGAATCGTTCTATAAACAAAGAGGATTGAATGCGCTCTGGAGAGGTATATAAAAAATCGACACCACCAAAACGAGTATTGTCTAATAAGATGTCAATTTCACGATACGACAAGCCGCTTGTAAGAGCTTCAGCGCGAATTCCTCTTTGCTTAAGATTTGCAACTTGGTCTTGCATTAAGGCAATTAAAGGAGAAATAACAAGGGTAATTCCTTCGCGCGCAATACCAGGAACTTGAAAGCAAATTGATTTTCCGCCTCCTGTTGGTAAAAGAGCAAGTACATCAGATCCATTGATTGTATCATCCACAATTTCTTCTTGTTGCGGACGGAAAGAGTCATAGTTCCAATACTTTAATAATATTTCGCGGCTTTGCTTCAATTTTTTTCTTTATTCTGTAAAGTTAAGGAAAACAAAAAGCAATAAAAATTAGTTTGAAAGCTTAATTAGAAATAGTATATTCGCATACAAATTTTTAACTATGTCCGTAAGTACAATTTCATTTTCTGTAGAAAAAACAGAGAATTCCACAATATCGCAAGTTGATTTTGATAATTTAGCTTTCGGAAAGATTCTTTCAGATCACATGTTCATTATGGAATATGAAAATGGCGAATGGGGAGAAGGGAAGATTGTTCCTTTTGCTCCAATTCCAATGCACCCTGCACTTTCAGCTTTGCATTATGGTCAATCAATATTCGAGGGACTCAAAGCTTACCGCACTGAATCCAATGAGATTAATATTTTTCGTCCACAAATGAATGCAAAACGATTTGCGGAATCTGCAGAACGAATGTGTATGCCTCCAGTTCCAGAAGATATTTTTCTTGAAGCCATCCGTAAATTGGTAGAAGTTGACCAAGATTGGGTTCCAAGCAATGAAGGTTATTCGCTTTATATTCGTCCTTTTTTATTTGCTACAGACGAAGGAGTTGGAATTAAGCCCTCTGATACGTATAAGTTTATGATTATAACTGCTCCTGTTGGAGTTTATTATTCTGAGCCCGTTCGTGTTAAAATCGAAGAATATTATACAAGAGCAGCAATTGGTGGAGTTGGTAGAGCAAAAGCCGCAGGAAATTACGGTGCTTCTTTGTATCCTGCAAAGCAATGTCAGTTGCAAGGGTTTCACCAATTAATTTGGACAGATGCCGCAGAACACAAATACATCGAAGAATCAGGAACCATGAATATTGTTTTTCAGATTGGTGGTAAGTTGATTTCACCTTCCGAAGATGCTGATACGATTTTACGCGGTGTAACGAAAAAAACAGTTTTTGACATTGCAAGAAGTTGGGGTGTGGAAATTGAAGAACGAAAGATTACTGTTGAAGAAATTATTACTGCAGCAAGAAATGGAACGTTAGAAGATGCTTTTGGAGCTGGAACTGCTGCAACTATTGCTCAAATCTTAATAATTGGTTTCCGTGATGAGCGTTTAGAGTTGCCACCTTTAGAGGGAAGAACTTTATCTAATAAAATAAAGAATTACCTCAGCGATATTAAAACCGGAAAGGTAGAAGATATCCATTCTTGGAATTTTAAAGTATAATTATTTTAGAGAAATACTGATTGATACTGGCAGATGATCGCTGTATCCTCCTAAGTAATTTGTACCACCATATGTTCTAAAAGGAACAATATTCCCTTTGTATTTATCTAATAAAAATGCTGGTGAGTAGATTTTCCCAGAACTTGGAACAACCTTTATTTTTCCAGCACTTAATCCTGTAGAAACAAAAATATGATCCATTATTTCCCATTGACCTTGGTAGTTGTAGGTGCCTCCAAATTCTCCCGAGGACTTAAAAATCATAGGTGTTAATTTACTTTCGATTATTTTTGGTGCTTTATCACTTGGGTAATCGTTTAAGTCGCCCATAAAGATGATTTTAACATTCTGATCCTGCTTCATTAATGAATCGATAAAGCGATCTGCACATTCTGCGGCTTTCACTCTTTTTGCTTCGCTTACATCGGTTCCTGAGCGCCTGCTTGGCCAATGATTAACCATGACAAAGAGATTTTCTTTCTTGTGTTTAAATTTTGCCCATAAAATATCCCGAGAACTTGGTAGTGAGTCACCAGGAAGGACAAAGCGAATAATTCCATCAGATACTAAAGTTAATTTAGACTTGTCGTAAATCATTGCAACATCAATTCCACGCGCATCTTTACTATCGTGATGCACCAGAGCATAGGACTTAAAATCCTTTTGATTCATATAAATATTTCGAACAACTTCGGCGTTTTCGATTTCACAAAATCCTGCAATAAGTGGTTTTTCTGCAGTGTTTAAAACTTCTCGAATGTGCTTTAGTTTTTCCATGTAGCGAATACTATTCCAGGCATTTTTAGCAGATGGAAGAAATTCAGCATCATCATTTGTACCATCTATTGTATCAAATAAATTTTCAACGTTGTAGAAAGCGATTGTACTGGGTTTTTGAGCACTTATACTTATGCAACATAAGAGAAATATACTTGAAATAATAATTTTAATCATTCTTTAAAACTTTGAGTTTAAAAATAGCTGTTTATTTTTTCTAATTACTTATTACCAGCTTCCGCCAGAACCACCTCCACCAAAACTGCCGCCGCCAAAACCTCCAAATCCACCACCAGAACTACCACCACCAAAACCACCACCAAATCCACGACCAAATCCGCCGATAAACCCTGCTGCACCAATTGTCGTTCCACCACCACCTCTTTTTATAAGTAGGATAACCAAGATTAAAATAAATAAAACTGAAATAATACCGGAAGCAAACTTCCCTTTTTTATTTTTCTTACTGTATTTATTGTGGCTGTATTCGCCTTTTGATAATTCAGAAAGGACTTTTACAGCTTGCTTAACACCTTCAAAATATGCTTGATTTTTAAAATTTGGGAGAAGTTCATTTTGAACAATTTCGTAGCTTGTTAAATCGGGAATAACAGACTCTAAACCTCCTCCTACAGCAATAAAAACTTCTCTTTTACTTTTTTTTTCAGTAGGTTTAATAAGGAGAATTATTCCGTTGTCTTCCTCTGCTTTTCCAACTCCCCATTCTTCTCCAATTTCTGTGGCGTATTCCCATGGCTCAAAATCATTTAAATCATCAACAACAATAACTGCAATTTCGTTGGATGTTTCAGCTTCAAATTTCACTAAAATAGCTTCTATTTCTGCTTCTTCAGTAGCGCTTAAAATTTTAAGAGTAGAAAAATTATTGTAGAGTCTAGGAGGTGAAAGTGGTTTTGGAAATTGCCCAAATACGGAAGTGATTGTTGCTAAAAAGAGGAAAATACTAAAAAGATATTTCATTCTTTTTCGATGCTTATTTCGTTACTCAATTCATTTTTGTCATTTTCTTTGAGTGGAAAGAAACACGATAGTTGTTTTCCAGCTTCTGATATTGCAGAACATATTCCCTGCGTAAATTCTTGCTTTTTAAAGGCAGCAATCATTGTGTTTTTTGTGCTTTCCCAAAAATCTGATGGAACAAGTTTATTGATTCCTTCGTCTCCTATTATTGCAAGCTTTGAATCTTCAAAGGAAAGGTAAATTAAAACGCCGTTTCTATCTTTGGTTTTGTGCATTTTTAATTGCTGAAAAATTATTACAGCTCTTTCTACTGGATTTGATTTGTATTTCTTATCTATATGAACGCGAATTTCACCTGCTGTGTGCAGTTCTGCTAATCGAATGGCTTCTTGAATTTCTTGCTTGTCAGCTGAGGAAAGCATTGGTTTTAGAATTTAACTTCTGGCGCATTTTCAGCTCCTGCTTTTGCAGAAAAACCTTTTTTACGAGGGAAAACTTCTTTGTTTAAAAAGATTCCTGCAAATAAACCTCTAATATGCGTATTATACGATTTTATAGCTTCATTGAATAAGTCGCGCTTTCGGTTGATTCTATTTTCAGTTCCTTCAAGTTGTGCTTGAAATACTTGGAAGTTTTTTGTCGATTGGATTTGAGGATATGCCTCAAAAGCTAGGTTGATAGCAGTATTTATTTTCTTCCCAGCGATTTCCATTTGTTCAGGGTTTTTAGCATTCTGAATTTCATCACTTATACCAGCTATTCCTGCTCTTGCATTGGTAACCTTCGTCAAGATTTCTTTTTCGCTTGCTGCTGCACCTTTTACTGTATTTATTAATCCCGGAATTAAATCAGCTCTTCTTTGGTAAGCAGATTGTACATTGCCCCACTTTTCATCAACATTTCCCTGAAGGGATACAGCATTTGAATAAACGGAGTAATATCCCATAAAACTAAATAGGATAATTGAGCCAATTGCAATTAAAACAATGTAAATGGGTTTCATAGTGTTGAATTTTTTTTCAAAGTTAAGAGTTTTTATAATACTGCGGTAAAATAAACTTTCTAAAAAGAAATCAACTTTAAGGTTTTAGCTTCGCTATTTACTGAATTTTTAATTTCTAATAAATACGTTCCTTTTCTAAAATCTTGTAAATCGATAAGTTCATTTTGAGAAAGCTGCTTATTTAAGATGTTTTTTCCTTGCATGTTGAAAACGCTAACCCAACAATTTGCTTGTTGATTTCCGATGGTAAAAATTCCATTGTTTGGATTTGGAACAATTGTTAAAGCAGTATTATTTTCATTCACTTCTGTCAAGTTTACAAGCGAATTATCTTGAATAATAGTTCCTAAGTTGTTGATTATCCAATTTTGTGGATCTATAGTAATTGTAGCGGACAATGTACCGAAATTTGAAATGTAAAATTGCTGTGAATTTGATGCTACATCAAAGCGAATAAGTGTATCAATCATTCCTTGTCGCGTGAAACGAAGATCTATTGGATTTGTGAAAGTTGGTGTTACGCTTGGTTTTGATGCTGTATGCTTGAGTTCTAATAATAGGTCTTGTCCACTTTGTTTCCAACGAATAGAGTAGGTGGGATATCCCTCGCCAAAATACCATTGCTCGAAAAAAGGTGTGTAATTTATACCGGAAATTTCTTGCATTTTATTTCTTAAATCAATGCCTCTTGCGACACTGTCTTTAAAATCGTTTTGAAATTCTCTTAATCCTGCGAAAAACAAACTGTCGTTGTTCATTAAATAGCGAATAGAATGAATGATTCCAGAACCTTTATCGTAGGAAAGTCTGCCGTTGAAAATTCGATTTTCATTTAAAGTATCCGAAAACCAAACACTTCCTCCAGTTTGCGAAAGAACGTTGTCGTGAACATCTAACATGTGTTGCACCTTTTCAGCGGGATATAAATTTTCAAGCATCAAATATTCACTGTAGGAAGCAAAACCCTCGTTTATAAAAATATCACTCCACGATGCACAAGTAACATTGTTTCCCCACCATTGATGCGCTAATTCGTGCGAAGTTAGGCCTTTTGAAAAAGATCCTTGTGTTGTCATCGTTTGATGTTCCATTCCTCCTCCAATTGGCGCCATACAATGTCCATATTTTTGATCTTCGAAAGGATAAGGACCATATAAATCATAAAATAGTTCTATGAAATCTCCAGTTTCATTGATTTCATCTTCAAAATATATAAATGTTTGAGG
>CAMDDR010000079.1:0-6163 GCA_945892995.1 Chitinophaga pinensis | reverse complement strand
AAAAACTTGTATGTATCCTGTTGCTCCATTGTTACACAAAACATTTCCTATAAAAGAAGAATCAATTACAGGAGCAGAAAAAGGCACAAATACAGAATCTGTAACAAGGCAACCATTTGCATGGGTAATAATAACTGAGTTCCATCCTTCTACTAAGTTATTATTAGGTTTTGTTGTAATTCCATTTTCCCATAAAAATGTACAGGTACTAAACATACATTGACAACCAGATGAATTTACTACTGCAGCTCCATTTTCATCTTCGGGACAGGTTGGTGACATTATTCCTCCAAAGCTAATTACGAAGGGATCAATTAGAGTAAAGTTCCTTATTTCAAAACAATCTAATGAATTTGTAACTTGAACCCAATAGTTTCCTGCACTAAGATTTTGGAGTGAAGAGCTGGTACTTCCGTTTGACCATAAATAGGTGTGAGGTCCGCCTCCATTTACAAGTGTTAAATTAATTGAGCCATCTGCAAATACGTTACAGCTAGGTTGAATTATTGAAGCATTTGAAATTACGCTTCCAGGTCCACAATCGGTGCTAGATAAATAATATTCTCCATTATTATTTGTTCCTAAATAAGAACCCCAGGCAATTCCAGCATTTGGGATACTACTGCTTAATTCTATAAGATTTAGATAGATTCCTTTCCATCCAACTGGGTTTAAACTGTCTTTTTTATAGCTGTAAACTAGATCGATGTTATTATCTTGATCAATATCTCCAAAATAAGGAGTAGAACCAAGATTTACGCCAGCTCTAGTATTTCCTAATTGTGAAATCAGTCCATTAGCAAAATCAAGCGCATGAATTTTATTTTTGTAGTGCCCATTTTCAAAATAATTTACTGAAATTACTGCTTCATCAAGTCCATTGTTATCAAGGTCTAAGGCAGCGGCAGCCGCATAATTTGATTTCCCAATACTGTCTTTAAACAATACTTGGCCTGTTTCTCCATCTAGCATAACTTGATAGAAATCTGAATACGAAGGAGCAATACCTTTAAATAGTACTAAAAAAACATCTGGATTCAAATCACTTGAAAATCTTCCAATTGTAGGCGCTGCACTAGACTCTGTTCCTTGAAGTTGATAATTCCAAGTAGTAGAAAAATCACTTCCTTTAATTTTAGAAACTTTACCTCCGAATGCCTGAATAAATATGTCATAAGAATTATCAGGAGTTTTATAAATCGATGCAGGAGCAATAAATCCTTTGCTAAGATCACTTGCTAGTTCAACAGAGTTTGTAAGTGTATTATTTAATAAGTCGCTAAGCTGACTTGCCCAGAATGAACCTCCTAAATTTTCTCCACCTGTTCCATAAAGAATCCATTGTGTCCCATTATTTTGAATGTCTGAAACAATGGGAGAACAATAAGTCTCAGCACTGTCAGGAACTACCGCTTTTGCAATTAAGTCCCCATTAAGACCATTCACAATCATTAAATGTCCAGGTGGACGATTTGTCTGCCAATCTGGAGCTGAATGATCTCCGCCATTGCAAACTAAAATATCTGGAAAAGAGTCGTTATTAACGTCATTAATAAATTGCGGGTTATAAAAATTGTACAAACCGCTATCTGCGGGATTAACACTATAGGGAAAATAATCCCAGATTAATGAGCCGTTAGCGCCATTAATTGCTAGTAATTGTGCTTGGCGACCAGTGATAAAAACATCTTTAATTCCATCGCCTGTAATATCTTGAAATATCGCGCTTCCAAAAACTTCATTTCTTGATGGTCTTTTCCACAAAAGAGATCCGTTTAAGCCATTGTAGGCCATAATTCCATTGTTGCTGTAAACACCATCTGTTCCACCACCGATTACAATATCTTGAATTCCATCTTGATTTAAATCGCAGGCTCTTGGGGATGATAAGGTTGGAATTGAGTCTGTAAACGCTTGCCAATTATTAAGTTGAGCTATTACATTTAGATTTAAAAGAAAAATTGTTGTAAATAAAAAAGTTGATTTCATTGTGTTTTTTTTCAAAGTTAAGAAAGTTAAGAAAAATATTTTTAAAAAGCTTTTCGTTGCATGTATTATTTTAACAAAAATAACTCTCATAAAGTTCCTTATTCTTACTTTTGCAGAAACAAAATTGAATGAAAATCTACAATAATATTCTGGATACAATCGGAAATACTCCAATTGTTCGCATTAATAAATTAGCGAAAGATGTTTCCGCGCAAGTTTTTGCCAAGATTGAAACAACAAATCCAGGAAATTCTGTGAAAGATAGAATGGCAATTAAAATGATTGAAGATGCTGAAAAATCTGGTTTACTAAAGCCAGGAGGCACAGTAATTGAAGGCACTTCAGGAAATACAGGAATGGGATTAGCACTTGCGTGCATCATCAAAGGATACAAATTAATTTGTGTTTTAAATGACAAGCAATCAAAGGAAAAAATGGATATTTTGCGTGCGGTTGGATCTGAAGTGGTTGTTTGTCCAACAGCTGTGGAGCCAACAGACCCTCGTTCTTATTATTCAGTTTCAAGAAGATTAGCAACAGAAATCCCTAATTCTTGGTATGTAAATCAGTACGATAATTTATCCAATAGAACTGCACATTACGAGCAAACAGGTCCTGAAATTTGGGAGCAAACAGAGGGTAAAATCACACATTTTGTTGTTGGTGTTGGAACAGGAGGTACAATTTCTGGTGTTGGAAAATATCTAAAAGAGAAGAATCCCAATATTAAGATTTGGGGAATAGATACTTACGGTTCGGTTTTTAAAAAATACAAGGAAACTGGAATTTTCGATCAAAATGAAATTTATCCATACATAACAGAAGGTATTGGCGAAGATATTCTTCCGGCAAATGTTGATTTTGATGTTATTGATTTATTTGAAAAAGTAACAGATAAAGATGCTGCCGTCTATACGCGTCGTTTGGCTCGAGAAGAAGGAATTTTTGTAGGGAATTCTGCTGGTTCAGCAATAAAAGGTGTTTTACAATTAAAGGATAAGCTCACAAAAGATGACATTGTTGTTGTTTTGTTTCATGACCATGGAAGTCGATATATTGGAAAAATATTTAACGATGATTGGATGAGAGAGCGTGGATTTTTAGAAGAAAACTTAAATTCTGCAAAAGATTTAGTAGCTAAAAACAAAGAGATGCCCCTTGTTTTTTTGTATTCTGAGGAATTAGTTTCTCACGCAATTGCAAAATTGACTAAGAATGGTATTTCACAAATTCCTGTATTAAAAGACAATAAATTTGTAGGTTCTATTGATGACAGTCAAATCTATAAAATTTTGGTAGAACAACCTGAATTGCGAGACGCTCCAATATCATCAATTATGGGTGCACCTTTTCCAATAGTTAAAGAGGAAACAAGTATTGCAGATATTTCAAAATTAATTTCAAAAGATTCTGCAGCTGTTTTAGTTGAACTATCTGATGGTAGCTTTCAAATTCTAACTCGCTACGACATTATATCCGCAATGTCCTAATGACAAAGAAGGTCATTATAGATCAAATGCAACGAAGTGTTGAACTTACTTTTCCGCTAAAGCGTATTGTATCTCTTGTTCCTTCTCAAACCGAATTATTACATTATTTTGGACTAGAACAGGAAGTTGTAGCAATCACAAAGTTTTGTATTCATCCAAAGAATTGGCATGCTGAGAAACAACGAATTGGAGGGACTAAGAAATTAAATATAAATCAAATTATTGCTTTAAAACCGGACTTAATAATTGGTAATAAAGAAGAAAATACAAAGGAAGATATTTCTATTTTGGAAAAGGTTGTTCCAGTTTGGATGAGTGATGTAAACACATTTGATGCTGCTTTGGATTTTATTCTTGACATAGGATCACTTTTCGGAAAAATAGAAATTGCCAAAACTCTAAATACTGAAATTACAAGTAGATTTCAAAAATTAGAAACGATAGGTCAGGGCAGAAGTGTCTTATATTTTATTTGGGATGAACCTGCTTTTGTCGTTGGAAAAAATACATTTATAGATGCGATGATTTCTAAAATTGGATTTACTAACGTTTGTAAAGCTGACCGTTATCCTGCTTTAGCTGATTTAAAAAACATACATCCAGATTTTGTGTTTTTAAGTTCTGAGCCCTTTCCTTTTTCTGAAAATCACAGCAAAAAATTCCAGGAATTATTTCCCTCATCCAAAGTGATTTTGGTAGATGGCGAGATGTTTTCATGGTATGGCTCTCGCATGTTGTTAGCAAGTGATTATTTCAAGTCTTTTTTAAAATAAATATGCGCGACGAAAGACATATTCTTTTTTATGATGGCACTTGCGGAATCTGCAGTCGAAGTGTTCGTTTTATTTTAAAAAATGAATCTGATGAAAGACTTAATTTTGCAGCACTTCAATGTGATTTTTCAAGTGAATTCCTAGGTAATTTTGATGTAGAAAGCAGTGATTTAACAACGCTCTATTTTTATTCAAATGGAATTATTTATTCTAAATCTCGTGCACTATTTGCCTTACTCCCTTTTTTAAAATGGTATTATTCTTTTTTTTATTTGGGATTTATAATTCCTAGGTTTATCCTCGATTTTTTCTACGATATACTTGCAAAAAATAGAAAACGTTTTTTTTCTAGTACCTGTGAATTAAATATGTTTTCAAAAAGTAGATTTATACCTTAATTTTTTACCACTGAAACGCTTTTTCATCTAGCCATTTATCCTGAACGCGCATTGTTTGTTCAATAATATCTCTTACGCAGCATTTACCACCATCATAAGGTGATTGATAAGAAACAATCATTTTCACATCTATTGCAGCATCTTGTGGGCAGGTAGAAAGCCCTACTTTTTTTAAAACCGGTATATCTGGAATATCATCTCCCATGTACAAAATTTCAGCATCCTTAAGTTTGAACCTCTTTTTGATGTCTTCATAGCACCTTAATTTTTCATGAACAGATAAATGAACTTCAGTAACACCAAATTCCATGAGTCTTTTTCTTACTTCTTCAGAATTCCCGCCAGAAATAATAAAAGTGCGGAAGCCCATTTTTGCTGCGTATTGCAAGGCATAGGCATCTTTAGAATGAATTGCGCGAACAATTTCATCTTTAAAAAGGTACACTTTTCCATCAGTCAAAACTCCATCAACATCAAAGATAAATGTGCTAATAGTGTTTAATTTTTCTTTGTAGCTAATCATTTTTATATGTTTCAATAATACTTTTTGTTAATAGCTTATATAGTTCTAAGCTTGTACCAGTCAATAAATGTTCGTGTTCAGCAATAACTGATAAGTCCATTCTTCTTGCAGGCCCAGTTTGTGCGTTTTTTGCTCCTAATTCCTGAATTTTTGAGAATGTTTCATTTAGAATTGGCTTAAACAGCTCCCAATCAAGATGATTCTTTTGCGCTTCCTGTTGGGCAATATAAACGATGTGATTTGCGAAATTATTGACAATCACTGCGGATAAATGAATTAATTTCCGCTGTTCTGAATTACTAAATTGAAAGGAGAAATCAAGTTTTTCGCATAGTTCTGAAAGTAAGCCAAGAAGGTGAATATTCTTTGCTTCTAGAAGAATTGGAATTTGATCAACTTCTAGCGTTCTATTCTCTGTAAATGTTTGAAGGGGGTAAAAAACCCCACAATTTGGGTGATTTATTTCTGCCAAGTCAATCGAGCCAGCAGTATATGCAATAAATTGCTTTTCTGGAAAGGAATTAATGATTTTTACAACAGATTCATCATTTGTAGCTACAAGAATTAAATCTGCTTGAAGTTCCAGGTAGTTTTCTGTATAATGACAATTTAGTTTATTTGCTAATGGAATTCCGGTGTCATTATTCCGACTAGAAACAGCAAAAACTTCAATACCTTTTTTATAAATTAGGTTGCCAAGTGTATTTGCAACTTTTCCAGAGCCAATTATAGCAATTGATTTAATGTCGTAGATAGACATCATTTTCCATGACATTGCTTATATTTCTTTCCGCTTCCGCAAGGACAGGCATCGTTCCTCCCCACTTTAGGATCTACAACAATTGGTTGTTTTTTTTCTTGTTGCGGCATCGAATTTTCAATTGCTTGTTGAAAACCTTGTCTTCCCTGAAATTGAGGAAGTGGGGTAGAAGAAGTACGATCAGAATTCGTTTGAGATTTTTCGTAATTACTCTGTTTTTCGTCCTGATT
>CAMDDR010000078.1:0-6233 GCA_945892995.1 Chitinophaga pinensis | reverse complement strand
TTCATAATTTGGAATATTGAAATGTATTTTTTTATAGTTCTGTAAGTAGCGAAAAACATTTGCTGTATCTATCGATGTAAATGGTTTATGATCTTGCATAACAGAAAAATTTCTTCCTTTCTGTAAGATTGTAAAATTACGGTACGATTCTTTAGGGTAATTTATATCAACTTTTGAAATTTCATTCATTTCTAAGTTAAAAATAGAGGTGCAAATCCATTTGCGTTCATCTGCAAAAAATCGAGGTTCAATTATCCCATTCATTCCAGAAATACTCATCATAACCGGATAAGAACTTTTCCCAGCTTCTTCAGTTTCTAAAAGCATAATTTGGCCATAATGATCAGGTGTTGGCGGGCCAATGTACCATGTTTTTGACCATTCGCCATTTTGAAAAATCTCTACTTTTTTATAGCTAGCTGACATTAATTCAGTGAATTTTGTCTGAGCTTTTTCGGATAAGTACCCCTTAAAGGATATTTTTCCAATAGCTTCTAAGATAAAATGTATACTTTCTTGGTTGATGCAAATACCCTTTGCTGTTTCCCAGCTCCCATTTTTTCGAATAATTTCAAGTTTCTTAGAATCAGACTCAGTGATTATTATTTTATCAATTGAATTTGTATCTTGAATTGCAAAGTCAATTAACTGTGAATTACTATCAGATTTTCCAGCTTGAGAAAGTGCTTTCTTTGTATACCATCCCAAAGCGATTATTAGAAAAAGTCCAAGGAAAATGACAAGTTTTTTATTCATAAAGTAAATTAATATGTTGTATTTCTTTTGAGGTATTTTTTCTTTCTAAGGATATTCCAAATGAATGACAGCAATAAGATTATAGAAATTGGAACAATCATATTTAGGGCTTTATAAAATCCAGCGTACAATTTTATTTTTTCTTTATCAATTTCTTTTATGTCAATTTGCCTGCTTCGAATATCGAGTACTGAATTATCTCCCATCATATAATCGACTAAATTTTGAAAAAATTCTTGGTTTCCAAAAAATAAAGGAATTCTTCTTTTTGCCAATTCCGGATCCATTCTTAAGTCGTTAATTTCATTAGGGAAATAGGCAAATTCCTCTGTATTTGGTTTTTGAATAGAATCGTATTTATTCGCAATAAACTGTCCGTTTCCGACAACCATAACTTTTCCTTCTTCTGAACTTTTCGATTTGTATTTAGAATCCGGGTTGTTTGCAAATTCAGATACTATTCGATTTTTAAAGTGCGATTGAAAATATCCTTCCGCAAGTCCTGCAAGGCACAACTGATTTTTTTCATCATCTGGATTTTCAACTAACTCTGGATTTTTACCGTAATTTAATGGTAAAGAAAGACTCACTAATGGTGCTAATCCAGTTTTATTTGAATTACTTGAGGAATTGAGTATCGGACAAAGCGCAACATTTTCTTGCGGAACAAACTGTATTTCATTAACATATTTTAAAGAAACTGGTTCAACATTTCGTGTTATCGGATGTTTTGAAGGTCTTGCCAATACATGAAAAAACCAAGGAAGAAAGGTTTGGTCTGCAAAAGGAACTATTTTTGCAACACATTGTACATCTATTACATAATTTTCATTCAACTTAATTCCGTAGTCGAATAACATATTTTCTAATTTGAGATTTTTTCTTAAAGTATTTACGACACCCCTTGTCATTAATGTATCTTCATCGATTTGAAGCACATTCATAAAACACATTAATTTCCCACCTTTCATTACAAATTGATCTATTAGATATAGATCTTTCGTTGAAAATGGAGTTTGTGGATCAGCGATAATTAGACCATCAACATCATCTAAAGCAGCGATTGAATCATTTAAAGTAATATCAGCAATTGAGAAATAAGAGGAAATTAATGCTCGTGCTCTTTGTGTTTGGTATAAATTAAGTTCTCCGTGTCCATGTAAGAAGGCAATTCTCTTTTTTTCTTTTTGTGTTAATTTGCGAATTGCTGAAATCAGATTGTATTCTAAGTTATTGTGTGCATTTTCTATAATATCGGTCATTTGAGCTAAACCATAGGGAGATCCTGGTTTTGTTCCAGGCAAAAATTGGATGCTACTTTCTTTAATAATTCCATTAATAGAATAGGACATTTTAGCACCTGGCCAAATCATTACTTGTCGCTGCTCTCCATCTTTTAAATAGCTAATTTCTAAAGGAAGTATTCCTTGTCCACGATCATAAATTTGTGCAAATAATTCATTTTGAGCTTCTTTTGTTCCATTATTTGGATTTACAAAAATATATTCAATACGATTTCCTGCAATGCTTTTAAAGTCTTTAAGCTTGCTTTTTATGGCATTTTTAAAATTCGTTATTTCTGATGGTAAATTCCCTTCAAGATAGATTTGAATACTGATTCTACTTTCTATATTTTCTTTTTTTGATAAAAAGATTTCTGTCCCATTTGCCAAGGAGTAACGATGATCTTTTGTCATGTCAATTTTGATGGAAACTACGGAGGCAATTATGTTTACTAATATAATACCAACAATAATAAAAAGGAGTAGCGTCCAATTATAAATGTATTTATCAAATATTTTTTTGAATTGCATCGCTATTTTTTTAGTGTTTTAACAATGGTTAGGGAACAACTAATAAAAAGCACAATAAGCGAGATAAAATAAATTATATCACTTATTTCAATTACTCCTTTTTTGATCGAGTCATAATGAAATGCAATTCCTATGTATTGAATAATATAATCTAAACCACCAATTTGACTAAAATTTCCAAGTAAATTAAATCCGTCATAAAAAATCCAACAAAGGAACATTGCCAAAATAAAAGCAACAATCTGACTATTGGTCAATGAAGATGCAAAAATTCCAATAGCAACAAAGACAGACCCTAGCAGAATCAGGCCAATATAAGATGTAAATGTTGCACCAACATCAATAATTCCAACTGGTTTTCCCAAGTAATACATGGAAATAAAATAGCAGATAGTGGGAATTATTGCAATTATCAATAATGTGACTCCAGCAAAATACTTGGCGAGAATAATTTTTAAATCAGAAATTGGTCGTGTGAGCAATAGTTCAATTGTTCCCGTTCTTCTCTCCTCAGCAATTGAGCGCATGGTAATAGCTGGTATTAAAATTAGAAAAATAACGGGTGATAAGTTAAAGAAAGGAATCAAGTCTGCTTCAGCGCCTTCAAGTAAATTCGTGTTAAAAGAAATTATCCAATGAAATAATCCTGAAGCAATTAAATAGATGATTATAAAAACATATCCAATAATTGAACTTAAAAAACTATTAATTTCTTTTAAATACAAAGCCCTCATACTACAATTTAAGTACCAAAAATATCAATTTTGAATGGATTAGAGTATATTTTAATTATCTAATTTGAATATAAAAGTTGTATTAAAAGAAAAAGTCCCACCAGAGGTAGGACTTTCATGATTAAATAGATTGAATATGATTATGCTTTCTTTACATTCACGGCATTCAAACCTTTACGACCTTCTTGAAGATCAAACTCAACTTCGTCATTTTCTTTAACTTTGTCGATTAATCCTGTGATGTGAACAAAATACTCTTTGTTCGTTTCTTCATCAACAACAAAACCAAATCCTTTGGTCTCATTGAAGAATTTTACTGTTCCTTTACTCATGTTACTTAAATTAATTAATTTTCGTAAAGTTATGCTATTTTGTTGAATATCCAAAAATTTTAAAAACTTAATTCGCTGATAGTTCCAAAAATGAGATTATTTGTAAATTTTTTAGGGTTTTAAAACACTCAATTTATTTGAAACCATCAAAGGTTGTTTCAAGACTCCAAGCTTCTGGTTTGGCATCAAACCAAACTTTAATATTCGGCCAAATAGACTCAAAAAGTGCTGAATTTTTATAATTTTTAAGTGCTATTTCATTATCCCAAACACTATAAGTCATTATTATACAGGGAGTATTCAGATCTTGAAGTAATTTCATTCCCCTGCAACCTGGAAAATTTGTGACTTCCCATTTAACAGTTTCAAAATGCAGGAGAAAATCATTTATTTTTTCTTCTTTAAATTGTAATTTAACGATACGAACAAGCATTATTTATAAAAGTGAATTAAAATCAACTTGAGAGCCCGCAGGTTCAAACTTTACTTGAATAACAGAATCTATACGCATGCCAAACATTCTATCAGCTCCTCCTGTACTTTCATTGGCACCTCTATTTAGAGCTATTTCAAGATGATCTGTACTATTAAATAAAGCAACTAGTTCACCATTTTGGACAGCATTGTAGGTTTTAGAAATTTTATCAATAAAATATTGTCCTTTTACAAAACGTATTGTAAAGGGCGTTTTATCTCCAAATCTATTGAAATCTGCACGTGAGATATTGGTTATTAAATTTCCAAATGAATCGACATGAATTACTGTTCCTTGAATTGTAAATTGATCAATAATTGGCTTTTGAATAAAGACTTTCTTGTATGTAAAAACTTTTTCACTAAAAGATTCTATTGCAATATTCTTTGCAATCTTTGTCGCTAAAGGGACAAAACAATTTTTTGTAGTAAACTGCCACATGTCTTCATTCTTTTTGATATCAGAATACCTATATAAGCTCTCTGAAATCTCTCCCTCTAATAAACTTCCAAAAAACCCATTGTCATTACAAATAAAAATATGCCCATTAAAATTTAATATTGTCGGAAAACTTTGGTTTTCACCATTTAGTATTGGTTCACTATCAACACCAATTATATGAATTGTTCCTAGTGGAAAATCTTTATAACAGCAAAGAAGTTGAAAAGCAGCTCCAGCAATGTCAAAAGGCTTAATTGTATGAGAAATATCTATTATGTTGGCATTAGGAATTTCTTTGAGTATTTCCCCTTTTATAGCAGCAACATAATAGTCTTGTAATCCAGTATCTGTTGTTAAAGTTATGATTTGCATTCAAAAACAGAATTCATTATCCTAATTAATTTTTAATTTTACCAAATGTAATCTAAAAGCAATAATTAAGCTTAATTTAAATGAAAAAATAATTGAATACTGCCGACCGTTTGATTGAGTTAGTTGGAATTAATCCAGCTGAATTTTTTGGTGTTAATGATGCTAATCTCCGTTATCTCAAAACTTTTTTTCCGAAATTGAAAATAATTGCTCGTGGAAACACGATTTTATTAAATGGAGATGAAGAAGTTATGGATGAGTTTGAACGGAAATTTGAACTTTTAGTCGCCCATTTCAACAAATTTAATTTTTTGTCTGAGAATTCAATTGACAATTTAATGTTGTCAGATGGTTCAAAGCTTCTCTCAAATGATGACGGATCAGAAACTTTAGTCCTTGGCAATGGCGGCGTAAAAATTAAAGCTAGGACAGTTAATCAGAAAAAATTAGTCCAAGAAATAAATTTAAAGGACATGGTTTTTGCAATTGGTCCTGCCGGAACTGGAAAAACATATACAGCTGTTGCAATGGCTGTAAGAGCATTAAAAGCGAAGGAAGTTAAGCGAATTGTGCTAACGCGACCAGCAGTAGAAGCAGGAGAAAATTTAGGGTTTTTACCAGGCGACTTGAAAGAAAAACTAGATCCTTACTTGATGCCATTATACGATGCGCTTCGCGATATGATTCCGCATGAAAAATTAGCAGACATGCTAGAATTTGGGGTCATTGAAATTGCTCCACTTGCCTTTATGCGTGGAAGAACATTGGACAAAGCATTTGTAATTCTAGATGAGGCACAGAACACAACTCCTATGCAAATGAAAATGTTTCTCACTAGAATGGGAATGACTGCTAAATTTGTAATTACTGGCGATATGACCCAAGTAGACTTGCCTCACAAACAAAAGTCTGGTTTAGCACATGTTTTAGATGTTTTAAAAGATATTGAGGAAATCGGCGTTATTCGTTTGGGACAGAGTGACATTATCCGTCATAGTTTGGTAAAAAAAATTGTAACTGCTTTTGAAGAAGCTGAAGAAAAAGAGAATAAATAATATAATTAAAGATTAATGAATGCAATAACAGAATCAGAGTTTAATTTTCCGGGACAATTATCCGTCTATCATGGAAAAGTTAGAGATGTTTACACCCTAAAGAATGATTTAGTTGTGATGGTTGCATCTGATAGAATTTCTGCATTTGACCATGTTCTTCCTAAAGGAATTCCATTTAAAGGGCAAGTTTTGAATCAAGTAGCCACGATGTTTTTAGATGCAACCAAAGATATTGTTCCTAACTGGTTACTTGC
>CAMDDR010000077.1:0-6645 GCA_945892995.1 Chitinophaga pinensis | reverse complement strand
TTTCTTAACCAATTGATAACTGTAGAGCGTGCTTGGATACCATACTTCCTTTTCGCTCCAGAAGTGGAAATTAATCCAGATTCAATCTCTTTAACAACTTCTAACTTAAAGGACATTGAATAATCCTTTTGGCTGCGTTTTTCATAAACGACTTTTTCACTTTTTTCCATAACGATAAATTTTGTGTATCGCTATTTCAGGACTAGACATTTATTCAATAAAAAAAAGACTCTCAGTAATGAGAGTCTTTTTTTTGTAAATCAATTTTTTACCTAATTTAAATCGCAATTCATATCTGCGCCACAACATTGCGGTGATTTTATCTTTCCCATGCAGCTTGGGCATTGTGATATTTGAACTACAACTCCATTATCCAATGTTAAATGGGCATTTTCTAGAGGAAGATCACATTTGCCACATTTAGCATTAACTGACATTCCACATTTTTTACATTCGTAAGTATTCATAGTTAATTTTTGAAGTTAAAGATATAGGATAAATTTAAAAATTAATACGAATAGCTTGTTTTACTTTTAGGGACTGTTATGAGTTGGTTTTAATTACATTTAATCACATCATAAATAACACCCGTTTTCTTTTTTTTGTTTTTAATATCCCATCGGATATTATGAATTGTAACTTCTTCTCCATATTTTACTCTAGCATCAGACAATAGCGAAACTAATGTCAATCTTTGCTGATTAAAACTAGGTATACTATATCCATCAGAAGTTTTTACGATAACCTCTGCAGATTTAGACATTGTTGCAATATAAATTGGATTTGGGCAATTTGAGCCATTGTTTTGATCGGGCTGGAAGGTAGCAACAGTATAATAATTACGGCAACTCGATAAAATGATTATCGCAATTGCAACCAAACCCATTTTTATATTTTTATTTTTCATTAATTCTTCATGTAAATTATTCTTATTATTAGTTTGTTAAAATTTTAATTCGCTATGAGGGTTTGTGTTTAGGCGATCGTAGCCCTGTGTTGCGCCTGCGGCGCCATCATTTTTACTTATTATTTTGTTAAAAGCTCGATTAAAAAAGTTCATCTTCGTAATCTTGAGAGCGATAATAAACAGAAAAACGACCACCTACTATAGCAAAATCTCCCATATAACTGTATCGTTCCCGTTTCAACCAATAGGTAAAAAATTGATTTTGAAAATCATCAAAAAACGTCGAATTTAAATTGATGGCTGAAGAGCCTTGTTGAGAGACCCATTGATCATTTGATTTTCCTTCTGAATTTCTTGCATAAAAGGTTACTGATTCATTTTCCCCGACAGCGCTGACACCCCAAGAAAAATAGTTGTTTGTTCCTGAAATAAAGTTTTCAAACGGATTTACATCTACATAATTAATTCCAAAAGAATAATTGGTATACTTTTTTCCGTCACCATCTACAAATTCAATTTTTACGGGACTGATAAATCCAGAATAAGTTCTGGAAAAATTACTTTTTCCACTGATTTGTTGTTCATTAAAATAAACTTTCGCACCACCTGTCAATCTTAATATTTTTCCAGATGCATTATCTTCACGAAAAGTAGCTGAAACTTCAGTATTGCCTGTTTTGTTATTAAATACAACCTCATATTCTTGATATATTCTATTTTGTTCAATTTCTGAAGAATCTTTTCTACATGCAGATATTAAACCTACTAATAAAACAACAATTAAAAATATTTTTTTCATTTTGTAAATTTTTAATTTTCCGACTCATTTGGCTTTTCCGTTCTGCCCCGTTTTTGTAGAGTGGGTTCTGGTCTCCACGTTTTATATTCATTCTTAGAGCACTAAATTAAGAAATTTATTATCGAATAAAAATATATTACAAAATAATATTTGTGAGCTGTAGGGCCACGTGAACAGCTTAAAATTGCAGCGATGGGATGCACACGAGCAAGTGTTTCAAAAACCACAAATGTTCAGCCTAGTACTAAAGCCCCACTTTTGCCAAAAGCATATTACCTACTGCCGATTTCTGTTATAAATCTACAATTTTATTTTAAGTCCAAAATTGAATACAAAACCGTCTAATGGTGCCCAAACTTCTGTAAATTGAGGCGTATTATTTGGGCCTGAAATTAGACTTTCTTGTCGAGTTTGACGATAATCAAATACGTTTTCTATATTTCCAAAAAAGGTAAATTTTTTGTAATAATATTCTACAACTGCTCCATAGGTCCAAAACGAAGGCGTTAGATTTCCGTTGCTCAAGGTTTGGCCACTTTTCAATTCATAATCTACCCCAATTCGCCATTTTCCTGGTAAAGCATACAATAAATCGCCTTTCAAACTATGTTTTGGCGTGAGGCTTACATTCGATTTGTTTCCGCTGAAATGATTGGTAGCATCGGTGTAAGTATAACCCACAAACAACACAAAATCATAAAATCCAAACTTGAAAAAGGTTTCTGTACCCATGCTTTTGGTGTAGCCCTTAGCATTTACAAATTCATAATTTGTGCCGTTATTTTGCAATACTAGAGGACTATTCAAATAAGTATAGAAAAACATTTGATTAAAGTTGATAAACATTTTTTCATTTATAGGAAATTTATAGCCAATATCTGCATTTCCACCATAAGATTGTTCGGCCTTGGTGGTATTTCTGTTGATGGCTAATACATTTTTATAGCCCAATAATTCGGATTCTTGGTTAAAAATACTGGCATTTCGATAGCCCAAACCTCCTCCAATTCTTGTGCTTAAACGATTTGTCCATTTGAATAAAGCAGCTACTCTTGGCAATAAATAAAACTTGTCATTCAATACATAATCGCCTCGAAGACCGCTTTCAATAGCTACTTTTTCGCCCAAATCAAAGGTGTAATTGGCAAATGCACCTAAGGTTTTGCGGTCTTCATTTCTTAAATTTATGCTTTGTAAAGGCGTTTCTGTAAAATCATCGGAATAAAAATTTATACCTGTAATCAATACATTTTTTTTCTTTTTAAATGAATAAGATAATTCAGAAAAAGAGGAAAATTGTTTTCCCTGAAATTTATATTCTCCGTCTAAAAATGTAGGCGTAATCAATAAACTTCTATCAAAAAGATTAAAGGAATTTCTAAATTCAAAAGTCTGATTTTCTGTAATTTTATGGCTCAATTTAGTTTGTGTAGTAATTCTACTTACTTCGTTTTTTTCTTTGTAAAAATGAGTCGTAGAGAGGGCTTCGTTTTTTAATAATTTGGTGTCGCCACCTTGCCTTTTTTCGGTAGTAAACGTTCCGCCAATACTCAAATTGGTTTTATCACTTACATAAAATACCAATTTTGGATTGAAATTAAATTTTTCCAATTCAGGCATATCTGTAAATCCATCTTTATCGGCATCAAAAGCCTTGTGTGCATTGCGTTGAGCCAAAAGGGTAAAGCCAATTTTTTCGTACTTTTTACTGGTAAACATATTAACATCAAAGGCCCCAATGTGGGAGGCGTTTAGATGCAAAATCGTTTCTTCGGTAGTAGGTTCTTTGGAAATAATATTGATTAAACCCGAAATTGCACCACCACCATAAAGCGTAGAAGCTGAGCCTTTTATATATTCAATTTGGCGTAAATCCAAAGGCGGAATTTGCATAATACTTAAACTTCCCGAAAAACCACCATACAGCGGAAATCCATCTTTTAGAATTTGAGTATAACGCCCATCAAGTCCTTGAATACGCACATTAGCCGTATTGCTTGTTGCGGATGTTTGTTGTACTTGAATACCTGTACTGTGCGTTAATAAATGAGAAATTTTACTTGGATCCATGGTAGCCGCTTCGTCTATTTCTTCGGTCAAAACTTCCACACGTGTAGGGATTTTTGCAATACTTCTGTTGCTTCTTGTACCTTGAACGATGACTTCGTCCAAAAGATTTTCGGTATTTGAAGATAAAAAAACGACTTCTATTTGTTGCCTTAAAGGAAAATCAAATTCCTGTTCTAACGTTTTATAACCTTCATAAGAAAATCGGATAATTTGTTTGCCATTAAGAATATTTGAGAGGATTATTTCGCCGTCTGCGTTGGCAAGAGCACCATTGTTCGAGCCTTTTATACTAGCTCTTGCACCAAACAATGTTTCGTTTGTACTACTGTCTTTTATAATTGTTTTAAATGTATTTTGGCTGTAGACTTTTTGTAAAGAAAAAAGGATCAAAAAAATGAAGAAATATTTTGTCATTATTAGTTGAGATTAATAAAATGGTGCTGCAAAAGTAAGAATACTAGATGTTATAAAAATAGAAAGTTAAGAAATCCTTTCCCTTCAAAGTTTGAGATTTATTGCCTCTTAAGCGGCAGAAGGGATATCTACATATATAACACTTTCAAAAGCAAGGGATATAGAAGACTATATACAAATTTAAAACAGGGTTTTAAGGAGAACTTACTTCCCAATACAGAAAGTAATTTTGTAGCAATAGCAAGGGCTGTAGAGGGTCATATACAAATATGATACACGTATTTTGGAGCTTAGGTTACTTTCTGACCCGGAAGTAAGTTCACAAAAAAGTGGGAAGTAACCTTTAAAAAGGTACCTCAAAAATAGTATTTTTTTTGCTCTATAGCGATCAAAAACGAAAATATTTTCCATCATAAAACGATTTTAAGCTCAATAATGGTGAATATTTTACACGAACTCATTAATAATTTGCAGGAGTATTTCAAGGAGTTTGTTTAAACGCTCGTCAAATAATCATAAATTCCATCTTCTACGGTTGTATTCATTTTGAAATCGATCTTTACCACTGAAACATCATTTCCATTATCATCCTTCATCATTGTTTCTTGGAAACTCTCATCGATTGGAGTGACATCTCCCATGAAGTAAAATTCTAAGCCTTCATCATTACTTTTTTTAATGAATAAAGGTAAACGTGTATTATTACTTATTGCGTTTCTTATTGCAATAACATCAGGACTTGTTAATCTTCTTTTATTTTTGGACATCCATTCAAATTTAGAAGGACTCACAAATTTATCTTCATACTTTGTTGTACTTGAAATATTCTCATTTTTCTTATAATTCACAAAAATGGGGCAGTTGCTTTTGTCAGAAGCAATGATATATCCGCCTACGTTTTGTGCCAAGGGGTTTTGTGCCCAGTTTAGAATGCGAAAGACATCTTTACGAGTATATTTTTGGTACAATTCAAACCCATCAATAAATTTTGTAGGCTTGTGTTTGGTATCGTAAGTTTTTATGGCAAATGCTATATTATCCAATAAGAAATCTTTAAAAATATCTTGTTTCAATAAAGAAAGGAAGTCTTCCTCAATTATCAATTTTCCATCTTCTTCTCGAACGATATTTAGCCCATAAATTTCTCGAGCAGATTTTAGTTTTTTGTCTTTATTCTCTGTTACAAATTCAAAGTTCAAATTTCTCACACAAGAATTAAGTGTGCTATCGGAAAGAATATAAGCGTATTTATTTTTTATTTGAGTTTTAAATTCATTTAAATCAACGGATTCGTTAAGGATTAAGTTTTTCAATAAAATGGTTTCTTCTATGCGTTTTGAATTATTAATTTCATTAGAAAAAAGCTCTAATAATTTCTTTTGTTTATCATTAATATGACGGTTAAAATCTTCTTCTTGTCCAGCTACAAAATTGAAATAGGATTTAGAATAATTGACATATAATTGAGGGTCACGAGAACCATGTGCTATAAAATCAATCATCATTGGTATTCGTCCCATTTTACGCTTGAGTAAATTGTAATCCTGGACCAAATCTTTTTTCATCTGCATGTTCGCAGAGTCAATGGACTCAAAAATCTTGTCTTTAGAAATTCTATCAAAATTTATTGTGGAGCATCCTGGAATTAAACTACTACCGCTAGAAATAAGTTTTCGTAAAGCATCTTTGTTGTATGATCTGTCGCCATATAGTGCAATCGGAACTAAATAATTGTTGTTGTAATTCCCAATAAAGTCGATTACTGTTAAGTAGTCTTTAGCATCAATTTTTCGTAAACCACGTCCCAATTGCTGAACAAATATAATAGCAGACTGTGTTGGTCGAAGCATAATGATTTGGTTCACACTTGGGATATCAATTCCTTCATTGAAAATATCCACTGTAAAAATGTAATCGAGTTTTTCCAAATAGTTGTCACTTTCTAATAAGCGAATCGCTCTTTGACGTTCTGCTTCCGAACTATCACCAGTTAATGCTATAGTTTGAAAACCTCGTTCATTAAATTCATTCGAAAGCTTAATTGAGATCTCATTATTAGAGCAAAAAATTAATCCACGTACATTTCCATTATCACAACCATAGATTTTAGCAGTTTCAATAATTCGTTCTACACGTTCTTTTGCAGTAAGATGATTGAAATCTGTTAATTCATCAACTTCTTGATCATTAATAGTAAGGTCTGTAACTCCATAATAATGAAAAGGACTCAGCATTTCCTCCGACAATGCCCGGTGCAAACGAATTTCGTATGCGATGTTATTATCAAACATCTTGAAAATATCGTCTCCATCAGTCCTTTCAGGAGTTGCTGTCATTCCTAAGAGAAATTTAGGACTAAAATGATTCATTATTCGCTGATAAGAATCAGCCGCAGCACGGTGCGATTCATCAATTACTATATACTCAAAATGACTTGGCTCAAAATTGTTTAGAT
>CAMDDR010000076.1:0-6798 GCA_945892995.1 Chitinophaga pinensis | reverse complement strand
TTCGAAGGAATTGACAGCTCACTCATTATTAATGACACGTATAACTTAGATTTAGAGGCCTTAGTTTATTCATTAGAACATCAATTAGTGCTGGCTGAAAAGAAGAAACGAATTGTAATCGTTGGCCTAGATAAAGAGCACCTTCATTTGGAAGAACTTATTATCAAGCAGATTAATGCATTTACACCAGATGAAATTCACATTGTGCATCCTGAAGAAACTCCAATAATATCTGTAAAAGATACTGTTGTATTAATTAAAGGCACCCGCGCTTCTGAAATGGAAAAATTTGCAAATAAATTGAAGTTAAAGCACCATAAAACCGTTTTGGAAATTAACCTGAGCGCTTTAAGACACAACATATCGATTTTTAAAAGTTTCATTCTTCCAAAAACAAAATTATTGGCAATGGTTAAGGCGCAATCCTATGGAGCAGGACTAGAAAAAATAGCGCTATTTTTAGAGAAATTAGGCATTGATAAATTAGGTGTAGCGTATTCTGATGAAGGGCTTGAATTACGAAAAGCGGGTGTAAAAATTCCAATTTTAGTAATGAATCCTGAAGAAGATGGTTTTGAAACGTGCATTCGCTATCAGCTAGAACCTGCAATTTATTCCTTCGAACAATTAAATGATTTAACGCATGAACTAATTGCTTCAAATATCCAAGATTTTCCAATTCATTTAAAATTCGATACTGGGATGAATCGTTTGGGCTTTGAAACTTCAGATGTCCCTAAATTAGTAGAATATATTCAAGCGCAACCCGAAATAAAAATTGAAAGTGTTTATTCACATCTTGCAGATGCTGATAACCAAAAATATCCTCACTTTACACAATTTCAAATAAGTCAATTTAATTTAGTTTGTGAAGAACTCAAGCATTATTTTCCAAAGTTTTATAGGCACCTTCTCAATTCAGAGGGAATTATAAATTATTCAAGCGCACAATTAGATATGGTTCGGGTAGGAATTGGAATGTATGGCATTTCTAAATCCCCTGAAATTGCAAAAAAAATAGTTCCTGTTCTAAAGTGGAAAAGTGTAGTTTCACAAATAAAAACTATTGAAAAGGGAGAAAGTGTAGGGTATTCTCGCAGCTTTATTTCTGATAAATCTTATACTATTGCCATTATTCCACTGGGATATGCAGACGGATTTAAAAGAAGTCTAAGTAATGGAAATGGGGGTGTTTATATTCGAGGAAATTATTGTCCAACAATTGGGAGAGTTTGCATGGATATGATTATGGTAGACGTAACAGAAATTTCTGCTAAAGTAGGAGAAGAGGTTGAAATTATTGGTGAAAATCAAACGCTAGAAAAGCTTGCGATAAAGTTAGAGACAATTCCGTATGAAATAATGACATCTATTTCTAACCGCGTTCACCGGGTTTACATTGAAGAATAATTTTTAGACTAAATTTTTAATTTTTTTATGAGCACAACACAAGAAGAATTATTTAAGATAATAAAACTAAAATTAATTGGAAAAGAGTCTTTAGCTAATGCCTTGTCTGATATTTTGCATATTAGTCCAGATGCCGTTTACCGTCGTTACCGCGGAGAAACGAGTTTAACAATAGACGAGATTAAACGCCTGTGTATTCATTTCGATATTTCTTTTGATTTCCTTATTCAAGCTAATAGTGGGCAAGCAATTTTTAATTATCAACCACTCAATTCATTTGATTTCCGATTGGAATCTTATTTGGAAGGTATTTTAAATTCTTTGAGAAATTTAAAAAGTTTATCAGAACCACATTTTATAATGTCTATAAGTAATAACCATATTTTTCAATTGGTAAACTTTCCTCAATTAATGCGTTTTCGTTTGTTTTTTTGGGCAAAAACACATCTTCTTGTTCCTGAATACCAAAAAATCAAATATTTCCATCAGAAAACAAGTGAAACGGCATTTGCTATTGGAGAAGAAATACTTCAGTTGTATACATCAATTCCTTCTACAGAAATTTTTGACCCAGAATTAATGCGGGGTTTTATGCGGCAAATTTTATATTATTATAAATCTCATTTATTCGAAGATCCTAGTTATGCGCTTTTTTTATGCGACAGAATGTTGCTGTTTTCTAAGCACCTTCAAATTCAAGCGGAAATTGGTAAAAAATTCATTTATGGACAAGAATTACCAAGCGAAGGAAATAAATTTGAAATGTATTTGAATGAAACTATAAATACTGACTCAACCATTTATTACTCGGGTAAAGAAACTAGCGGGATTTTTCTGACTCATAATATCATGAATTATTTGCAAACAATTGATAAAAAATATGTTTTAGATTCTAAGCAGATACTTGATAAGCAATTAGCAAATTCTAGTTTAATAAGTGAGGTTAATGAGAAGGAACGAAATAATTATTTTTTTGAATTTGAAAAAATGATTCTTTCCTTTCGAAAAAAAATAGAAGCAGACCTAGAGTTTTAAGATAAACTCTTGTAAATTTGTAAAAAAAAATCCAATGAACAATCGAGTAGAAAAAGCATTAAACGAGCAAATTCACAAAGAAGCATCTTCTTCTCAGTATTATTTAGCTATGGCATCTTGGTCAGAAAACAATGGTCTAAATGGAACTGCTAAATTTATGTACACACATTCTGATGAAGAGCGTTTTCACATGTTGAAATTGGTGAAATTCGTGAACGAGCGAGGAGGAAAAGCAGTTATTCCCTCCGTTGAAAAACCACCATTGGAATTTTCTACTTTAAAAAATGTATTTGAATCTCTTCTTAAACATGAGATTGGCGTAACGGAAAGCATCAATAATCTTGTAGATGTTTGTTTACAAGAAAAGGACTATACGACTCATAATTTTGTGCAATGGTATGTTGCAGAACAATTAGAAGAAGAGGCCTTAGCAAGATCCATGTTGGATAAGTTAAAATTAATTGGAGCTGACAGCGGTGGAATGTATATGTTTGATCGTGATCTTGAAAATGCTGTAAATTCTGAGCCTAATAAAACTGCATAAGATAAAACCAAGACTTATTTACTAAAGCGCTTTTTTCTTAGATTTTAGCTTGTAATTGTAAGAAATCGAGACAATGTGTTTTTGAAGTGGATCAGGTAGATTTATCTGTTGGTCTAAAATATACGCAAACGTTAACTCATGGGACCCTTTGAGCTCTAAATCAAATCCTAAAATGTAACGTGTTTTTGTAAATCGATTTCCCAATGCAGAATTTTCTGGGTTATAGAAATATTCGACACTCATAGTTGGACTAATAATACTGTTATTGATATCATACGAAATACTTGGTCGAAAACGGTATGCTAAATCAAATTCTGGATCGTTTTGCTGCGATACTAATTTGGAAAAAGAATATTGATAGCGTAAACGCAAGCCAAAATCAAAGCGCTTTACCTCCTTAGAAAAATGAATATTTGTATTTAATCGGTTGCTAAGTTGATAAGAGCCATTTTCTTGTCGATTACTAACCAAACGATAATCAATAGATGGTTTAATCCAATCCGATAATTTATATTTTACTGAAAACTGCGAGAAATTTGTTTGCAGCCCTTGATCACCAATTCTATTCGTCATCCCCAAAGAAACATCAAGTTTTTTAGAAAATTTCTTGCTAATACTCAAATCTATCCAAGCCTGAGATAATCTTCTTTGAGAACTAATAGTATGGCTTATAAAGACTATAAAAAATAAGAAAAACCAAGATTTATGCATTAAAGTTTTCTAATTTCAATTGTGTCTAAATCAATAACCTGATTTTTTTTAGTTATTTCAATTGTATGCAATATTTCTTTTTTTCCACTCAGACATGTAGCACAATCCTCATAAACAAAAACAGTGTATTTCCCTTTTTGTAAATAAGGAAATTTAAAGGAGCCATCGTAGCTTGTTTTAATATTATCATCGTAAAATGTATCCTCGTTCCCATAGATAATAAATACATCCTGGTCTGCTGCTGCATAACGAGAAATAGTGTCTCCTAATATGTTTAGTTTATACTCATAAACAAACCCTTTTATTGAACCGGAACCGCCTTCGCCTTCTTCTTTTGTGCAAGAAGTTATTACTAATCCAATAATTACAAGTAAAAATATATTTTTCATTTTTTAATTTTTTTTGTCACAAACATACAACTTTTAGCTGCTTTTGATTGTCTTATGATAAGATTGTGATAATAATTTCATAATATTGCTAAACTAAATTTAACCAAATTAAATGAAATACTTTCTATTTCTCGCGCTTTTTAGTTGTCTTTTTAATCTAAGTGCTCAGCTTAAAATAAATGAATATTCTTGTTCAAATATTGCAGGTCCAACGGATGCTTATGGTGAAAATGAAGATTGGTTTGAGTTATATAATCCAAGCGCTGCAGTAGTTGATTTAAGCGGCTGGTATCTTTCAGATAAAGCTAGTAATCTTACAAAATGGTTAATTCCCAGCGGAACTATTGCCGCAAGCAGTTTTAAAATGGTTTATTGCTCAGGTAGAAACACAGTTAATGGAACGCAGTACCACCCAAATTTTAAATTGACTCAAACAGATGGAGAATGGATAATTTTGACGAATCCTGCGGGGATTGTAGTAGATTCTCTTAAGATAATCCACATGACTAAAAGCAACCATTCTGTTGGTAGATCGACAAATGGAGCGACAGAATGGAAACTTTTTACTACTCCAACGCCCAATGCAAATAATTCTGGGGCGCTTAATTTTTATGTTTCAACTCCTGTTATGAGTTTGGCTTCAGGATTTTACCCCTCAGCGCAAAATGTTACAATAACATGTCCTAATCCAGCCGCAACAATACGGTATACATTAGATGGTTCTGTGCCAACAGCAACTTCTACAGTTTTTTCTGGACCAATATTAATTAATGCAACAACAGTTCTTCGAGCTAGAGCATATATTACAGGTGAACAAACTAGCTTTACAGCTTCCTCAACCTATTTTATAAATGTAACGCATACTGTCCCTGTTATATCAATTGCGGGAGCTGGAAATCAAAGTCTAGCCTCTTTATTAGGTGGCCAGCAGATAACACCGCAAGGATTTTTCGAGATTTTTGAGGAAAACGGAACTTTCATCGATAAAGGAGAAGGTGAATTTAATGAACACGGAAATGATTCTTGGGCTTACCCTCAAAGAGGGCTTGATTTTATTATGAAAGATCAGTTTGGATACAATGGAGATATCGATCATGAAATTTTCCCTATGACTTCAAGAGATGAATTTCAGAGAATAATATTGAAGCCTGGAGCGAGCGACAATTATCCTTTTGAAAATGGTGGGGCGCATATTCGTGATGCTTTTGTACATACTTTATCTCAGAAAGCAGATCTAAAATTAGATGAAAGAACTTGGAGACCATGTGTTTTATATTTAAATGGCCAATATTGGGGCGTATATGAGATTCGGGAAAAAGTAGATGACTCTGATTTTACAAAACACTATGCTAATCAGGACGAATATAACGTACAGTATCTAAAAACATGGGGTGGTACTTGGACAGAATATGGAGCGCCAAATGCGGCTCCAGCTTGGAATGCATTGCGCACTTACATTGCAAACAATAATATGGGAAATGCAGCTAGCTTCACCTATGTTGATAGTCAATTGAATTGGGAATCATTGGTAGATTATTTCGTTCTTAATTCTTATGTTGTAAACCAAGATTGGTTAAATTGGAATACTTCCTGGTGGAGAGGAATGGACCCTCTTGGAGATAAAAAGAAATGGCGTTATACACTTTGGGATATGGACGCTTGTTTTGGACATTACATCAACTATACAGGTATTCCAGACCCAAGCGCAAATGCAGACCCATGTAATGCTGAAAACTTACCAAATCCCGGAGGCCAAGGGCATACAGATATTTTAGAAAAACTTATTCTTGAAAACCCAATTGTTGAACAATATTATATCACTCGATATGTTGATCTCGTAAACACTCATTTTTCTTGTACTTACATGATCAATTTATTAGATAGTATGGTAAATGAAATTTCTCCAGAAATGACCGCACATTGCGCGAGATGGGGAGGGTCATTTGCAGGCTGGAATGCCAATGTACAAGATTTAAGAGATTTTATCAATTTAAGATGTACAGCTCTCGAACAGGGATTGATAGATTGTTATAGTTTATCAGGGCCATTTGCTGTTACATTTAATGTTTCTCCTCCTTTAGCTGGAGAAATTAAAGTAAACTCTTTATGGGCACCAACTTATCCGTGGTCCACTGAGTACTTCGGAGGCATTAGCACCAATGTTATTGCAAAAGCTAATACAGGATTCCTCTTTGATCACTGGGAATATACTACTGGTCCAATGAGTTTGTCAATAATATCTGATACAAATAGCTTAAATATAAATGGAATTGAAAATATTACTGCATTTTTTATTGTGGATAATCCTGATTTAGACGCAGATGGTTGCACAAATGCAGATGAAATTACTGCAGGAACAAATCCAAACAATCCTGATTCTGATTCTGATGG
This sequence comes from Chitinophaga pinensis, assembly GCA_945892995.1. Lineage (GTDB taxonomy): Bacteria > Bacteroidota > Bacteroidia > Flavobacteriales_D > Crocinitomicaceae > UBA952. The sequence goes on along the minus strand of CAMDDR010000076.1, from coordinate 318 downwards.
AGAAAATGATTGCGCTGAAATTGGGCCGGATCCTTCCAACCCTTTAGATACTGATGGAGATGGTATAATTGATGCTCTAGAATCTTCAACTACTGATTCTGATGGAGATGGTGTAAATAATGAGGCTGATCCTGCAAATTCAGATCCGTGTATCCCAATTGTTACAGCTCCAAATTGCGACTCAGATGGAGATGGGCTAACGTATAGTCAAGAGACTGCAAATGGCACAAGTCCTACAAATCCTGATACTGATGGTGACGGACTAAGCGATGGAAATGAGGTAGCTAATAATACTGATCCTCTAGACCCATGTGACCC
>CAMDDR010000075.1:0-7067 GCA_945892995.1 Chitinophaga pinensis | reverse complement strand
TTTTCGAAAGAAGATGTTATCAAGCGCTTTGTATCTGCTGAATTTAATCGTTTTATTGAATATTATCAACGTGCAGGAGATTTAAATGCTGCTGCTCGCAATGATGATCGTTCTTCAGTAGATCGACCGACTAGAAGAGAACGTGTTCGTGAAGAGGGGAAAACTAGGTTTTTTGTAAATATCGGTCGTCGTGATGGTTTTAATCCAGGTGCTTTATTACGTGTAGTTTGTGATGCTACAGGATTGAATTCTGCAGCTATTGGAAGAATTGATATTATGACCTCATTTTCATTTTTTGAAGCAGATGAAGAACATTCAGAAAAAATATTAAAAACTGTTAACGGAACTGAGTTCGAAGGTCACCAAGTAAGTATTGAAATTACAACATCTACAGAAACTAGCGATAGAAGCGATAAACCAAGAAGTGGCGGATATGGCGGTGATAAACCAAGAAGTGGATCTTTCGGCGGTGGATCTCGAAGTGGAAGCTTTGGTGGCGGTTCTAGAAGTGGTGGATATGGTGGCGATAAACCAAGAGGTGGTGGTGAACGCAGCGGCGGTTATGGTGGTGATAAACCAAGAGGCGGTGGAGAAAGAAGTGGCGGTTATGGTGGCGGAAGTTCTCGAAGCGGCGGATTCTCTGGAAGCCGAAGCGGCGGATCGTATGCTGGAAAAAGAACTGGTGAAGGATTTTCAAGTCCAAAGTTAAATGACCGAGTATCCAATCCTGGCGAAACGAGAGAGAGAAGAAGCCCAGGTGGTGGTTTTGGGAAAAAGAAATATTAATAATATCATTCAAAAACAGTCCAAAAGTTGTTTTATAAAATAAAAGATTAAATGGAAATAAGGAATATTGCAATCATAGCTCACGTTGACCACGGTAAAACTACCTTGGTTGATAAAATGATTGAAGCAGGTAATGTTGAAAACGAGAGAGAGCGTCTTACTGGAGATTTAATTATGGATAACAACGATTTGGAACGTGAAAGAGGAATCACGATCGTTTCAAAAAATGTATCTGTTCTTTACAAAGGCACAAAAATTAATATCATTGACACTCCTGGTCACGCAGACTTTGGGGGAGAAGTGGAACGAGTTTTAAATATGGCAGACGGTGTTTGCTTGTTAGTTGACGCCTTTGAAGGCCCAATGCCCCAAACTCGCTTTGTTCTTGGGAAAGCCCTTGCTCTAGGATTGAAACCTTTATTAGTGATAAACAAGGTTGACAAAGAAAATTGTACGCCTGATGAGGTGCATGAAAAGGTCTTTGATTTGATGTTTGAGTTAGATGCAACTGAAGAACAGCTAAACTTTCCTACAATATATGGTTCGGCAAAAAATGGCTGGATGTCGGAAGATTGGAAGCAGCCTACGAATAATATTTCAGCACTTCTTGATACAATTTTAGAGTATTTTCCGCCAATTACTATTCAAGAAGGAAATACTCAAATGTTAATTACATCTTTGGACTATTCTTCTTACGTTGGTAGAATTGCTATTGGTCGCTTAACACGAGGAGAAATCAAAGAAAATCAGCCCATTCTTGTATCTAAATCTGATGGCACTTTACAAAAGCACAGAATTAAAGAGATTTTTGTTTTTGAGGGAATTGAACGGAGAAAAGTTACGCATGTTCAAGCAGGAGATATTTGCGCAATTACTGGAATTGAAGGTTTTGAAATTGGAGATTCTATATGTGATGCAGAAAATCCAGAGCCATTGCCAACAATTAAGATGGATGAGCCAACTATGAGTATGCTTTTTTCTATAAATGATTCTCCATTCTTTGGAAAGGAAGGAAAATTTGTAACATCTCGACACATTTCAGATAGACTTCAAAAAGAATTAGAAAAAAATCTTGCGCTGCGTGTTTCAGATACAGACAAAGCTGATAAATGGATGGTTTTTGGAAGAGGTGTTTTGCATTTATCGGTTTTAATTGAAACAATGCGTCGTGAAGGTTATGAAATGCAGGTTGGACAACCTCAAGTTATAATTAAAGAAGTAACGGGTGTTAAATGCGAACCAGTTGAAGAATTGACAATTGATTTACCTGAAATTCATAGTGGAACTGCAGTTGAAGCTGTTACAAAACGAAAAGGGGAGATGAAAAATATGGTTCCAAAAGGTGAACGTATGATTATTACTTTTGAAATTCCTTCACGTGGAATTATAGGGCTCCGGAATTATTTATTAACGCAAACTGCTGGTGAAGCAATTATGAATCATCGATTTGTTGAATATCAACCTTATAAAGGTGAAATTTCTGGTCGACAAAATGGTTCTTTAATTTCTTTAGAGCAAGGAACATCGATACCTTTTTCTTTAAATAATCTTCAAGAACGTGGGAAATTTTTTATTTCACCAAATGAAAATATTTATGAAGGTCAAGTTATTGGAGAAAATTCTCGTGCTGGTGATTTATGTGTTAATGTAACAAAGACTAAGAAAATGTCGAATATGCGCTCTTCAGGTGCTGATGAAAAGGTTCGACTTGCTCCTCCAAAACTCTTTAGTTTAGAAGAGTGCTTGGAGTACATTCAAGGTGATGAATATGTTGAAGTAACTCCTCAAAATCTTCGTATTAGAAAAGTATTATTAAAGGAGACGGAGCGTAAAAGAGGTATTAAAATTTCATAAGTTTTTTTATTTTATTGTCTTTGCTTTTTACTCAAAGTACTACAAAATGTAATAATTTTAGCTTTAAAACGTTAGATAAAAAGTGAAAAAGCTTCTATTTTCTTTATTTATTTGTTTTAGTTGTCTTAAATTTTATGCACAACAGGCAAACAATTGGACGCGATCAGAACTTGGGGTTTCACTCGGTACAATGTATTATATTGGCGATTTAAATCAATTTAGACCGTTTTACGAAACTAATTTAGCAGGTGGATTGATGTATCGTTTTAATTACCATTCTCGTTTAACCCTTCGTTTTAATTACACTTATGGCAGCTTGGATGCTGATGATAAAGATTCAAAGATTACCATTAATAAAAATAGAGATTTAAATTTTCACACAGACATTCACGAGCTTGTAGGTGGAATTGAGTTTCATTATTTACCATTCCAATTAGGACATAAGCGCTATCCGGGTACCGCCTATATTTTAGCTCAATTTGGTGCTTTTTATATGAATCCTAAAATAAACTACAATAATCAAGAAATTGCACTTCAGCCGCTTGGCACAGAAGGTCAAATGGGTGGTCAAAGGTATAATAAAGTACAACTTTGTATCCCTATTGGTTTGGGTGCAAAATTTTCTTTAGGTAAATCTGCGGCATTTAGTTTTGATGTGACTATTCGCAAAACATTCACAGATTATATTGATGATGTTGGCGCTACTTATTATCCTAACACAAATCTTATACCCTCTTTAAATGGCACGCTTGCAGGTTCGATATCAAATCAAAGTATAGATGGCACGCGCTACGGTATAAGAGGAAATTCAAGAACAAGTGATTGGTATGTATATGCTGGTGCAATGCTTACTTTTCGATTAGGGAAGGAAAATGTATGCTGGGACTGGAAAAAATAGTTTTTTACTCCTTATGTTTAAAAATAAATAGCCCTAAAATTTATCAGCTTCAGATAAAAAAACTTCAATTAGAGATGCTCCAACTTTTCCGTTTGAAACATGTTTATCGTGCATTCTAAATCCTTTTCTCGATTGTAATAAAAATTGAATTTCACTCTTTAATTTTCCTTCCCCAGCTCCATGGATAACCACAAATTTACTCTGTCTTTCTGTTAACATTTTATTTGTAAACTTCTTAAAGGTATCCAATTGAAATAAAAATTTTTCGTGTGCGCTTAGCTTAGAACTATTTTCTAACAATACCTCAATGTGTAAATCAATTTCTGGAATAGTTGAGGGTATTTTTAAGGTTGCTTTTTTTAATATTCTATCCTCAGCTTTTAAATATGTATCAGTAACTTGAAATACTTTATAAATCAGAAGAAATCGGTAATCAACGATGCGTTCAAATCCATTTTCATCTTGAATTAGAGCTCTATTATTTTTATCATTTAAAAATATGAAAAATCCACTTTCATTCAGAATACTAACTTTGTCACCAGGTTTAAATATCATCTTATTTAATTAAAACGGATGGCTTTTGTCGGGCTAATACGAGTAACAACAAAGCTAGGGAGAATTAAGGAGACAATACAAACAAAAAAAGTGATAAGATTGATAATTAGCCAACTAAAAAATGTTAGCTCAATTGGAACTTTTTCTATGTAATAGATTTCTGGATCTAAGGAAATTATACCAAATGTACTTTGAAGCCAACATAAGCTTAATCCAATTAAATTCCCATAGAATAATCCTTTTACAATAAGATAAGCAGCTTGATAAAGGAAGATTTTACGAATACTCCAATTTTTTGCGCCCATTGCTTTTAGAATTCCGATAAGGTTTGTACGAACAACGATAATCACCAACATTGCAGATCCTACATTAATAATTCCAATTATAAGCATCAGAATAATAATGATAAGAACATTGATATCTAGGAAGCTTAACCAAGCAAACAAATCAGTTTCATTATCCTCTACACTACTAACTTGAAGTAGCTGCCCATTTTTGTCAGGTCTCATTTCAATCATTTCTTTTAACTTTTGCTTTACCTGCTTTATATTTTCCCATCCCTCAATTTCAATTTCATATCCAGCAATATAGTTTTCATAATTGCCTTTTCCAGGAATTGATTTAACAAGTATTCTCCCTTGTTTTGATGCTAAGCTGTATTCGTCATCGTTAACTTCATTAATTTTTATAGTTCCATCTTTATTTTTTAATATATCAATACATAAAAGAGGATTTTCTACATTTATTATCAAAAAACTAGTATCTATTGGAATTGATTTATTGGTTTTGTAATTCATATCATGTAAAATCAAACGAATTGTAGTATCTTTTAATTGCTTCAAGTAAAAACCGGAATAAATATCAGGTCCATTTCCCCAATCGAATAATAGATTTGTTACATTAGTACTTACTTTTGCTCTACAAACTATTGAATTTAAATTGTGTAATGAGTCATCTATTTCAATTGATGAGGCAATACTATACTCATTTAGTTTTTGTATTTCTCTTAAATCACAAAAAACAATTTTTTTGTCGTAATCTTCTAATCCTGTTTTAAAAATGCCAACAATTTTATAGCCACGAGCTAAAGGTTGTTCTTTCATAAAAAAGCACCTGATTTCGTCATTGAGTTTAAAGTTTAGAAGTGCGCAAATTTTTTCTGATAAGATTATTTCATTTGATAAGTTAGCTTGTTTGTAATTGGGTAAGCGCCCAATTCTCAAGTTTTTTTTTATGAAATCCCAATTATAACTTTTAGAAACTCCTTTCATTAAAACACCTAAAATTTCCTGTCTTTGAATAAGTGAATCCATTCCATTCAGTAATTTCAGCGTGTCTATGAACTTTAAAGATTGTAACAAGCCAGGTTTATATGATACAGGATTTATTTTAGTGATATACTCTATCTTTTTTATTTCTCTAGCAAGCTGCTCGTTTTTCTGTATTGGGTCACATTCAAAAATACTTGTAGAACCAACTTTTGAGATAAATAGTGGGGCATTAAAACCAGTAATTTTTTTTCGAATTTCATTTTGGAAGCCCGTGACAATAGCAATCGTAATTAAGTTAACAACAATTGCTAGTGCAATACTTATGACAGATATACGCACAATTGGTTTAGAAACTTTTTTATCTTGCGATTTATTTTTGACGAGACGATTAGATATGAAAAATTCGAAAGACACAACTATTTTGTTTTTGGTTCAAAAATACGGAAAGGTTCTTTGTCTTGAAACTATTTTAGTGTTTTTACTTATTTCTTGTTCTCAAAAAGTAAAAGGAGAATCTCCTATTTCAGGAACAATAATTATTAGAGAAGATTCTTTACGCATTGATAATGCTAAAATGTATCTTTTTCAAAGTCCCAAAAACCCCATTTTAGGAATTGATCGCCTTCATTTATTTGTTGATTCACTTGTTGGAAAAAGAATTGCAGTTGTTGGTAATCAAACTTCAATGGTAAAAAGTCTTCATTTAGTAGATACGCTTCTCGCTTTAAATTTAAATGTTGTTAAAGTATTCTCTCCAGAGCACGGATTTCGAGGAGATATTGATGCTGGAGAAAAGATTGATCATTCAGTTGATGAAAAAACATGTCTTCCTCTCTATTCTTTATATGGAAATAATAAAAAACCCTCCGCTAGTCAACTTGAAGATGTTGATATTGTAATATATGATATTCAGGATGTGGGTGTTCGGTTTTATACATTTATTTCAACACTTCATTATGTAATGGAAGCTTGTGCGGAAAATAATAAGCAATTATTAGTTTTAGACAGACCAAATCCAAACGGACATTATGTGGACGGACCAGTTTTAGAACCAGCATACAAATCCTTTGTTGGAATGCATCCAGTTCCGGTAGTTTATGGAATGACAATTGGAGAATACGCGATGATGGTTAATGGTGAAGGATGGTTAAGTAAGTCTGCATCTTGTAATCTTTGGATAATACCTTGTAAAAATTATACACATAAAACAAAATATAGTCTTCCTGTTTCTCCATCTCCAAATTTAAAATCAGATGAAGCGATATCTCTTTATCCAAGTCTCTGTTTTTTTGAAGCAACAACTGTAAGTATTGGGAGAGGAACTGAAAACCCTTTTGAGGTTTTTGGTCATCCAAAATTCCCTTCTGGAAGTTTTTCTTTTAAACCTGTCCCCCAAGTAGGCGCTAAAAATCCTTTACACGTTAACAAAATCTGTCCGGGTTATGATTTGTCTAAAAAATCTATGCGAAGAACCTATGAGATCAATCTAAATTATTTACTTCTTGCAAGGGATTTATTGGGGGATTCTACTGCTTTTATTGATCAAGCTAATTTCTTTAATCGATTAGCAGGAACAGCTAGTTTAAAAGATCAAATACTTAAAGGTTGGTCCGCTAGAGAAATACGAGAAACTTGGAGGCCAGGCTTGGATAAATTTTTAGATATCCGCAAGAAATATTTGTTGTATAACTAGTTTGTAGTAT
>CAMDDR010000074.1:0-7139 GCA_945892995.1 Chitinophaga pinensis | reverse complement strand
ATCTTTAGAAACTAATTAATGAATTAATGCATCTAAAAAAAATAGTTTTTCTTCTTGTCTGTTTTCTGTTTTCCTTTTTTGGGTTTTCTCAAAAAATGAATATTTCGGGTGTTGTTTTTGACACTACGGGTAAGAAAACATTAGCAAATGTTTCAGTTTTGACTGTTCGGATTAAAGATTCTTTACTCTTAGGTGCTACACGAACAAAATTTGATGGCGCATTTGAGTTTGCAAATTTCCCGATTGATACATTTTCTTTGATTATTGAGCATCCGGAATATGAGGGGAAGACCTATTATATTATTGGACATAAAGGAAATTTAGAAATTAATATCCCTCGAATTCAACTCAATTCCGTTACTAAAAATTTAGCTGAAGTTGTTGTTTTCGCAAATAAGAATCCGATTTTTTACCGTGGAGATACCTTAGTTTATGTCGCAGATTCCTTTAAAGTTGGAGAAAATGCTGTTGTAGAGGATTTACTAAAAAAACTTCCTGGAATTAAAGTTAATGAAGACGGGACTTTGACTTCACAGGGAAAAGATATTTCTCAGGTTTTAGTTGATGGAGATGAATTCTTTGGTTCTGATCCAACGATTGCAACAAGAAATCTTGGTGCTAAGAGTATTTCTTCGGTTCAGGTGTATGAGAAGAAAAATGAAAATTCAAAAGTTGGCGAAGATGAGAAAATACAAGTCTTGGATTTAAAATTAAAGGACGGTGCGAAAAAAGGGTATTTCGGAAAAATATCGGGGGCTTCAGATTTCGCAGCCATAAATAATAATGCTTTTTATGAAAGTGAAATGCTCTTTAATAAGTTCAATAACAAACAAAAGATTTCTATATTTCTCTTGTCATCAAATACACCAAAATCTAATTTTGGCTTTCGTGATATGAATAAGTTTGGATTGGAAAATGAGAGAAATGCGAGTGGAATGTCGATGTTTAATCAAGGAAATCAAGCAAATACTAGTGGTATTCCACAAACTTTAAAAGCCGGAATTTATTATTCCGATAAAATAGGTAAAACCGGTAAAATCGGATTTAATTATTCGTATTCAGAAAGTAACTTAAAAGCAAATTCAAGAAGCTCATCTCAATATTTTCTCGCTGACACGACCTATTTTTTAAGGGATACTATTCAAAACACTTCTCAAAATCAATCACACCGTTTTAATCTAAGCTATTCTGTAAATTTAGATTCATTGACTTTTATTGAAGTCAAACCAAATCTAAGTTTCGATTTTGCAAATAGTGACGAAAATGATACTACACGATTCTTGGGTGAAACAAATATTAAATCCTTAGAAACAATAATTAAAAATACGAATGATTCAAAAGGCTTAGGGAGTAATTCTCAAGCCTTGATTCGAAGAAAGTTTATGAAGAAAAACCGCGAGTTAGAATTAAAGTATATTTTGGGATTTTCAGATAATGAAACCGCTGGTAATTTGCTTACTACTACAAATAATATTTTATTGGATTCAATTGATACCATCGACCAGAAAAAAAACAATGATAATTCATCCATAAGTAATTATGGTATTCTAAGTTATACTGAGCCGCTCTCTGATAATTGGAAGTTGCAGTTTGAATACCTCTTTGAAAATGGTTTAAACAAACAAGATAAAAAGACTTTTAATAGGGGAGATGGCTCCTATTCTGAAACTGTAAATGCATTGTCAAATTTCTTTGACAATTCCCGAATTCAACATCGGCTTACGGCAATAGCAAGTTTTGAGAAAAATTTTCATACAGTTATTGGTGGCATTGGTCTTCGAAATATTGCAATAGAAAATATCAACTACATATCTGATAAAGTAATCAATCAGAATTTTAATAATTTATTGCCGCGCTTAAGTTATCAGTTTAAACCAAGTATGAGCAAGCGCATGGGGATTTATTATACTACTTCCTCATCTCAGCCTTCAATTAATGATTTACAACCGGTTGTAGATAATTCAAATCCCAATCGAACCCAAGAGGGAAATCCAGATTTACAGCCAAATTACGTACACAACTTAAATGGAAATTTTAATACGTGGCAGGCTTTATCAGGGCGCTATATTTGGAGTGGATTCAATGCAAGTATTACGAATAATGCATTTGCAAACTTTACAACTTACGATGATTTTGGTAGAACAGTTTCCAAAACCGTTAATGTTGATGGAAACTTATTTGGGAATCTCTATTTCGGAGCAGGAATACCTTTTTTAAGTCGCAAGTTAGAAATTGAACCAAATGCAAATGCATCCTATAATCGCTACACGAATTTTATTAATACTGAAAAAAACATTACTCAAAATACGTCATTTTCAGGAGGCCTTGACTTCTCTTTACAATTAGATTCCTTGGAAATCACAGTTGGCAATACGTATAGTTATACAAACCCAGTAAGTTCTCTTTCTTCAGTTTCTAATAAACCGTATTCTAGCCAACGCTATGAATTTGACTTAGAGTGGCAATTAAAGCGCCATTTTACAATTAAAATTGATGCAAACTATTCCATAAATTCTCAAAGAGCAGATGGCTTCAATAGAAATATTTTTATTGTTAATGCAGAATTGAGTAAAGCATTTTTTAAAACTGAAAATTTAATAATTGCTCTTGCTGGAAATGACTTGCTAAATCAAAACTTGAATTTGTCTCGTCAAGTAAATGGAAATATCGTAACTGATAATTATACGTCCATCATCTCTCGTTATTTCCTACTGAAATTAACATATAAATTTAATAACAATAAAACCAAAGAGGATGAATTTAAAGGTTGGCATTAAGCTATTTTTTATTGGGGTATTATTGTTTTTGGCAAGCCCAATTTTTTGTCAATATGCCACAAGTGGGAAAATTATTTTTGAACGACGTACAAACTTAGAAAAACGATTTACGGATAAGCGCATGAAGCGGATGATCAACGAAACAAATAAGATTAAGACTGATAAATTTGCACTGTTGTTTAACGACACGTGTTCAATTTTTAAACTAGTAGTAGAAAATACAGGTGCCGATGATATGGCATGGATGACAACTAAAAACACCTATTACCAACAACTACAGAAAAAAAATCAATTAACAATTTTAGGGCTTTTTGGTCAAAGTATTTATGTTTTAGACTCTCTTCCAAGTCGCCAATGGAAAATCACAGATAATAAGCGCGTAATAAGTGGTTATGATTGTAGGAAAGCAATTTACCAAAAAAATGATACTACAAGAATTTATGCTTGGTATACCTCAGCGCTTATTCCAAGTGTTGGTCCAGAAGGATTTTGTGGTTTACCAGGAACAATTTTAGGTTTAGCAACTGAAGATGGTGGAATTATTTATTTCGCTAAAAGTGTAGAACTCATTTCTCCAAAAAAAGAAGATCTTGACTTGCCAATTGGAAAAAACAAAGTGTTTTCAATGCTAGAACTTCGTCTGAAAATTGAAAAAGAATACGGAAATACTCCCTGGGGAAAAGGCATGTTTGATGATTTATTTCGTTGGTTATAATTTTCTAAGCGAAATTTTTCGGGGTAATACGAGCAATTTACTTAAATTTACTCCAATTAAATAAAAACAAAATAGTTCAACCATGTGGAAAAAAATCGCTGATTTTATTTTAAGAAATAGATTTTTTATACTAGGTCTTATTACTTTAATTACTGTTTTTTTTGCATTTAAGGCTTTTACGAGTCTTAAGTTAGAAAATAAGTATGGGATTGTTTTACCAAAAAATTCACCTACTACTGAGAATTACAAGAAATTTAAAGCTCTTTTTGGTGAAGACGGTAGTGCCTTGATAATTGGTATCCAGACAGATTCTCTTTACACAGAAGAAAATTTTTTGCAATGGAAAGAATTAGGAGATTCGATACTTCAGTTTGATGGAGTAGAATCAGTTATCTCAGAGGCCACTCTCTTTACAATTCACAACGACACCACCGCTGAAAAATTTGTTATTAATCGCATATTTTCTGACGTCACATTTAAGGAAAAATCAATCGACTCAATTCGCCGAGAAATAAAGCAAAACCCATTATATAAAGGGCTTCTGTATAGTGAGAAAGGAAATGTTTCCTTAATGATGGTTGTTGTTGATGAAACTTTTTTGTCTGATAAAACCAAAATGAATGTTGTTTTAGATATAGAGAAGCTTTCACAAAAATACGAAGGGAATTTTGGGAAAATTCACTTTGCAGGTCTTCCGCATTTGCGAGTGCAAATCTCTAAAAGGATTTTAGGAGAGATGATTTTCTTTGTTGGCCTTTCATTACTTGTAACTTCTTGTTTGCTTTTTCTTTTTTTCCGATCATTTCGAGTAGTGCTAATTTGCCTTATTGTTGTTTGTATCGCTGTGATTTGGTCACTTGGTTCACTCGCTTTTTTAGAATTTCGTTTATCTTCATTAATGGCTCTTCTTCCAGCATTAATGATTGTTATCGGTGTGCCAAACTGTATTTTTTTAATGACTAAGTTTCATCAAGAAATGAAGGAACATGGAAATAAAGTAAAAGCCTTGTCATTGGTAATTCAGAAAATTGGAACAGCCACCTTTCTAACAAATTTTACTACTGCAATTGGATTTTTGACATTTGCTTTCACAAACTCAAATCATTTAATGCAATTTGGAATTGTAGCTAGTACCAATATTATGATGGTTTTCCTTTTGTCTCTTTGTATTTTACCAACTTTAACATCTTTTTTTAATCCGCCAAAAGCTCGACATCTTAAACATTTAGATAGAAAATTTGCTGTTGGAATGTTGAATTTTATTGTAGAAATAGCTCAAAAAAGAAGAAAATTAATCTATTTTGTTTCATTAATTATTGTTCTTATTAGTCTTTATGGCTTAACAAAAATTAAGCTTACAGGAAATATGACTTCTGATTTACCTAAAGATGATTCAATTTACAAGGATGTTAAATTTATGGAAAAATATTTTGGTGGTGCAATCCCTTTTGAAATGATGATTTCCTATAAAGAATCTGGTCGACTAATGACAAAGTCAACACTTACAAAAGTCGCCGAAATCCAAGCCCTTTTGCAAAATGATTCACTTTTTTCCCGTAGTATTTCACCTGTTGATTTTGTAAAACTTATCAATATGTCTTATTACGGAAATAACCCAGATAAATATACTCTTATTGCAAATAGAGATCGTTTGCGTTTAAAAAAATATGTAGATAATTTAGCGGTTTCCAATATCAATGGTGGTGGATTTTCATTAAAAGATCTTGTTGATACAACGACTTGCACAATTAGGATTCGTTGTCAAATGAAGGATATTGGTTCTATTGAAGTGTATAATAAAGTAAATAGTTTAAAGATTCAGGTTGATGAGATTTTAAATCCAGCTAAAAGAGATATTGAGCGCTTTTATAAAATTAGCAAAGCAGCTAATCAAAAAAAACAATCTAATTATATCGACTCAATTTTTGAAACCAATAGTTCAATTGCTAGTGGAGTAGGAGCTATTTATGCTCAAAAATATCCAAATCTAGAAATGCAGTTTTCAAATAATCCAGATTTTATTCGTCGATTTTATTATAAAAAAGATTTCTTCCCTAATTTACGAAAGGCAATTAACAGAGAATATTTTGATGTTATTTATACTGGAGTATCTGTTGTAGTATCTGACGGAACACGTTATTTAGTAAATAATCTTATTTCAAGTTTGATTTTTGCTATAATTTGTATTGGAGTGCTAATGGCGCTTTTATTTCGTTCGTGGAGAATGGTGCTTATTTCAATGATTCCAAATATTATTCCTTTGATTGTTACAGGTGGGATTATGGGCTTTTTTGGAATCCCACTCAAACCTTCAACACTTATTATTTTTAGTATTGCTTTTGGAATTTCTATTGATGATACAATTCATTTTTTATCAAAATATAGGCAGGAACTAAAAAATAAACATTGGGATTTAAAAAGCTGTGTTTTAATTGCAATTCGTGAATCTGGACTTGGGATGTTCTATACTTCTATTGTTTTATTTTGTGGATTTTCTGTTTTTGTATTTTCACAATTTGGGGGTACACAAGCGCTTGGTATATTAATTTCGATAACGCTATTGGTAGCCATGGTAAATAACCTTGTTTTATTGCCAGCTTTGTTACTTTCTATGGATAAACTAATAACAACAAAGTCATTTAAAGAACCTTATTTTGAAGCGTATAATGAAGATAGTGATATAGATTGGAATTCACTTCCAATATCGGAAGAAAATGATAAAAAAATAGAATCATAATGAAAGGAATTATTTTAGCTGGAGGTTCTGGAACTCGCTTGCATCCGCTAACACTTGCTTTAAGTAAACAGTTAATTCCTGTTTATGATAAGCCCATGATTTATTACCCGCTTTCAATTTTAATGAGTGCTGGTATTTCTGAGATTCTCATCATTTCTACTCCTGTTGATCTTCCAAATTTCGAACGACTTTTAGGAGATGGCTCAAAATTGGGCTGCGTTTTTTCATACGCCGTTCAGGAAATACCGAATGGTTTAGCTCAAGCTTTTGTAATAGGCGAAAAATTTATTGGTAAGGATAAGGTTGCCTTAGTTTTAGGGGACAATATCTTTTACGGAATTGGTATGGATACTTTACTGAAAGAAAATAATAATCCTGAGGGTGGAGTTGTTTATGCCTATCATGTTAGTGATCCTGAACGCTATGGAGTAGTTGAATTTGATGCTGAAATGAAGGCAATCTCCATCGAAGAAAAACCGCTTAAGCCAAAATCAAATTATGCTGTTCCTGGACTTTATTTCTACGATAATTCTGTAGTTGAAATCGCCAAGAATCTAAAGCCTTCTGAGAGAGGAGAATATGAAATTACAGATATTAATGCCAATTATCTAAAGCAAGGGAAATTAAAAGTTGCAATTTTAGACAGAGGTACTGCTTGGTTTGATACTGGCACTTTTTCTTCACTTATGCAAGCTGGGCAATTTGTTCAAGTTATTGAAGAACGTCAGGGCTTAAAAATTGGTTGTATTGAAGAAATTGCTTACCGCAATGGTTTTATTTCTAAAGAGCAATTAAAGAAAATAGCAGAACCACTTGTAAAAAGTGGATACGGAAAATACCTTCTTCTCTTGGCAAAACAAAAATGAAATTTATCCACGATTATTCTGAATTAATTGAAAATGAAATCGCA
>CAMDDR010000073.1:0-7663 GCA_945892995.1 Chitinophaga pinensis | reverse complement strand
TACGAGCAGTCAGGAGAATTACACGGACTTACAAGAGTTCGCTCGTTTACTCAAGATGATGCGCATATTTTCTGTACGCAAGAACAAGTAAAAGACGAGTTTAAAAAAGTAATCGATATTGTTCTTTACGTTTTAAAAACATTGGATTTTCAAAATTTTACAGCTCAAATTTCTTTGAGAGATCAAAAAGATCGTTCGAAATATATTGGTTCTGAAGAAAATTGGGAGAAGGCAGAAAATGCCATCATAGAAGCAGCTGCAGAAAAAAATCTGACTACAGTTGTTGCTTACGGAGAAGCTGCATTTTATGGTCCGAAACTAGATTTCATGGTGCAAGACGCACTCGGAAGAGAATGGCAATTGGGTACAATTCAGGTTGATTACAATTTACCAGAGCGTTTTGAATTGGAATTTACAGGCGCTGACAATCAAAAACACCGACCTGTTATGATTCACCGAGCTCCATTTGGTTCGATGGAACGTTTTGTTGCAGTATTGTTAGAACATTGTGCTGGAGATTTCCCCCTTTGGCTGACTTCAGATCAATTTATTATCCTTCCAATTTCAGAAAAATTCAACGACTACGCAGAAAAAGTTTCAGATTTCCTAAATAATTCCGATATTCGCGGACTTGTTGATGACCGAAATGAAAAAATAGGCAAGAAAATACGAGATGCGGAGCTTGCGAAAATTCCATTTATGCTCATTGTTGGAGAAAATGAATTTACGAATAATCAAGTATCAGTAAGACAAAGAGGAGGAGGAGACATGGGTGTTGTTTCTTTTGAAGAATTTGGAAAAATCGTACAGGAAGCTATTAATAAGGAATTGACAGTAGAACTTTAAAAAAATTAATGAGAAGAAATTCAAAACCGTTTGTAAAAAGAGAAGAGGAAGCGCAACACCGCATAAATGATAAAATTAGCGCACAAGAAATCCGCTTGGTAAATGAAGGTGAAGAACCGAAAGTGTTGACGCTAGCAGCGGCACTTGAAATGGCAGAAGCACAAGATATGGACTTGGTAGAGATTTCACCAAATGCTAAACCACCGGTTTGTAAAATTATGGATTACAAGAAATTCTTGTACAACCAAAAAAGAAAACAAAAAGAATTAAAAGCAAAACAGAGTAAAATAGTTGTAAAAGAAATACGTTTCGGACCTAACACAGACGATCACGATTTTAACTTTAAATTGACACATGCAAGGAAATTCCTTGAAGAAGGAAGCAAAGTAAAAGCTTTTGTGTTTTTTAGAGGTCGCTCAATTGTTTTTAAAGACCGAGGAGAAATATTGTTATTGAAATTCATGCAAGAATTAGCAGATGTTGGGATAGTAGAGCAGTTGCCAAAATTAGAAGGAAAGAAAATGATCGTAATGATCAACTCAAAAAAGAAATAAAGAAGCTGATATAGTTGTTTAACTCAAAAAAAAGAAGAAAAAATGCCTAAAATGAAAACTAAATCCAGTGCGAAGAAGCGATTCACAATCACTGGGAGTGGAAAGATAAAGCGTAAGCACGCTTTTAAAAGCCACATCTTAACTAAAAAGGCTAAGAAACGCAAACGTAATTTGACGCACGCAGGGCTTGTACACAATGCAGACCTTTCGAATATCAAATTACAATTATGTATGAAATAGTCCTTTAGAGGTTTATCTATTGTTTAACCAAATAACGAGTATCCAAGTCTTCTGAAACAATGTTGCACTCCTTATTAAAAAACTTAAAATTATGCCAAGATCAGTAAATCACGTCGCATCAAGAGCTAGAAGAAAGAACTTGATGAAATTAGCCAAAGGATACTTTGGTAGAAGAAAAAATGTCTGGACAGTTGCAAAAAATGCAGTTGAAAAAGGACTAGTTTATGCCTATTCAGGTCGTAAGCAAAAGAAAAGAAATTTCCGTTCTCTTTGGATTACCCGTATAAATGCAGGTACTCGTCAATACGGAATGAGTTATTCTCAATTTATGGGTGCTGTGCATAAAAGTGGTGTTGAGTTAAATCGTAAGGTTCTTGCAGATTTAGCGATGAATCACCCTGAGGCTTTTAAAGCTGTTGTGGACTCCGTAAATAAATAAGTGTAAAAGTATCAGCAAAAGCCATTAGTCCTTGATTAATGGCTTTTTTTTGTTGAAAAGTATTCAGTTCCTATTTATTTCTTCCTTTATTTGAATGTAATTTTGAAAAAAAAGTCATGTTGAAAATCGGTCTTATTGGTGCAGGGCATTTAGGAAAAATTCACCTTAAACTTATCTTGGAATTATCTGATTACTTCGACTTAGTAGGTTTTTATGACGAGGACAAAGAAAATTCCGCTAAGGTTTCTGCTCAATTTAATGTGAAATCTTTTAGCAGTATTAATGAATTACTTCAGCAGGTAGATTGTGTTGATATAGTTACTCCAACGCTAGTCCATTATACAACAGCTGCCGAAGCTTTGCGAATGAGAAAACATGTGTTTATAGAAAAACCATTGTCAGAAACAATTGCTGAAGCCCAAAAATTGGTCTCGCTAACAACTGAGGCAGATGTTAAAGTTCAAGTTGGACATGTAGAGCGTTTTAATCCAGCTTTTCAAGCCGCACTACCCTACTTTGATAATCCCATGTTCATAGAAACTCATCGCTTGGCACAATTTAACCCACGTGGGACAGATGTGCCAGTGGTGTTGGATTTGATGATTCACGACATCGACATTGTGCTTAGCGTTGTTAAATCTCGTGTGAAAAAGATTTCAGCATCTGGTGTGGCAGTAATTAGTGATACGCATGATATTACAAATGCGCGCTTAGAATTTGAAAATGGAGCAGTAGCAAATCTTACAGCTTCTAGGATTTCATTGAAGAACATGCGGAAATCAAGGTTCTTTCAAAAAGATGCATACATCAGTGTCGATTTCTTGACAAAAGAATTAGAGGTTGTAAGAATGCAAGATGTTGTTGGTGAAGCTGACCCTTTTGATATCGTTCTGGATTTAGGGCCAAATAAAGCGCCAAAAAAGATATTTATAGACAAGCCAGAATTGCAAGAAATAAATGCTATTAAAGAAGAATTGAAATCTTTTTATGATGCCATCACTCAAAATGTAAGTCCTAAAGTTACTGTGGAAGATGGTTGTGCTGCAATGGAAGTGGCAATTGAAATAATTGAAAAATTAAAGCAAAATCAAATTCATTTTTAGGCAATAATTTATCTTTTACTTCGTTTTTTTTCAATGAGTCGTTTATCTTTTTTCTTACTCCTCCTTCTCGGTTTTACAGCTTGTGTTAAAAACAATCCAGATCCATCTTGGTTGGAAGTAACAGCATGGTCGCTACAAAGTAATATTGATCTTTCAGGTGATGAAGGAGAATTAAGCCATAACATTACTGAGGCTTGGGTTTTAATAGACGATAAAGTAATTGGAGTGTTTCAAGTCCCGTTTAAAATACCAATTTTAAAAGATGGAATGTGCAACATTAAGATTTATCCTGCAATAAAAAACAATGGGATTTCAGCAACCAAAAAAATCTATCCTTTCCTAGAAGTTTATGAAGTAAATCAAACATTGACTAAAAACCAAACACTTACTCTAAATCCTGTTACGAAGTATAAGTCAGTAACTCAATTTTGGATTGAAGATTTTGAAGGAGTTAACATTTCATTAACTGATGATCCAAATACCTCCTTATCAAATTATGAAATAGTAAACGAAAATTTACAACCTTTTAATGGAAATTTATATGCAAAAATAAGTTTAAATTCAGCAGATTCTTTATGGGTTGCGAATACAGAAACACAACTATCAATTTCTAAGGGAAGAGAAGCATATCTAGAAATTGATTACCATAATACAAATTCCTTAACGACCGGCTTAATTTATGTCTCTCCTGCTGGTGTTACTAATAATATAAATATTCGCTTAAATGCTCAAAACCCTGAAACAGTTGTCTGGAAAAAAATATATATTGAACTCAGAGAATTAATAGGCGCCTCTCCAAATTCTAGTAATTTTCTGCAATCATTCTCCTGTTATTTAGATCCCGGGCAAATCTCGACAGAGATTTTAATTGACAATATTAAAGTTGTATATTTTAATTAGAATGAAGGATAGATTTTGGGTTGTACTTTTTCTGTTTTTTGATTTTTTATCGGCTTTAATTGCTTGGTCCTCTTTTTTCTACTTACGGCAAATAGTATTAGAAAAATCTGAATTTAAAGTAGACTCGAATTTTATTTATGGTGTTCTTTTAATTCCATTAGTTTGGGTCTTGTTTTATTATGTTCAGGGTACTTACATTTCAATTCGGCAGATGTTTCGTTTAAAAATGCTAAACCTGACCTTAATTGCATCATTTTTTGGGGTAATTCTGATATTTTTTATCTTACTTCTAGATGATGAAGTTAAGTCCTATGAGATTTATTATCAGTCTGTCATCTTGCTTTTCTCTTTGCATTTTATGCTAACTCTTATTCCTCGCCTAATTATAAATTCCATTATGATTTGGTCTATTCGCAAAGCTGGCAATGGTTTTAAAACAATTATTCTTGGTGGAAATGAAAAAGCCCTAGAAATTTATAATGAAATGATTTCTCATCCACTAAATGTTAATTCTTTTATTGGTTATGTCAATCTAAATGGAAAAGATTATCTCTTAAGTGAACACATAAATTATTTAGGTCATGAAACTGATCTAGAACGCATTCTAAGTGAGCATAAAGTTGAGGAAGTGATTATTGCTATTGAAAGCTCAGATCACAATCGCTTAAAAGATCTTTTGCTCCGTATAGACGACGGACATATTAGAATTAAATTATTGCCGGATGCTTATGTTATCTTATCTGGAAGTGTTAAGATGACGAATATATATGGAGCACTATTACTTGAATTAAAATCTGATATTATGCCATTTTGGCAACAAGCGATAAAACGCGTAATGGATTTTTTAATTTCATTCATTGCTGTAATTCTTCTCACTCCCTTTTTTATTTTCTCTGCGATTGCTGTGAAATTTTCTTCTCCTGGTCCTATTTTATATTTGCAAGAAAGAGTGGGACTAAAGGGGGCAATTTTTAAAATCATAAAATTCAGAACAATGTACGTAGATTCTGAAAATCTGGGACCTCAACTTTCTTCAGAAAATGATCCACGTATCACTAAGATTGGTCGTTTTATGCGCAAAACAAGGCTAGATGAATTTCCACAATTTATAAATGTTCTTTTTGGACAAATGTCGCTTGTTGGCCCAAGACCTGAACGACAATTTTATATTGATCAAATTGTAAAACTTGAAGCGCAATATTTGCATCTAAATCGAGTTCGACCAGGAATCACCTCTTGGGGACAAGTGAAATTTGGCTATGCAGAAAACGTAGAACAAATGCTGCAACGAATGAAGTTTGATCTGATTTACCTGAAAAATAGAAGTTTAGCACTAGACATTAAAATAATGTTTTATACTGTGATTATTGTTTTAAAAGCAAAAGGAAAATAATATCCTTATAGAATTTGATAATTCAAATAGTATTTCTATCTTTGCACCCCGAATAAATTATTTATAAACCAAGGTTTCGGACCTTAAATTGTAAAAGAAAATGGCAACAAGAATCAGATTGCAAAGACACGGTAAAAAAGGAAAACCGTTTTTTCACTTAGTAGCAGCAGATAGTCGTGCGAAAAGAGATGGTAAATTCATTGAAAAATTAGGAACATATAATCCAACTGCTAATCCAGCTGTGATTGATATTAATTTTGAAAGAACATTGAGTTGGGTTCAAACTGGAGCAGAAATGTCCGATACAGCTCGCGCAATTCTTTCTTATAAAGGTGTGCTTTATAAAAGTCATCTAATCAATGGTGTTAAAAAAGGTGCTTTAACAATGGAACAAGTTGAAGAACGATTTACACTTTGGGTAAATGAAAAAGAATCTAAAATAATAAACAAAATTGATGGCTTAGCTGCAAAAGCAATTGCAAGTAAAAATGCAAAAATGAAGTCAGAAGCTGATGCAAATATTGCTAAAGCAGCTCAAATTGAACTTAAAAATACAATTGTTGAAGAAGTTGCTGCTGAGGAAACTCCTGCAGAAGAAACAGTAACTGAAGAGCTTGTTGCAGCGGAAACTCTAGCAGAGGAAACAGTAACTGAAGAAGTTATTGCAGAGGAAACTCCAGCAGAGGAAACAGTAACTGAAGAGGTTGTTGCAGAGGAAACTCCAGCAGAGGAAACAGTAACTGAAGAAGTTGTAGCAGAGGAAACTCCAGCAGAGGAACCTCCAGCTGAAGAAAAATCAGTAGATACAGCTGAATAAGCTTAGATGACTATAAAAGATTGTTTTTACTTAGGTAAGATAGCGAAACTTCACGGATTTAAAGGTGAAGTTTCCTTGTTTTTGGACGTTACTAATCCGAGTGATTACAAAGATTTAGAATCCGTTTATATTGATGTTGACGGTGTACTAACTCCATTTTTTATTGAGTCTGTAAAACTCAAAAATAAAAATTTTATCGCTGTAAAATTTCAAGGAGTGAATGATGAAATCTCAGCGCAGCGCTTACTTAAAAAATCACTCTACTTGCCTGAAGAAATTCTTCCTGATTTAAAAGGCACTCAGTTTTACGATCACGAAATTATTGGGTTCAAAGTATTAGATGATGTGCATGGTGATATCGGAGAAGTAGAAAATGTAATTGATCTTGCTGCAAATCCATTATTACAAACTATTTGTAAAGGAAAGGAAGTGCTTGTTCCAATTTTTGATGGCTTGGTGCAAAAAATAGACCGTAAAAAAAAGATACTTTACATCAAAGCACCTGAAGGCCTAATCGATTTGTACTTATCTGATAGTATTTAAAAGTCCCAAAGAAAGCTTCATTCGAATAATACGTTTTGCAGCTGCATCTACTTTCGCTCTAAACACTTTATCTGTTTTATAACTCGCAAGTAATTCTGAGTGAGTTTTCTTTGCATCCAAAGGCATTAAAACAATGTCACAGCCTGCTGAAATTGCTTTTGTTGCTGCAGATGGCACATTTACAACTCCTCCCATATTCATTGCGTCTGTTACAATTAAACCTTTAAAACCAAGGCTATCACGCAACAAACCTTTTACAATTGTTTCAGAACAAGTTGAGGGTAAACCCTTTGTGTCAAATTGACCGTTGTTTTTAACTGCAATATGTGCAATCATAATTGACAAAACCCCATTTTTTATAAGAAGAGGGTAATTTTGTAACTCTTTTAGTGGCCCATCAATTACTTGAAGTTCTTTGTGCGTATCACCAGAAACTAAACCATGTCCTGGAAAATGCTTCGCTGTTGCAAGGATATTATTTCGCTGAGTTTCTTGAATAAAAGCATTTGACCAAGGAATAATATTTTCGGGCTTTGCGCCAAAACTTCTAAATCCAACAGTCTGATTTGCCGACATATCAACAACTGGAGAAAAATTATAATTAATCCCAATAGCATTTAAGTCTTTGGAAATAGTTGCAGCTACACTGTTTACTTCTTCTATAGAAATTAATTCATTTGCTTTTTTAACCGGTACAGAACCAATTATTTTTCGGTTTACCAAACTTGGCTCAGCATCTGCGCTATATAAAAAAGGTAAATTACCTCTTTTCTTATTATTAGATTCAAATTCCTTAATCCAAGTTGTGAATTCTTCTTTCGTTCCATT
>CAMDDR010000072.1:0-8243 GCA_945892995.1 Chitinophaga pinensis | reverse complement strand
CAAGCAAAGAAAATACTATTTACCAATGGATATCTTCACGTAGGAAATGGACAAGTGATTGAAACTGCTCTTCTTGGTGTTGTTGATGGTAAAATTTCTTTGGTTAAAAATGTACTAACTAGCACATATAAAAAAGGAGATTGGGATACAATCATCGAGTTAAACGGGCAGCATATTTATCCTGCATTTGTTGCGCCAAATTCCACATTAGGTTTAACGGAAATTGATGCCGTTCGTGCTACGCGTGATTATGCTGATGTTGGCGAATACAATCCTCATGTTCGAACACAAATTGCTTTTAATTCAGAATCCAGGGTAATTGAAACTGTAAGAACAAATGGTGTGCTAATTTCTCAAGCAACACCAAGAGGCGGGAGTATATCTGGGACATCCTCAATAATGTCTTTAAGTGCTTGGAATTGGGAAGAGGCAACGATACTAAATAACGATGGAATTCATGTGAATTGGCCAGAATCAAATCAAGGAGGAGGAGATTGGACAGAACCCGAACCAAAAATACGGAATGATAATTACTTTTCCCAAAAACAAAAATTAGAGGTTTTCTTTGAAATGGCAAGCGCTTATTCAAAAGGCAAAAAAGACTTTGATAGGGATATAAGATTAGATGCTATGAATGAGTGTTTTCTTGGCGAAAAAAGGGTGTATTTTCACGCAAATGAGTTACAACAAATACTTGATATTATTGAATTTTCAAAGAAATACAATTTAAAGAAACCCGTAATTGTTGGAGGATACGATGCTTACTTAGTTGGAAAACGACTAAAGGATTCAGGAATCCCTGTAATGTTAATGCGCGTTCACAGTTTACCTGAGCACGAAGAAGATGCAGTTGATCTACCCTATAGATTACCAGCTTTATTGCAAGCACAGGGAATACCATTTTGTATTCAAAATTCTGGAGATATGGAAGCAATGAATGCCCGTAATTTACCTTTCCAAGCTGGAACAGCAATGGCCCATGGATTATCAGAAGAAGAAGCGATACGAGCAATTTCCTTAAGCACTTGTGAGATTCTTGGAATTGATAAAAATTATGGATCAATAGAAGTTGGAAAATCTGCTACTTTATTTGTTTCTAAAGGTTCTGCCTTAGATATGCGTACAAATCAAGTTACAACAATCTTGATGCAAGGGAAATTTGTTCCCGTTAATAACTTTCAAACAGATTTATATTTAAAATACAAGAAGAAATACGAGGATAAAGAATAGAGAATATCGTATGAAGAGTCTAACCATGAATTGTTTGCGTCTTTCCATAATCAAGCATTAAATCTGCCTCAAACTTTAAAAAATCATTCCAACGCTGTTCGACGTCTATTCCATCGCCATATTTTTTTGCAAAATGCAGAAATGTAGTATAATGTCGGGCTTCACTCTCCATTAGAGAACGGTAAAATATTTTTAAATCCTCATCTTCTAATTGTTCTGAAAGAATCTTAAATCGTTCACAGCTTCTCGCTTCTATTATCGCTGCAAGAAGCATTTGATTAACAAAAAGTCCTTTTTTAGAACTATTTGTCTTATTTCGGCGAAGGAATAATGATAAATCATTCACATAGGGATCTTTTCTTTCGAAGCCCAATTTGAAACCACGCTCAATTAGCTTTTCGTGAACCATGTTAAAGTGCTGCATTTCTTCTTGACAAATAGCTGTCATCGCTAAAACTAAATCTGAATACTGAGGGTATTGAACAATAATTGAAATAGCAGAACTTGCCGCTTTTTGCTCACAGAAGGCATGATCTACTAGTATTTCCTCCAAATTTTTTGAGACGACACTAACCCATCTAGGGTCTGTCGCCATTTTCAAACCTAACATATTCTTGATTTTTATCCTTCAATAATAAGGATATAATTACTTTTTTTTCCCTTTCCTAAAAGAATATATTTTCCATTTATTAGGTTTTCTGTAGAAATTACAAACTGTTCATCTACTTTTTCTTTGTTTACTGAAATCGCATTGGCGATTAATTCTCTTCTAGCTTCACTATTCGAAGCCAAGAAATTTGTTTTTCCTGCCATAGCATCAACAATACTCATTCCATTTCCGAATTCTGCCTGAGATATTCTTGCTTGAGGAACACCTTCAAAAACACTAAAGAAATCTTCCTCAGAAAGTACTTTCAAATCATCTGCTGTAGATTTTCCAAATAAGATATTACTTGCGCTAATAGCCGTTTTCAATGCTTCATTATTATGAACACGAACTGTTATATCCTCTGCTAATACTTTTTGCAATACTCTCAAATGAGGAGCTTCTGCATGTTCTTTTTCTAATGCCTCAATTTCTTCTTTTGTTTTCAAAGTAAAAATTCGAATAAAATTTGTGGCATCATCATCAGAAGTATTCAACCAGTATTGATAGAATTGATAAGGCGATGTCTTTTTTGCGTCTAACCAAACGTTACCGCCTTCTGTTTTTCCAAATTTAGTTCCATCTGCTTTTTTTATCAGTGGAGTGGTAACTGCATACGCTTCACCTCCACCTTTTCGGCGAATTAATTCTGTTCCAGTCACAATATTTCCCCATTGATCTGAACCACCTAATTGAACGATACAGCGCTTATGTTTATTTAAGTAATAGAAATCATAACCTTGAACCAATTGGTATGAAAATTCAGTAAAAGACAGCCCTGTCTCTAAACGAGATTTAACGGAATCCTTAGCCATCATATAATTCACAGAAATGTGTTTTCCAACATCTCGAATAAACTCTAAAAAGCTCAAGTTACTAAACCAATCAATGTTATTCACCATCTCAGCAGCATTCTCGCCTTTAAAATCTAAAAACTTTTCCAATTGTAATTTAACACATTCAACATTATGTTTTAGTGTTGTTTCATCCAATAAATTTCGCTCCTGAGATTTTCCTGATGGATCACCAACCATGCCCGTTGCACCTCCAACTAATGCATATGGCTTATGTCCAGCTTTTTGAAAATGAACTAGTGTCATAATTTGCACCAAACTTCCAATATGCAAAGAATCTGCAGTTGGATCAAAGCCAATATAACCCCCAACACTTTCCTTCAATAAAGCTTCTTCTGTGCCAGGCATAATATCGTGTATCATTCCTCTCCACTTCAATTCTTGAATAAAATTTGTTGGCATCTTATTTTGTTAAGTCTTTAAATACTTCTTCCAATGATTTCTTCTCAATTTTTAAGGTCAGAATCAACCATTTTTCTTTTTGGGCAAATTGGGATATTTCTTTACGAAGGTCAATATCTGCTGAAGTTTCAATTAGCCAAGCATTGTTTACAGCTTCAACTTTTTGAATATTTGGAATTTTTATCAATTGTGATTTCGAAACTTTTGAATCAAATTCAACATAAACAGTTTGATGCGTCGATTCATTTTGCAAGATAGAAGCTTTGTCATTTGCAACAATCTTTCCTTTCGAAATAATTACAATTCTATCACAAATGGCCTCAACTTCTTGCATAATATGCGTAGATAAAATAACTGTTTTTTCCTCGCCAATTTTTTTGATTAGTTCTCGAATTTCAACTAGTTGATTTGGGTCTAAACCACTTGTGGGTTCATCTAAAATTAATACTTGCGGGTCGTGAATTATTGCTTGAGCAAGGCCAACTCGTTGCCTATAACCTTTTGATAAAGCCCCAATTTTTTTGTTTTGTTCGAGTTCTAAACCGAGCGTTTGAATCATTTCCGAAACACGATTCTTTAGATTTTTTATTTTGTAAATCCTACCAACAAATTCTAAGTATTCTCGGACATACATTTCTGTATATAAGGGATTATTCTCTGGTAAATAACCGATTATTTGTCGTGTTTTAAGATTATCTACATCCACTTTCATTCCACAGATGTGAATTTCTCCAGAAGAAGCAGGAATAAATCCGGTCATTATTTTCATTGTTGTAGATTTCCCGGCTCCATTAGGGCCTAAAAATCCAACAATTTCTCCTTTTTTAACCGAAAAACTAATATCACAAACAGCAGCTTGCTCGCCGTAGTATTTAAATAAATTTTTGACTTCTATTGACATCTTAGTGCGAAGTTAAGAAAAATCATGCATTCAATTCTTCAGTTTGAATTTTACGGGAAAAAAGTGCAAAAAAGAAGGCGAAAAATGAAACTCCCATTTGAGTTTCAAGACTATCCTCAAAAATAAAGGTAATAATTGAAACACAAATAAATAGGAAGCCTATAAGCGACTGATTTTTCAATTGAAAGCGTAAAAAATTAAATAGAATATAGCAAAAGAACACTAAGCCAAATAAGCCAAAAGTCAAACAAAAAGTAATATAGGTATTGTGTGCGCGCAATCTCCTTTCAGGAAGTAATTTTGAGTTTTTTATCTCATACATTTGCTCCATTGCATTTTTTTTATCTCCTGTCCCAACACCAAAAACCCAGTTTTCTTTTATTACTTGCCAACCCGTTTTCCAATACTCTATCCTTTCTAAAATTGAATGGCCATTTGGATTACTAGCATTATGAATTTGAAAACGCACACCATAAAGTCTTGCCATCAATCCGGATTTTGTTTCATTAATATCTGCGTAGCCAAGTTCAATATTATCTATGTCTTTTGAACTTAATTTTAATACACCATCTCCTCTAACAGGTAAATTTCTTGAATTCAGATACCTTTCTAAAGTACTTGAAAGTTTTTGCTTGCGTAAATCCAAGCTGTCAAATGGAATATTAGAACGTTTATTCCATTCTTCTTTTAGGGAAATATAATTTACTGGGGACGTTTCATTTTTCTCAATAGGAATCATTAAATAGAGTATTGTAGAAAAAATCAAAACAAGAAAAACGGAGATAATTCCGAGCGTCCAAAAATATTTTTTAGCATTAAAGAGTTTCCAAAGCAGTGTTCCAAAGACAACAATTAATACAGCTATTATTCCAGATAAAACTTGACTGTAATAAGAATAAAACAAAAACCAAAGTCCAACTAGCAAAAAAAGATATTTCCATTTTGGATAATAAGATTTCAATTCAATAAGCACTGGGATTCCGATGGCAATTAATATTCCATAACGGATATGAGATCCAAAACGCGATAAATCTCGAATATCATTTAGTTCAAAGATTTCTCTAAAAAACGTGTAAATTATAAAATTATAAATAGAAGTTACAAGAAGGGTTAATACAAAAAGTAGAAATAGTTTTCGAATTATTGAAGTAGTTGGAATGGGATTAGAGCAAATAATCAAGGGAATAGCAATAAGTGAAGCCTTAACCCTTAAATCATCAAAACCATGTGAACTATCATCTGTCCACAACAGACCTAGAAGATGCATCAGATAAAAAAGTAAAATAAAAATAAAGAACCGGTTTTTTTTGAGATTAGCGAAATTCCCTTTAAAATCTGCAACAAGCAATAAATTTAAGCCCCCAAGCATCATTCCTAACGACAAGAAAAATTTACTTGAAACAATGCCAACAAGAAGAAGTGAAAGAATAAAAAAGTGAATTTTATCTTGAATTAAAGCTTGTCGAAGTTTTAAAAACATAAACGTTAAACGTTTATTTTTTCAAGATAGTATTGTAATTCGAAGAATTTTCAAATAAAGAAAGCGCCTTTTTAATTGCTTCATCATTTCGGAAAGAATCTATTGTCCTTCCTTTTTGAAAATAATAGCGAGAGACAATTTCATTCTCTAACATTTGACAAATTTCCTCCTTGTTTTTTTCTAAATCTCTTTCTTTAGATGGGATTACTTTTGACATCATTTTGTTATATTCGATTTCTATGTCTTTTGAAAAACCTTCTTTTTCAGCTATTTCTTTCATTTTACTTAATAATTCTTCTGAAGCTGTGGTATATTTCAACTCTTGTTTAATTATATATGCTTTAAATTCTAGAAAATCAGCTTCAGATAATTTAAATTCCCCAGGAAGCGAAATTTTCGGATTTTTAAAGGCATAATCAGTCGCATAATTAAAAATATGGTTCTCAGAAAGTAGAAGTGCAGAAAGCCTACTCAAGTCAAGCAATTCGATTTTAATATCTGGCTCAATTCCTCTTCCATCGATGACATCCCTTCCATTTTTAGTCTTAAATGTTTTAAGTAACGAGTCAGCAACGTCTTTTGCCTTATCCCCATTTTCTTTATCATAGTATTCTAAACGTTGCACACAGCGCCCAGAAGGAGTGTAATATTTTGCGATGGTTACTTTTATTTTTGACCCATATTTTAAATCATAGGTTCGCTGAACCAATCCTTTCCCAAAACTTGTCTGCCCAATAATTACCGCACGATCTAAATCTTGTAAGCTGCCAGCAACAATTTCACTAGCTGAAGCAGATCCTCCGTCTATCAATACACAAAGTGGCAAATTAAGATCAATTGGCTCATCCAATGTTTTGTAAACGCTATTTTCTTCTTTTACTCTGCCTTTTGTAGAAACAACCACTTGATTTTTTTCAATGAAAAAATTAACAATTTTAACTGCCTCAATTAATAAACCTCCACCATTTCCGCGCAAATCTAAAACCAAACTTTCCATTCCATCACCTTTTAATTTACTTAGTGCAGATTGAATATCTGAAGCAGCAGTCTGTGTAAAACTATTGAGTTTAATATAACCTGTTTTTTTGTCAATCATTCCAAAATAGGGAACATCAGGAATTTTTATTTCATCTCTTGTAACAGAAATTATTTTTTTTCCTTCAATTTTTCGTTCGATTTCTATTTTAATAATTGTTCCTTTTGGACCTTTTAATGCAGAAGAAACTTCATCTGAAGATTTATTTAGCATTGATTTTCCATCAATTGAAAGAATTTTGTCTCCTGCTTTCAAGCCATTTTTTTCAGCGGGATTTCCCTCATATGGTTCACTAATATATGTATCACTTCCTATTTTTACAATTAAAGCGCCAATTCCTCCGTATTGACCAGTTGTCATCATCCTGTAATCTTCAATGTCTGACTCGTGATAATAAACCGTATAAGGATCTAACTCCTTAAGCATTGCATCAATAGCTGTTTTTGAAAGCGTGCCATTTTTAGGCTCATCTACAAAATATAAATCTAAGTGTTCATATACTTGATCCATAATTTCGAGATTCTTAAGAACCTCAAAGCCATTAGATTGCCCTAGTGCCGAAAATGAAATAAGTTGAATAAAAAGAATAATGTTAAAAAATAGAATCTTCATTTTTAGTTGATTTGTTTAATTTGTGCTACAAATTTAATTAAAGTTGAGACTAACTTATCTTCAATTTCACTTGGAGTAAGAAGAGAATTAAAATTATAAATAATTGCGATGGCAAAAGGCCTATTTTTGAATACTTTAGTTTCTTCAAGTATAAATTTATTTTTACGAAGAGCTTCAATAATTGATCTTTTGAGATAATTACGGTCATGAGAATGCTTAAATCGTCTTTTGGGAACAGAAATCAAAACACTAAAGTCCTTTTGGGAAATTGGTTTTTCAAGGCGCAAATAATTTATTAAAAAAGGGAAGTCCCGAAATTTTTCTCCTTCTTGAAATAATTTCTCAATAAGGGTGTGGCTACATAACTTATACTCCTTTCCAAAAGTTTGATTCATGCTGTAAAGTTCAACAATTTTCTTGTCTCTACAAGCCAGATTGATAGAGTTCTACAATTTTATAACGAAAGTCACTTAATTTTTTTAACTCGGCTGCATCTTTATATTGCCCTTCAAAAGAAACAATGAAAGAAGAATAAAGGGATTTTATTTCATCAAAATTTTTGTTAGTATTTAATTTTTTAAATATACTATTTGATAAGAAGCCAGGACTTTCTCCTAAAACAAGGTTTGTTAGTGAATCAATTATCTCTTCAGATAATTCCATCAATTCTTTTTCATCCATATTTTATTTTTATTATAAAACTAAGTTAATTCTTCGAAATCATCAAAATGTGTGTCATCTTTTTTATTCATGTTACTAAAGCGCGATTTAATGTCAAATAATGGTTTACCTGAAATAAGGTAATTAAGTGCATTTAGCATTTTAAAAATCATCCCTAGTAAAAAGAAGAACCCAATTATTTTAAAGATAAACCCAATAATAACTGTTGATTCAATGTCTAAAATACTTAGTTGAAACCATAAAGCAATTGTATTTTCAGCAAGCTGAGGATACCATAATAAGCCAAAAAATAAAAAACTGCTTAGAGTAATTAAAAATATTTCAGATTTAATAGAAATACCTGCTAAAGTTGTGCCTTTTGCCAATTGCCCCATAAATATTTGTTGTCTTGTTTTTTGTTG
>CAMDDR010000071.1:0-8631 GCA_945892995.1 Chitinophaga pinensis | reverse complement strand
TAATTGGGCCGAGAGTAGCAAAACTAGTACCACATCCATTTTGTGCTATTATAGTGGCCTGAAATGCATTTTCAATCGTAATTGGTCCAACTTGATAACTCTCTCCACAAGATGAAGTATTAAAAACATGTGAAATAGTTGTATCGTTTATAGATGAAAAAATGTTTGCTGGACTACCATCAGTAAAAGAAACTGTATAAACAGTTCCAGGAATATTATTAGATAAAACGTCTATAGAGTATGGAAAAGGGAGGCAAGTTGTCTGCCCTGAACCTGAAACAGTAATTATTGGAGCCTCACCATTAAAAATAAAATATTGTTTGACAACTTGGCATGCATTTGCTAAAACTACAGTGTGTGTAAGTACAAATTGACCTAAACCATAATCATGTGAAATTTGATTCGTTGCAGATAAATCAGTTTGAACTGAATTAGGGCTTCCATCTCCCCAATTAAATGTTTGAGTTACAGATGAAGCATATGAACTACTAAATTGAAATGATGTTATAGAATCACTTGTACAATTTCTAAAAAGTATTTGTCCATTTGTTGTACTTGTTCCAAAACTAGAGGCCGTATTTAGCAAAGTTAAATTGGAAATCGGAGATAAATTTACTATTACATTCAAAGAAAAATTATTTTCTTGACCATTATTATTATTTACGTTTAAACTTGCAGTAGTAGGTGAAATTGGAGTCGCATAAGTAACTGTATGAGGACCTACACCAATAGCTGTTGACGGACTTGCTCCAACTCCAAAATTCCAAGTGTATGTTGAACTTGAAAGTGTATTAGATGAATTATTTACGAATGTAACAACTTGTCCGACACAAACAGTAACTGTTCCACTTGAACTTGCCGGACCCGAAATAAAAGAAGCTGTTGGAGTTTGAGAAAATAAATTAGTATGAATCAAAATTATGAAAGCTAATATACTATTTCTCAAAATTTTGTATAACATGCTTTAACTTTCAACAAATATAAATTATAAAATTCATAAAAACGATTTAATTTTTCCATTAAGGAATTTCAGAGTTTTATCTTCTTCAGAATTTTCTTCAGGAGAAAAATTATATTCCCAATTTGCCATTGGCGGCATACTCATTAAAATAGACTCTGTTCTTCCGGAAGAATAAATTCCAAATTTAGTCCCTCGATCATGTAATAAATTAAATTCAACATAGCGCCCACGTCTTAATGCTTGCCATTTTAATTCTTCTAAAGTTGGTGTATCATAAGCTTTAAATTCAATCTGCTCTCTATAAATAACAGGGAATTCCCGACCTAAATCCAAACAGAAATTTAATAATTGTATTTTTGAAAGTCTAGAATTTTCATTCTGATTATCAAAAAATATACCTCCTACTCCTCTTGATTCATTGCGATGAGGCAAGAAGAAATATGTATCTGCCCACGACTTAAATTTTGGGTAAAATTCGGGGTTATATTTATCACAAACCTTTTTAAGTGAAAGATGAAAAGCTCGTGCAGCAATTAAATCAACATAATGAGGAGATAAATCAATTCCTCCTCCAAACCAATAAGTGCCGTTATCTAGCTCAAAATAGCGAACATTCATATGAATTATGGGATGTCTTGGATGTTTTGGATGTAATACGACAGAAACTCCAGATGCAAAAAAATCACCATCAGCCATTGCTAATTGACTTTTCATGGCATCACTAACTTCACCATGAACAGCAGAAAAAGCTACACCACCTTTTTCGATAATTTTTCCATCTGTAATTGTTCGGGTAAAACCACCGCCACCCTCATCGCGCGTCCAAGCATCTTCTTTAAATATTGTCTTGCCATCCAATATTTCTAATTCCCCACAAATGTAATCCTGAAGCTTCCTAAATTCTGATTCTATTTGAGACTTATTCATTTTGAAATGTAATTTTAGATTCAAAATCTTCAAACTTAAGAAGGAAGCACCCTGTATTTTGAAAACCTTTTCCATCAGGGTTTTCAACAAATGAAAAATTACTAATTAGCCCCCTTAAAGCTACTTGATCTGTCATAAAATACTTACATGCATTATAAACTACATCATAACCTAGACAAGCCATTTTTGTTAAATCTGCGTTATATTTTTTTCTATACAGCTTATGAAATGTTTTTAATGCAGGATCATTGTATGAAAAATAACTAGGCGCCATATAATAAAAAGAAAATTTATTCTTGATTTCACTATTAATTTCCTTAAATTCAATCCATTCTTTTAATCCTACAACTTGAAATAATTCATTTTCTTTACAATGATTTAAAAGGGCAATTACTTTTTCTTTTTCGTTTGATAAAAAAATAAAGCATGTTGAACGACCATTTTTAGTAAAAAGTTTATAATTATCATAGTTAGCTTCAATTATTTTTGAATTATATTTCAAAGCAACTTCAGCTCGAAAAGCTGATAAAAAATGCTGATACATTAAATCATCCGCGGCATTTCCACTTTTTACCAGAACAAGTTGTTGATTTTTTTTAGTTGTTATCATTTCTACAGCAAGTTTTTCAAGAAGTATATTGTTATTCGTAACCATTGCATACGAATTTTTATTTTCAAATAAAAAGTTTGAAAAAGTAACAGAATAAATCATTTTAACATTATTCTTTAAAGCCCATTCTGCAACAATTTCCGCTTCTTTTTGATGAAGTGGTGCGATTATTAAATCCATTGAAAGAAAGGATTTTTGTTCTAAAATAGTTTGCAAACTTTTAGTTTTATCAAAGTAATCGTAAATAAAAAATTCTGCTTTAAAACCCAAATCACTAAGTGAATCAATGGCTAATTTTGCTCCCATATAATACTCAATGGCTGCATTGGATATAGATTTATTTATATCTGACCTAGAATCTAAATTAAAAGGAAGAAATAAAGCAACAGACAAAGATTTTTTATCCTTTAAGGAGGGAAATTGAATAGTTTCTGTTTTTTGTGAAGGTGGAACATTACGTTGTTCTATATCTCCTTTATTTTCCTCTTTTAATTTAATTTTTAGTACATCATTAGGAGATATTTTACTCGTTTTTAAATTATTTAACTCTATTAAATCATTTATTGAAACCATGTAACGTTTCGATATAGTATACAGTGACTCCTGACTCTGAACTTCGTGTAAAACAAACAAGTCATTATTCAATAAATTCGATCTTGGAGAGGGTTTAAATTTTATAGTAGATAGGTCATTTATATTTTCTTCACCATTGTTAGATATTTCTTTTAAAATTGGGATAATCGCATCTTTAATACTTAATCTTTGGCCTATTTTTAGTTCATTTCCGGAAATTAGATTGTGTTTTACAATAGAATCAATAGGAACAGAAAACAAGCGAGACAAAGAGTAAATACTTTCATTTGAACTGACAATGTGAGTTATTGTTTTTTTATGAACCGGGATAAAAACTACTTCGCCTGCATCAAGCCCCCTTTCGATTCCTTCATTTGCATTTAAAATATCTTCAGCGGGGCAAGCATACATTTTCTGAAGATTAAAAAGTGTATTGCCTTCAATTACAGTATGATTGTAAAAATAATTGTCTTTTATAAATGTAACCGGAACATATTGCTGGGCAATTAAATTGCTAAAAAGGAAAAAACATAGTGAAAAATAAATAAAAGTAGTTTTCATATTCTTAATATTATTCCCATTCTATTGTCGCAGGTGGCTTTGAACTAATGTCATAGGTTACCCTATTTATTCCTTTAACCTGATTAATAATTTTATTTGATATTTTAGCTAAGAATTCATAAGGTAAATGACACCAATCAGCTGTCATTCCATCAGTTGAGGAAACAGCTCTGAGTGCAATCGCATTTTCATAAGTTCGCTCATCGCCCATCACACCAACAGATTGAATAGGTAAAAAGATTGCTCCTGCTTGCCATACACTATCGTATAAATTTTCTTCTTTTAGACCATTGATGAAAATTGCATCAACCTCTTGAAGAATCATTACTTTTTCCAAACTAACCTCGCCAAGTATTCTTATTCCTAAACCTGGTCCAGGAAAAGGATGACGCTCTAAAAGTTTATTATCGATCTTTAAAGATCGTCCAATTCTCCTTACTTCATCTTTAAAAAGTAAACGTAATGGTTCAACAACTTGTAATTTCATGTAATCAGGTAAACCACCAACATTATGATGAGATTTTATAGTTTGAGACGGGCCACCTGTTCCAGAAATAGACTCAATTACATCGGGGTAAATTGTTCCTTGCCCAAGCCACTTTGCACCACTAACTTTTTTTGATTCTTCATCAAAAACATCTATAAATACTTTTCCTATTGCCTTTCTTTTCAATTCGGGATCTGTAAGACCTTTAAGTTCTTTGTAAAACTTATCAGCAGCACTTATTCCCTTAATATTTAAGCCCATTCCTTTGTAGGACTCTAGAACTGTTTCAAATTCATCTTTACGCAAAAGCCCATTGTCAACAAAAATACAATGAAGATTCTCTCCTATTGCCTTGTGCAACAAAATTGCTGCTACAGTAGAATCAACACCTCCAGATAAGCCCAAAATAACTTTATCATTACCAAGTTTAGTTTGTAAGTCTTTAATAGTTTCTTCAACAAATGCATCTGGCGTCCAATCACAGCTGCACTTACAAATAGAAACTATAAAATTTGACAGTAAAATTTTTCCTTCAGTTGTATGATATACCTCCGGATGAAATTGAATTCCGAATGTTTGCTCACCATTTATTACATATCCAGCAATCTCAACATCCTTTGTGCTTGAAATAATTGAATAATTGGAAGGTATTCGAGCAATAGTATCTCCGTGTGACATCCAAACTTGTGAATCATTGGACATGCCTTTTGTTAAAATATTGTTTGAATCAACAAAAGATAGATTTGCTCGCCCATATTCACGTGTAGAAGATGGCAAAACCTCTCCGCCGAAATGATGCGCCAAAAATTGAGCTCCGAAACAGACACCTAAAAGGGGGATTTTTCCTTTTATTTCTGATAAATCTGGACGAGGAGAAGAAGTATCTCTTACAGAAAATGGACTACCTGAAAGAATTACACCTTTAACATTTGATTCAATTTTTGGTATTTTATTCCAGGGATGAATTTCGCAGTAAACATTTAATTCACGAATCCTTCTAGCAATTAACTGTGTATACTGTGAACCAAAATCTAAGATTAATATCATTTCATGCATACTACAAAGATAAATTTAATTCGCTTGCTTGGTATAGAAATACTTGAAGAAATAATTAACAAAACTTATTAACAAGCTTTCAAATTAAGAGTGAAATAAGCTCTTAAAAAAAAATACAAGATAGTTAAGAGAAACAAAACAAATTAACTATATAAATGCTTAACTTTGATGCTTGTAAAATATCAAGTTAATGATTGGGGACCTACTAAAAAAAATTTTTGGCGACAAAAATACAAAAGATAAAAAGTTTTATTGGCCATATGTTGAAGAGGCACTTGCTTTTAATGCTCAGATAAAAAATTTGAGCGATGACGAGTTGAGAGAAAAGACCAGACAATTTAAAGATTTAATTCAAAAAGAGAAATTAAGTCTCGAAAATGAAATTTCTGAGTTGCGAAAAGAAGCTGACGATATAAATACAGCAATAGAAAACAAAGAAGATTTATTTGATAAAATAGATAAACTTGAAAAAGCAATTGATGAACAAATTGAATTAAGTCTACTCAAAATTCTTCCAGAGGCGTTCGCTGTAATTAAAGAAACTGCTTTCAGATGGTCTAATAACGGTCAGCTGTTAGTTTCTGCAACTGACTTTGATCGTGAATTAGCAGTAAAAAAAGATGGTATCACGATAAAAGGAGATCAAGCTATTTGGCACAATGAATGGTCGGCAGCAGGAACAAAAATTGTCTGGAATATGGTGCATTACGATGTGCAATTCATGGGTGGCGCTTGTCTTCATAAAGGAAACATTGCAGAAATGCAAACAGGTGAAGGAAAAACGCTGGTCGCAACTTTACCTGTATACTTAAATGCTTTAGCCGGTAAAGGTGTTCACATTGTAACAGTTAATGATTATCTAGCAAAACGCGACTCTGAATGGATGGGTCCAATTTATCAATTTCACGGTCTTTCTGTTGATTGCATTGACAAGCATCAACCTAATTCAAGCGCACGAAGAAATGCTTATGCCGCAGACATAACTTTTGGGACAAATAATGAGTTTGGCTTTGATTATTTAAGAGATAACATGGCCGGACATATTGATGATTTAGTTCAAAGAAAACACCATTATGCAATTGTTGATGAGGTCGATTCCGTATTAGTTGATGATGCTC
Source organism: Chitinophaga pinensis (assembly GCA_945892995.1). Classification (GTDB taxonomy): domain Bacteria; phylum Bacteroidota; class Bacteroidia; order Flavobacteriales_D; family Crocinitomicaceae; genus UBA952. The sequence continues at coordinate 2,338 of CAMDDR010000071.1, read as the reverse complement.
GAACACCCTTAATTATTTCTGGCCCAACACCAAAAGGGGATGAACATGAATTTCATGAACTGAAACCAAGAATTGAAAAAGTCGTAGCGGCACAAAAACAATATGTGCAGCAATGTCTAATTGAAGCAAAAAAATTATTGACTGTTATAAATACGCTGCCTGAAGATAAAAATGAAGCAAAAAAGATGCTTGAAGATGGTGGAATTGCCTTGTTGCGTGCTTTTAGAGGTTTACCAAAAAACAGAACACTCATAAAATTCTTATCTGAGCCAGGAATCAGAGTTCATTTGCAGAAAACAGAAAATTTTTACATGCAGGAACAAGGAAAACAAATGAAAAAAATCGATAAAGATTTGTTTTTCGTAATTGATGAAAAGAATAATACTATTGAATTAACAGACCAAGGAATTGATCTTGTGTCGGGTTCTGAAGATAGAAATTTCTTTATTATGCCTGATATTGGGGCAGAAATTGCGGGTATTCAAAAACAAAATTTAGATAAAGAAAAATACCTCGAAATAAAAGATGCTTTAGTTCGAGAGTATTCTATAAAATCTGAACGTATTCATTCTGTTAGTCAGTTATTAAAAGCCTACACACTTTTTGAAAAAGAAGTGGAATATGTTATTTTAGATGGAAAAGTTAAAATTGTAGATGAATCTACTGGTAGGATATTGGAGGGAAGAAGGTATTCTGATGGTCTTCACCAAGCAATCGAAGCGAAAGAAAATGTTCAGGTAGAAGCTGCTACACAAACCTATGCAACTGTTACACTACAAAATTATTTTAGAATGTATCACAAGCTTGCTGGAATGACTGGTACAGCTGAAACTGAAGCCAAGGAATTTTGGGATATTTACAAATTAGATGTAATTGTGGTGCCTCCAAATCGTCCTGTAACTAGAAAAGATCAAGACGATTTTGTTTATAAAACTGCACGCGAAAAGTACAATGCCGTAATTGAGGAAATTGAAGTTCTTGTAGCCGCTGGAAGACCTGTTTTAGTTGGAACAACAACAGTTGAAATATCTGAATTGGTAAGTAGAATGCTCCAAATGAAGAAAATTCAACACCAAGTTCTAAACGCAAAATACCACCAAAAAGAAGCTGAAATTGTTGCTAATGCTGGATTACCAGGAGCTGTTACAATTGCAACAAATATGGCTGGTCGTGGTACAGACATTAAACTTGGTGAAGGTGTGAAAGAAGCCGATGGATTAGCAATTATTGGAACTGAAAGACATGATTCAAGACGTGTAGACAGACAATTAAGAGGTCGAGCGGGTCGACAAGGAGATCCGGGTTCTTCTCGCTTTTTTGTTTCACTTGAAGATGATTTAATGCGAAAATTTGGCTCTGAACGAATTGCTAAATTAATGGATAGAATGGGACTGAAAGATGGTGAAGTTATTTCCCATGGCATGGTTTCAAAATCTATAGAACGAGCACAGAAAAAAGTAGAAGAGAATAACTTTGGAATGCGAAAGCGTCTACTTGAATACGACGATGTAATGAATGCTCAACGCGTAAAAATATACAAGAAACGTAAAAATGCACTTTTCGGTGATCGAATGGATATTGATGTTGACAATATGTTTTATGAGCTTTGTAGTTCCGTTGTTTCATTTAACGGACAAGGAACGTTTCAGGATTTTGAATTGGAATTAGTTCGATTGATTGGTATTGATTCCCCCGTAGATGAAGCTGAATTCTTGAGTATGGATAAAGGACTATTAGTCGATAAAGTGTACCAAGGAATGAGAGAACAATACGATCGAAAATGTGATAAAATAGCAGCTAAAGCACTTCCACAAATAAAACATGTCTATGAAACAATGTCAAATAAATATAAAAATATTGTATTCCCGTTAAGTGATGGCAGAAGAGAAATGGAACTGATTGTTAACCTTGAAGATGCCTATTCTACTCAAGGTAAAATCATCTCTAAATCGTTTGAAAAAAATATTATCCTTTCAAAAATTGATGACGAGTGGAAAGAACATTTGCGAGAAATGGATGATTTGAGATCCGCTGTAAACAACGCAACGTATGAGCAAAAAGATCCGCTTGTAGTCTATAAACTTGAGTCGTATGAGTTGTTTAAATCGATGATGAATCGTTTGAATGAAGAGGCTGTAGATTTATTAATGCGAATGGATATTCCTGTTGAACAGCAACTTAAAAGTACCAATCAGGACGAAAAACAGAGTAATTACGAAAAATCTCAAACGAATTCTGATCGTACTTCTTCTACCCCACTTCCTCAATTTCAGGGAAGACAAGGTTTTCAACAAGCAATTGAAAATTCGATGCCGCAACAAGAAAAAAAACAACCAAT
>CAMDDR010000070.1:0-9773 GCA_945892995.1 Chitinophaga pinensis | reverse complement strand
TTTATGATGATTGGTATGATACTCGAAATACGAAAACGTATCTTATAAATCCATCAAATCCAAGTCAAGCGCCAAAAATTATATTCGATCGGAATTCGCAGGATATTTATGCTGATCCTGGAAATTTTGAAACTAAAAAGAATCAGTTTAACCGCGAAGTTTTGGCCATTGAAAATGGTAATACTTACCTTATTGGTGACGGAAATACAAAAGATGGGCAGTTCCCTTTTATTGACGAATTTAATTTAGAAACATTGAAATCAAAACGCCTTTATACTTCGAAAATGAAAGATAAAAAAGAGGATTTATTGGGGATTGAAGATTTTAAAAAAGGAGAGGTTTTGGTTATGATTCAATCTAAAAATGATTACCCAAATTATTATTTTAGAAATATTAAATCAAAAGACAAGTTAACACAAATCACATTTTTCGCCAATCCCTTTGAAAGTATAAAAGATGTTTATAAAGAAGTGATTAAATACAAGCGCAAGGACGGTGTTGATTTAACAGGAACCTTGTATTTACCAGTTGGATATGATTTAGTAAAAAAAGAAAAATTGCCACTATTGATTTGGGCTTATCCTGCTGAATTCAAGGATAAAAATTCTGCTGGTCAAAATGATAAAAATCCGAATGAATTCACCTTCCCATATTATGGTTCTTTTGTCTATTGGGTTATGAAAGGATATGCTGTTTTGGATGATGCATCTTTCCCAATTATTGGTGAAGGAACAACTGAGCCAAATGATAATTTTATGTCGCAATTGATTGATGACGCTGAAGCTGCCATAAATGCAGTAGATAGTTTAGGATATATAAATCGCAGAAAAGTGGCAATTGGTGGGCATTCTTATGGTGCTTTTATGACAGCAAATTTATTAACTCATTCTAACTTATTTGCTTGTGGAATTGCAAGAAGTGGCGCATATAATAGAACATTAACGCCTTTTGGATTTCAAAGTGAACAACGAAATTATTGGGATGTTCCAACTGTTTATAATGAAATGTCGCCTTTTATGAATGCTGAAAAAATGAAAACGCCACTTTTATTAGTTCATGGCGATGCTGATAATAATCCCGGGACATTTACTTTACAATCTGAGAGGTATTTTCAAGCTTTAAAAGGTCTGGGCGCTCCTGTTCGCTTGGTTTTATTACCAAAAGAAAGTCATGGCTATGCCGCAAAAGAAAATATTTTTCACCTACTTTGGGAACAAGATCAATTTTTAGAGAAATACTTGAAGAATTAGAGAACTAAGAGTGTAATTGAATTGGCGCATAGATTTGAGATATTAATGTCAAGAAATTACATTAAATTTTCTGCTTAAAGCAAAAACCCTATAACATTGATACATTATAGGGTTTTCTGAGTCTACAGCCATATAGACTTTGCTTTTAACGTAAGCGTTTTGCGGTCTGGACGGGAAGTAAAATACAGATTTTATTCATTTTTATATTTTATAAAAAATAACTTAAATCATTGAAAAACAATTAAATACTACTTGAAAAACAGTAATTTAACCTAGTATGATATTCGGATTATGTTGTCCCTTTTGTTGTCCCCAAGTATATTTTATTATCTTTTAAACATGGGCAAAAGATATTCCTTGGATTAAATAATCCTAAAAAATAAGATGGATGAAAAAATCAATGAAAACTATGAAAAATTCGAATAACTAACTCTTGAAGTTCGTATTCATATAGTAGGCATGCTTCAATTTGGTTTTATTCTCCATTTTTTTTATAATTTGATTATTAAAATAAAAACCTAAAAAAACCTAAAATTTTCACTCTTCTAAAAATTGATTTGGAATATTTTTGGTAGTATTTGCACCCAATTTTTTTATTCGTTCCATTCTTCCAATTATAGTTGTTGCCTTTTGTTTTGAATCTACAAGCTTATTCATGGCTTCAGAATAATCTGTTTTAATGCCATCTATTTTTTTTCCTAAATTAGTTAAGTCCTCTAAAAATCCAACAAATTTATCATACAAAAGCCCGCTTTCATTTGCAATTTCAGTCACATATTTTCTTTGGTTTTCTTGTTTCCACATATAGGCAATCGTTCTTAATGTTGCTAAAAGATTTGAGGTGGTTACTAGTACAATATTTTTCTCTAACGCTTTTTCAAATAATCGAGGTTCATCATTAATTGCAACAAACAATGCTGGCTCAATTGGAATAAAGAGCAATACATAATCTGGCGCATTGATTTCATATAATTTTTGGTAATTTTTAGAACTTAAATCAGTGATGTGCTTGCTAATAGCATTTACATGTTCCTTTAAATATTTTTGTTTTACTATCTCATCATCGTCATTAAAAAACTTTTCATAAGCAACTAAAGAAACTTTTGAATCGATGATTATATTTTTACTATCAGGCAAATTGATAATGAAATCAGGACGCTGATCTTTTCCATCATCCGTTTTATAGGTTTCTTGAGCAAAATAATGAACGTCTTTTTCTAGTCCAGCTTTATTCAAAATTAAATCTAATTGAAATTCGCCCCAATTACCTTGTAATTTTTTATCACCTTTTAATGCATTGGTAAGTTTAGTTGCATCTTCACTCACCTGTTTATTTAATTGTATGATTTGTTCTAACTCCTTTTTTAAAGAAGCCTTTTCTCGCGTTTCATCCAAAAAGTTTTTATCAACTTTTGATTCGAAAGAAAGTAACTTTTCTTTTAAGGGGTTTAATATGGCAGATACATTTTTTTCATTTAATGCTAAGAATTTATTGGTATTTTCTTCAAAAATTTTGGTGGAGATTTGATTAAATTCTAATGACATCCTTGCTTTTATTTCATTAAATTCACTTTTGTGATCCTCTAATTTTTGTTCAAAATTACTCGACTTTTCTTTTATAGTAGATAATTGAGATGTAAGGTCATTAATTTCTGTTGCTTTTCTCTTATTATCTTGCATCACTTCTGTATACACTGATTTTTGAATGTAATTTTCTTCAATAGTCTTCGAACTATATTTAGAATGAGCATTTAATGTCATTCCAATTAAAAAACCAATTACGGTACCCACTAACACTAATATTATTTCCATGATTATTATATATTATTATTTTGATTAACTAATTGATAAGGGACTTCAAAATTATCCCAATTGTAAATTGCTCTAACATTAAATAATGCAGCCTGTTGATATAATAAAGCTATAAATTCTGCAGTAACTAACCAACCGCCTCCCGGTGCATTAATAACTAATGTATTCTTCCCGTTTATTTCTTCTTGTAATTTTAAACTATTTAACCAACGAAAGAGTGTTGCACTTTCTGCTCGAAAATAAAATAAATTAAAAACAACATCATCACAATTCCTCAACTTATAAAGTGTTAGCCTGTTTTCTATATCATCAACATAAATATTATATTCAGCACCATATGAAATGCCTAATTGATGATAAAAATTTTCAATTGGACAAATACTTCGAATAACTGCTTCCTCAGATTGCAAAATTTCAAAGCGTTCATTAATTCTACACTCTAAATTCTCAATATTTTCAGCAACTCCCACATTTGCATTTAAATTTCCTGAATCACAATAAATAAAATCTTTCGAGTTCAAATTACAGTTGTTAATTGTATTTATCATTTCAAAATCATTACCCGAACAGGGATAAAAAACCACTCCTCTTCTCAGAGCATTTAATAATTTATTTTTCATATTATATATTTATTTTAGTTTTTAAAAAATCCGATTTCTGTTCTATTTTTTTTACGAAATCCTAGCTCTTCTTCAATGTAATTTACAAGTAATTCCTTATTTGAATAGTCAATATCAAATAAAATAGAATCCACCAATAATTTACGTTTTATATTCTGAATTTGAGAGCCACTTAATTCGAAATCAGAAGCGATGTCTTTAATCCAATCACTTGGCCATTCAGGAAATAAATCTTGAAGTATTTGAAATCGTGTATTTTCATCAGGCAGCTCAAATGCTTTTTTATAAAAAATACGTCTGTCAAAAGCATCATCTAAATTATTGATGTAATTTGTTGTTGCCATAAAAATCCCTTCGAAATCTTCTAAGTATTGTAATAAAATGTTTTGCATCGAATTAAGCATCTGGTCGGATGATGATTCAATTTTTCTTCGCTTATTTAAAATAGCATCCGCTTCATTAAAAAACAGAATAGGAGCCAAATCACAAATCTTTAATGCTTCAGCATATTCTCTAAAAACGCGTCTGATATTTTTTTCAGACTCTCCTACCCACATGCTTTTTATTGAGGCAATATCTACCATCAATAATATTCGATTATGTTTTTTTGCAATTTGTCTTACCAATTCTGTTTTTCCTGTACCAGATAAGCCATAAAATAATAGAGATAAAGCTTCTTTCATTTTATGTGACTTAAAATTTTCACACATTTTTTTGTAATTTTCTGGAGAAAGCATATCTATTATTTTAGTAATCTCTTGTTGCTGTTTGGTATTAAAGTATAAATTTTTAAATTCAATGTCATCTGGTTGAATCAATTGACAAAACTTATGTTTTATTTTTTTTTGTTCAACTTTAACGCAGGTTTTTGTGAGTAAATCAAGCATTTTATCTCCATAGGTTATGCTACTAAAATCAGCTAATTCAGGATTTACAAAACTGAGGTAATTCGTATTAAATAATGTGCTCTTGTCATTTTTTATTCGTTGTTTGAAGTTGTAAATAAAATTATTTTCAAATCCTAAAAAATCACAAACGGCATCTAAATCAAATTCCTCCCTATCAAAAATATATTCGCTACTTAACCAAAATAAAATCAATTTTTCCTCTACAAGCAATTCTTGAGATTCAGTTATTTCCTTTAAAAATGTATTTTCCTTGAAATCCCATAAAAATTGTTGTACACCATCATACATTTCGTCTTCATACAAATTACTATCCACTAAATGTTTCATGTAATTTCTTAATTTAATTAACCCATCTGTAAAATCTAAAGGCCGTTCATTTTCAATAAGTTCTTTATCAAAAAACAATACTGCATTTAATATATGCTGTGATATAATGTATTCTGTTTGATTGGATTTTATTTCTTTAGCATATGGGAAAGTTTTATTTGATTGTTTAAGCCAGGACAGTTTTACTAAATCTTTGATTTGATTATTTAAACTAATTATTTCTAAAGATGAAAAACCAATGTTTTTAAAAACTTTATGAATGTATCTTACTTCTCCAATTAATTGATCGCAAATTATGACAGATAATAATACACCTGTTTTTGGTTCTACATCAAAAAAATCACAAACAATTTTTAGTTCATTGTTGTACTCCTCAATAGTAGATTCCTCTTTATATAAATTAGAATGATTGTTGTGCAATTTGGTAATACTTTGCAACAACGTGTTATTAATTAATGTTTCTGTTTTTATCGTTTTCTGTTTCATAGATTTTTTTTAATTTCTGGCATAGGCATACACTTACCATTTATTGGTTAATTTTTTTTATATTTTTAGATTATATTATTGCTAGAGTTAAAGCAAATAATATTTTATCGATTAGAAATCAAAACCGAATTTAAAAATCAAATAAACAATTATATAAGAAGCTGTGAATGTTAAAATAAAAAAATAGTGTTTTTTAAACTTGTCAAATGATTTATAATCTTCAAGCATTTCGTAGAACTCATCAAATATTTCTTCCCTGTCACCCGGTGTTACATATAAGGGATCGTCGGGAAAATTTGGATCTACACCCTTAGTTCTAAATTCCATCTGATATACTTCCTCCATTGCCAAACAGTCCTCCAATAAAATGTTTCTTTGCGATGAAGTAATAAAAAACTCGAATGCAAAAGGGAAAAACACAATAAATATTAATATTGAATGAGATGAATACACTCCAAAAAATGAAAACAGAATAGTACTAAATATTAAAATAATTAAAGGTGAGCCGGGAGGAAATGGAATCCAGTCAAACAGATACCCCGTCTTTTTTTCTGAGTTTATTCGATTTGTATAATAATTATGCGCTTCTTCGTTTTTCATTTTGCTAAAGTATATTCAGATTACAAGAATAAAAAATATTTTTGAAAAATAGTCTGTATAATGCTGTAAATCAGATTTTTAAAATTACTACTCAAAGTACTTTCCAGATTTCAACCATTGCTAAGGTGTCTAATTTACAATAGGCCAATAAGTTGTTTCTGGTTTCATTTATATCTCCTTTAAATGATCCATCAATCATACTCATGTAAGTTTTGTTTGCTAAATCGCCATTATTTATTGGTAGCGATGAATACGATAATGTTGGCACCAAAGCAGGTAACACATCCTTAATTGAGGCACTTTTGCCCATTTGCGGAACATAATACCAAGCATTATTAAAAACATCTAATAAATCAATAATCCGACTATTAAGGTCTCTTAAAAACAGGGCTTCAAAAGGAAAATCTTCAGCCAATCGTTCGATAACTCCTTTTTCAAAACTTGCTTTATATGTAACAATACTTCCTGTTGTTCCAAAATCACGTTTCATTTGATTGATCATCGCTTGGCGTGGATTTAAAGCTTGAGGATTTGTAAAATCTGCTGCTTGTGCTAAAAATTCTTTATGCTGTGGGTTTTTATGTATATGTGAAACTATATGCAAGGAATATTGAAATCCAACTTGCTCAAATGGCGAAGTACCATCTAACACTGGAACAGTTGAATTTATCGTTTCAAAATCGAAAAAATGCAAGGGATAAACAGCAGTATTTAAAAACTGATGTATGCGTTTACTGTCAATATGCGAAGCGCCTGTTCGCTGACCGTTTACTTGACAACTTTGGCGGTGTGATAATTCAAAATTATTGGGTATATCTGCTAAATTTAAAATGCCATCGTTATACAAAGTCCAAATTTTATCTCTCCCGTTTGATAAATTAAACACCTTAACATCATCCAATAAATTACCCCAACAATACTTTTTAAAGTCGCAGTCAAAAGGTTTGGAACAATGTTTTCCAATGGATTGAATTGGTTCTTCTCCTATTCGGATCATGGATTTAAGCTCTTCAATGTGTTCGATAACCCACGTTTGTTTTTCAATAACTCGGGCTGTTATATCATGCAGAGTAAAAATATCATCCAAATCAATTGCGCCATTTTTTACATATAATTTATTTATGTGCATCAAAGAAAATCGTTTGGGAGCATGCCCAGCATTTGACATCACCCAATATTGTAAGGCTGCATCTGTAATATAATAATCTTCAATTTTACTGCTGCTTTTTACTTCAATGGCATGAATATCCCCATTAGCATCATGTTCTAATATATCTAAAACGGACAATACTTCATCGTAATAGAAAGCAGCCTCGTATAAGGTACTTGTCTTTTTTAGCATTTCAGCTATCGTATTATCAATGGCATCTGCATAATCGTAATGCGTTAGACTCGTTAAATCAATACCATTCGGATAACGCTCCTGCGCCATTTTGCCTATCGCGTGTCCTTGATCAAAAATAGCTTGCTGACTGGCAGTAATCGCTGGTTTTAACTCTTTACGATTCAGTTCTAAAAATAATTTTTTAGAACATTGCACACCCGATACAAAGCGCGACTTAGATAATACATGTGGATATTTTAATAGCATAACTTATATTTTTAACAAAGATATGTTATTGGTATGCAAAATTACTGCAGAGTTGTTTTACCTTTTTTTACTCGATTCGACGATTCCTGGAACATTACCATCATTTAAATAAATTCTCTTTTTTAAATATACACAAAAAGCACGATACTTAATGTGCGGTAATGAAATAACAGTATTTATTTCAGGAGAAGATGGAGTTGTTAAATTAAATTTATTTGAAAATTCAATAAACTCATTTTTTCTAATTTTAATAAAACCATCAAATATTTTTTCGGGAGTCTTTTCCTCATCAAAACCAAAAGGTTTTACTGTAATAGATTGCTTATAGGTACTTCCGGCTTTTAGTGTTACTAATTCAGCCCATTCAAAATCCGTTAGTTCAAAAATAGCATGAATTGATGTATAGGGTGGTGATATCAAATAAACTTCTGTAGGTGTTTTCTTCTTATCGTTTTCCAATACTTCTTTTACATTTTGAAATAATGGTTTAAAATATTCAGATAAGTGCAATCTAAAAGTATAACCTTCTTTGACAACATCTTTACGAATATCTGTTGACATTATTATTGGAAATGGAAAAAAATCAAGGAGGATGATCTTTTGATTAATCCAATTTTGCGGTTGGACAGTTTTCTTACCTACTCCTGTTGCTGTTTTTGGTTCTAAAATTTTTAATGGTCCCGTATAATATGGGGTTGAGTCCCTATTTGGGTTATAAACATAAGTTTCCAGTGTGTTAGGCGATTCTGCAAAAAACCATTTAATATTTTTTAAATCACTATTTATAGAAGAATCATAAAATTGAGTCGTTCCGGGTAAAGAAATTGTGTGTATTAAACGACTTGTATCAATTAAAAAATAAATGTCTGATTCTTTTCTTAATTTAGTTAATAAGCCATCTGCTTCTGTTTTTTTATACTTTAAATAGAAGAGATGACAAAGAAAAAAACCATAACGTTGAAGATATTGTTGATATAAAGTTTCATTAAATTCACCATAAACCCATCCTGAAGATGCACATTTACCGTAAAGTATTTGAAACTCCAAGCGACTCATTGGTCTTAAAGCTTCAATTTTTTTTCTTTCTTCTATTTCTTCTCTTTTTTTTATTTCTGCTTTCGTTTCTGACATAATTATGATTTTTAAATTGGGTTAATAATTTTAATTGATATTATTTTATTTGTTTTATTCCAGCCAATGCGAAGCTTTACGCTAGGCTTATTTAATTGGAGGTAATAGTTTTTACGCACATCCTTAATGATCTGCATGTAAACTTCGTAGTTATTTTGTTTTGGTCTAAAATTCTGTTTAATTAGTGCAATGCATAATTTTTAAAAAATTGATCCCATTCACCCTTCCCTCTTTTTCCATTTTATCTTACATTATATCCTATTTTAAAAAAAAGTTTCACTTAATTTATAACCTCACAAAATTCTCTAAATCGTCCTAATAAAAAAGCCAATTCATTTGATCGTGCGTTCGCTTTTTGCTCTGCGTTAATTTTTGCGCCTAATTTAATACGTATGCTCACTACCAATGAATTTTCGTCTAAATTTATTGATTCAATTATTTGAGTAGGGTGTAGGGGTAAACTTTTTACGTAGGAAGCCGCCCAATCTCTAAATTTAATTTTCACCTCAGTTACCCTGTCTTCTTTAGGGTGGTTCCAAACACCGAGAACATGGTCAAAATGTGTTTTTAATTCGGTTTCTTTTTCTAGCTCCTTATAATTAAAAGTCATACATTCCTCTTGCTCATCCAGTAATTCATCGACACGCAAATTTCTAATTTGATCTATTCTAAAATTGAAAATAGATTTAGTATTCATATGTATAGCTGTTAAATAATAGATCGAATTATACAATCGTATTTGCATGGGTGCCACTTTTTGTTCTGAGGCCCTTAGTATGCTTGTATCTAATTTATTCACAGCAATGTAATGAAAATGGATGCATTCTTCACGCTGAATATGCCCTAAAATTTGAATGGCTAATTTCACCATCTTATCTTCTTGCGCTAATTTAGGTTGGGAACTTATAACAACAGAAGCACATTTGCTCTCTGTATTATCTAACTCAAATTGCTCTACTAAACCTTCCATTATTTTTTTTACAGCTGGTAAGGATTCATATTGTTTTAAAATTCCCATTAAAAATGGAACAGTTAATCGTTCATCTTC
>CAMDDR010000069.1:0-9884 GCA_945892995.1 Chitinophaga pinensis | reverse complement strand
AGTTCGCTTTTATCGAAAAATTTAGGATAATTGCTTTGGAATATCTCAATGCACTTTTTTTTGTCCTCAGGTTTATATTTGCGTAAAATCATCATTGTCTGGTTGAATGTTTTTTCTAACGAGATTTCTTCCGCCCTATTGCTTATAACTTATATATAACCCCCATTTTTTGAGGCTTACAGCGCAAATAGGTTGGTTAAGCCTCATTTTTTGAGGGTTAACAAATATAATCATTACTATTTTAATATTTAACAAGAAAACTCACCTAAAAAAATCGATCGGTAATAAAATTTAGTTAGAGTTCATCAAAAGTGCTTCTGATGTTTTGAATGTTGAGGTATTCATTAATAAGGTCTCTAAGATGAGAATTTCAAATATATTAGATCCATGCGTTTGGCTAAATCCAAATCTTTGTCAGTAATGGATGAGGATGTATGTGTTTGAAGGTTCACGCGAACAAGATTGTATGTATTTTCCCAATTAGGATGATGATCTATTTCCTCACATGCCAAAGCCACCTCACTCATAAAGGAAAAAGCCGATGTAAAATCTTTAAATCTAAAATCCCTATTCAAGAAATTTTCTTTTTCTGTCCACTCAGGAAGGACCTGGCGAATAAGTAGTGACAAACTTTTTCTTTCCTTAGATTCCATGACAAATTTTTATAAAATTACGTTAAAAAGACTTCTATGCTCAAAGGCTCAGAAAGAATTTATATTCCTATTCGCCTCAAATATTTTAATTTTGAATAGTTGACATTCGAGTCTTTAATTCTAATTCTTTTAATTCCAATCATATACAAGACAGTGTTTATTCGAGATCCTACTCTACTTATTTTTCCCAGTTGCCATGTAAGGTAAAAATAATGAATGCCATTTTTGTTTTGAAAGATTATTTCCCGTGATAAAAAAGCGGGCAAAGAAGCTAAAATCGCATCGGGATTATCACCTAAAAAAGCGATGTTTCGATGGGCCTTTTGCCAAGTTCCTTTGGTGTTTTTTCCCAAATTATTTTCTTCATAATCTTTAGAATCACGACGAATAATACCTTTGATTTTCTTCCAGTTTTCATGTTCAATCGTTCGACACAATTTACAAGCTTTTTCACAACTATTGGTAAAATTTGGAGTGTCAATTTCTGCTTGTTCTACAATTTCCACATCAAAATAAGTGCTTTGAGTACCAGATTCAGACAAGTCTAATAATTCTGGATTTTTATCTGGATTTTCATCTTGACCTTTCCAATCGTATTTGTTGAAGGCATATTTGGCGAGTTCTTCATCCCAAGGATTGTACCACGCAATAATCTTATAATTTCCGGGTGGCAATTTGGGTATTTCATAATTGGAGTTGATGTGTTTCTTGGCATTTTTAGTGTCGTTGAAGAAAAAGGGAATTGTAGTAGATTCATTTGAATCCAGTCGATTAAAATTGACGTAACCTACACTTGTGTCCATTGAAATTACTCTCGAATCGCGGTGAACCTCAGTATAAAAGTTTTTTTCATCTACTTTATACCACGAAAAGTAAATTAATTTTAATCCTTTCGATTGATTGCCTGGAATGAGTATTGAATGTCTATTTGAAGTTCCATTTTTTAAGGTAACATTAATCTGTACCAATTCAGTAGTTGTAAATTTCGTTTTCGGAGCACTGATTTCTAAGCTTAGGTAAACCGGGCGAAGGTCAGCTTTTATTGAAAAACTTACTGCAAAAATCAGTAAAAACAGGCAATATTTGATTTTAATCATAAGGCAATTCTCTTGAATAGTCGTTGATTTCGTTTATATCTTCCCAAGATAATCCGTTCAACAAATCCACTTCCCCATCTGAGTAAATAAGAAATTGAAACGTTCTTTCATAAGAACTGCAAGATGCAATCACCACACAATTTGAATAGGGGGCAATTGTAAGCGGTCGTGAACGACTTACCTTGCTGAATGTTTCTAATGGCTCGGCATTTTTTGATTGTGGCAAAATATAAACAAAGGACTGAAGCAATGGAAAATAGGTTTGAATAAACTTTTGAGTATAAAACCCTTCTACTTTTAAATCCCAGTTGTGGTAACCACTTTCAGATTTTAAGTTACTGATTTTCCAGCCATTTTTTTCAAAAGCTGTTATTACTTCCTTTACGTATTTATCTGTCGTATCTCTTTTTTCAAGTTCAGTCAAATAAACACTTGGCAATCGAAAACTAATCACTTGACTTGTGATTTGGTGGTTTGGAAATGGGAAAGGTGCATATTTTGACCAAGTATCAAACAAGTACATATAATACGTTGCCATTGAATCTACTTGTTTTTTGGTGTAATATAATTGAGCATCCTTAGGCAATGCAAATTGAATCAAATTGTTGTAAATAAAACTAACAAACAAATCTCTTTCATCTTTTGAAAGTTCTTCGAAGTTCCGTTTTTTGGCAAGTAATTCACCTGGCATTTTTTTCGGACAGCCGTTTTCGTAGAATTGTGCAAAAATCAATTTACCTGTTCTGTCGAAGCGTTTGCACCAGCCGTTTCGAAGATTATTGGTGTAATTATATTCCAATAATAAGGTTCCTAAACTATCAAAATGTTGGGTTTTGCTATCTAGTTTTGAATTTAAATAGCGAACTCCCGATTTTAAACCTCCGTTCTGAAAATATTTTTCTTCCAATCTTGTTTCATTCAATTGATAAATGTGTGATTTTGTTTTTCCTGTTGGCCAATATTCATACAATTCAATAAATTCATTTTCTGGACGTGATTTCTTGTTTACTTGTGAGATTAAAATTCCCTTTTCGTCCCATTTTTTATTGGAAATTACTTCATCCATTTCAATTTTGGTTTTCAGGTGAATTTCTTCCATTTTTCCGTTTTGGAAATAACTTACGTAAGTGGTATCTACATTTCTCTGATTATTCAAATACGATTTCAATTGACCGTTGGAATACCAATTTTTCTCTGAGCCTTGTTCTTTCGAGTTGTATACCAATTCAAGGTGCTGAATGAGTGTTCCATTGTCAGCCCATTTTTTCTCAAATCCCGATCCTTTTCGGTCAATGTAGCGTTCAAAAACAAGTAAACCTGCTTCGTTCCATTCTTTTTTATTTGCGTGAAAAATGAAATTCGAAAGGGTGTCGTAAACGTGCTCAAATCGAGGTAAGCCATTGTCGTACCAGCCTTTCCAAGTGCCCACTTTCATGTTGCGTTGGTAGAATTGTTCTTCACTTTTTTGCCCCAAGTAATTATAAACTAACCAATTTCCGTCAGGATCTCCGTCCTTATAAAATCCTTTTGTTTTGAGCTTTCCATTGTGGTGATAGTCTTCATACAAGCCTTCTCTTGAAGAATGCTCATGACCACCATTTAAGATCATTTTGTGGGTTGTTTTCGATTTCAAAACGCCAGCGTCATCGTATTCAAGCGCCAAGCCAAAAGGAACCCGCAAGGTTGTGTAACCATCGTAATCAATTGTGTGAGGCGGATAGTCTTTGATGTCGTATTCATTGATTTCAGACAATCTTGTAAAGGCATTAAAATTTACAAATCGAATTTTTCCATTGAGATGATAATCGGTGTATTTTTCACAGCGCCGTTGTGCTTTGTCCCAATAATAAATATTTGTTTGTTTTCGATTTCCATTTTCCCAAAATAGTTCCATGGTTGCGATGATAGAATCGCGCGTATTCCAAGTAGGATTTACTTTCGTTTTTGAACTTCCACTTTCATAGTTCAGTATTTCCTCCATCAATTTTCCGTCTTTAAAAGTCCGTTTTTCAAAGATGCGATTGTCGTTGTATCTTTTTTCACATGTGCCATTTAAAGGCGTCTTCAAATCCGTTTCATAGTAAATAGAGAAAAGATAATTTCCTCCTTTTTTATTCTGGTACTTGAATTCACAGTCCGTTTGTGCGTAAGCAAACGAAGAATGAAATAGAAAAAGAAATTTAAAAAATTTCATCGAATAAAGTTAGCATATTAATATCATTTTGCTATCCCATAAATATGGTTTGAAGATGAAAATTTTTAATTACAAAGATGCTAGAAATTGTTCTGCATTGTTCAAATGTAATTTTTGTTTTTCATCGGGCATTTTATCAAATGTTCTTACCAACATCCCTAATCTCGGATTTTTCAAAAAGAAATCGCGGTGTACATGCATAAATCGCCAGAATAATCCGTCCCAAACGGGCTGCCAGTCGCCTTTTTTATAATCACTCATTTTCATTAAATAGTTGCTGCCACTAATATAGGGTTTGGTTGCCATCAGACCTCGGTCAGCAAACTGACTCATTCCATAAACATTGGGAACCATAACCCAATCATAGGCATCAATGAATAATTCCATGAACCAACGATAGACCTCATCCGGATCAAACTCGCAGAGTAGCATGAAATTACCAAGTACCATCAGACGTTCAATATGATGAGCATAACCGGTTTCTAATACTTTTTTAATACAACTGTCAATAGGTTCTATTCCTGTTGTTCCATTCCAAAATGAAGGAGGAATTTTTCTTTTAAAGCCCCAATAATTTTTGGTTCGTTCTTCATTGCCTTTTAATTCATAAACAGCTCTAATAAATTCTCTCCAGCCCAGAATTTGACGTATAAATCCCTCGAGTGAATTTAATGGGACTTCATGATTACTTGCATAGATTAAAGCTTCCTCAATGACAAATTCTGGACTTAACAATCCAACATTTAACATGGGTGTTAAAACACTGTGATGTAAAATATTTTCTTTTTCTACAATCGCATCTTCATAGGCGCCAAATTCGGAAAATCGTGTTTTAAAAAATTCTGCTAGCCAACTTTTACTTTCTACATAAGTAGTTGGGTAGATAAAATCAGTGTTTAGTTCTCCATAATTACTTGAGAAGTTCTTTTCTGTATAAGCAATCGCTTCCGAATAGAAGGCATTGGGTTTTAAAAAGGTGGTTTTCGGCACTGTTTTTCCTTTGGGATACTTTAGGCGATTTTCATCATCAAATGTCCATTTTCCTCCAATTGGCTTGTCTTGTTTTTCTAATAATATATTCTTAGTCAAGCGCTGATGTTTGTAAAACTCAGTTTGAAACATTCTTTTCTTAGTAGCGAAAAAAGAAGCGAGCTCCTCAGAGGTATTCAAAAATAGTGGCGTAGGTTTTTTAATCGGGTGAATGTCACTTTCCTTACAAGTGTTAGTTATTCTTTTCTCAAGCCAATAATCTGTGGTATCGATGTATTCAAAAGATTGAACACCTTCATTTTTTAAATAGGGAATAAGCTTTGTTATATCGGATAACTCATCAAACGATTCAATGTACACAACTTCAATGTTTTTCGATTGAAGGTAATTCTCGTAAAATTTCATACTTGCTCGGTGGAAAGCAATTTTTTTTTTGTGAAAATTATAGTGTTTGAAATAGAGGTATTCTTCCACTAGATAGATGGTGTCACATGTGTTAGCAAGTATATTTTGCTCAACTAGTTGATGTGGAAAAACAATGCCTATTTTACTCATGGTTTAGATTTATTCATTCTACATTTATCGCTGCAATACTTTACTTCTTCCCAAACTTTTTCCCACTTTTTCCGCCATGTAAAAGGCCTAGAGCAAACGAGGCAAATTTTTGATGGTAAATCGGTTTTTTTCATTTTTTTCATGCTTATTTTTTACTTCGTGTTGTCGTTCTTGAAGCACTTTCTGTATTCACGTGTTTCTTTAAAATCCTTTTTCCTTCACTTTTTACTTTATCGGTTTTTCGATAGCGCCAAACAATATCACTTGCTGTTTTTCGGGATTCTTCAATATCCACAATTGGAAAGGGATAGTCTGTTCCAATTTTTACCGAATAGAGCGCTTGTTCCATCATGCTCATTTTCCAAGGTTCGTGAATTAATTCAATTGGAACCTGCTTTAATTCAGGTAACCAGGTTTTAATAAATGTTCCATCAGAATCGTGCACCTGCGAATTTTTTATGGGATTATAAATCCGAATGGTATTGATGCCTGTAACGCCAGATTGCATTTGTAATTGGGGATAATGAATACCTGGCTCATAATCCAAAAATTGCCTTGCTAAAAAATGTAATTCTTTCCAGTCTTGCCAAAGATTGAAAACGAAAAATGATACCACCATTGCTCTCATTCTAAAATTTATATATCCTGTAGCAATTAAACAGCGCATGCAGGAATCAACAAGGGGAACGCCCGTTTGTCCAGTTTGCCATGCTAAAATATGGGCCTCATTTTTTGGTTTTATCAAGGAGTCGTATGCTCTGTTTACATTTTCAAATTCCATTCGACATTCGTCTTCAAATTTTTGCATAAAATGACAATGCCAATGCAAGCGAGAAATAAAATTGGAAAGTGCTCTTTTATTAGAAGAGGATGCATAGTGCTGTTTCGTGTATTGATAAACCATGCGCATGCTAATGTTACCATAACTGAGGTAAGGAGAAATGCGACTGCAACTTTTTCGACTTAAGGCGGGTTTTGAAATATGTTTAGAATAATTGACGTGTCGAACTTTTAAAAATCCATCTAAATATTTCCAAGCATTCGTCTCTCCTCCTGGCTGAAAAGAGGCATTATTTGACCTTATTTCTTTCGCTAATGGTTCACCTTTTAAACGATCGTAAATTTCTTCATCAAGTTTAAGAAAATTACAATTTGCATCAGCAATCAAGGCTGGTTTTGCCTCCATTTTTTCTTTCCATAAAGTCTCCCATACTTTTCGGGATTTCAATTTTCTTACAATTCCATTGTGTTGGTATTCTTTCCATTCAATTTGATTGTTTTTACAAAAATCATGAATGATAATATCCCTGTCATATGTTAATTTATTACCAATTTCTTGGTGAGAAAATAAGGTTTTAATAGCATAATGATTCGCAATCTCAGACAATACAAATAGCGCTTCGTTATGAAAAATAGCGATCTTTGAATCTAAGCTCTCAAGCTTTATTTGCATGTCTGTTAAGGATTGGTACACAAATCTCCAATGCCTTACATCGCTGTCATCAAATTGCATTATTGTGGGCTCAAAGCAGTATACTAGCAAGATTGGTAAAGCTTGTTTTTGGGCGTAAAATAGTGGTTCATGGTCTGTAAAACGCAAATCTCGTTTTAGCCAAACAATTACAATCTCCTTTTTCTGAACTTCTTCCTCGATACTTGCCATTACGCTTTATGGTTTTGCATAGGGAAGTCGTCCAATTGGTTTTGACACAAAATAGGCATCAAGTCCCTGACTGATTAACACATCTTCTTTTGATAAAGCAACAAATCCGTCTGTTTCAATCATTTCTGCAGCAATTAAAACTTGCTTAATACTTCCTACTATCATTACTGTACCATTGATTTTAATTGGAATAATTTCCTCCAAGTTCATCGCAATGGATACCACGGCATCTTTCACAAATGGTGCAAAACAGAAGGG
The DNA here is from genome assembly GCA_945892995.1 of Chitinophaga pinensis. Classification (GTDB taxonomy): domain Bacteria; phylum Bacteroidota; class Bacteroidia; order Flavobacteriales_D; family Crocinitomicaceae; genus UBA952. Next base: position 2,474 of record CAMDDR010000069.1, on the reverse strand, counting down.
ATGATATAGTTCTTCAAAACCAACCTTTTCAAATTCAGAAATTCCTTTGTCGTAACGCGCCGAAGTTTGATGCGCTTTTTCATACTCCTTTGAACTAACATAGTTTAGGGTGTATTCTTTTGTTTCAATAATATTTTGCAAGGTATCTCTTTGCACGCTATCAGGTCGATTTATTAAACCCAGCAAAGCAGGATTAGCACCAAGGTGAATAAGTGAATTAAAAATTGCCAGGTTTGAATTGTTATCTCCCGATTTTGTGCCAACTAATACCGCCTGTCTAAAACCCGCTAAGGAATTTACAAAAGCTGTTCTGTAGCGTTGCTCAAATTGCGCAATATCATCTCTCGTTAATATCATATTCTATTTATTATAAATGTTTCTTTACTTTTTTCCAATAGGAAAAAAACGAGGGGTAATAACCACTGACATCATTTGCAATCCAATCTCTTTCTTCTTGTAGTCCAAAATATCCGATGTTAAGAGGGTGTTCTTTGTAATAAATGCTTGTTTCTTTATACTCTGCTGAGAATGATTGAAATGAACCCACATAAATTTGAATACCCTGTATATTTTTACTCAAGTCTAACACGAAATCCATACATTTCTTGCTGATTGGATAATTTTGGAAAAACTCAGGTTCAAGCAATAAAATCCTATTTCCAGGTTCATCTTTATGCCACAATGGGTCAAGGTTATAGTAATTATAAATAAATGTTGGTTGATCAGGAATAATTTGAATGCTGTCGCTTTCTGGAAGCGTTATTTCAAAATTGAATTCTTCAGTAGTTGCTAATGAGTCCGGTATTTCTATTTCTGGAAGTACTTCATAGCTTGTGTCCAAATACGTATTTCGCTGCTTTGAAGCGGTATATTTATTTATATTTTCTTGATTGGCATAGTATTTTTTACTGCTATTTGCTCCGGCAACCCATTGCCAACTACACGCATTGCTCGCCCAATCGCCATCTAATAAATGATAATACATCCATTTTGCAGGATGAAGCCAATGCGACTTGCCAATATTACAGGTCAATGCTGCTAAATACAAACGGCTGTGGTTATGCATATAACCCGATTCAAATAAGGTTTCAATGGATTGATCAATGGCTTGAATTCCCGTTTTTGCTTCTAAGATGGAAAGCGGAATTGCGTGGTGTTTGACCTGCTCTTGAACTTGTTTTATTTCAGTATTAATGTCTTTTACTTGAGCAATGCGTTGAAAATAATCCCGCCAACAAAGTTGTTGAATTAAGGGTTCCAATTGCTCGAATGAATAGCTTTTTACCTGTAGGCTTGCCAGTACTTGCTTTGTACTTATTACACCACGTGAAATATAAGGAGATAAATAGTTGACTTGGCCATCAATATAGTTTCTTGAATGGGCATATTTCACTGGATTAATAGCTTCTATCTTTTTAAGAATAGAGGCATAGTCTACTGTAAATTTGTTTTCCATTAGAACTAAATTTTATAACAAAATAACAATGACAGAGCAGTTATTGTTCTACAAAATAAGACTTAAAGGGAAGATTAATATTAGAAGTAGACTTCGATGATTCGAAAAGATTTTAGGCGGTTTAGTTGCTTCCTCAACATCACTAGAGGTGTTAGTAATCAATTTACTAAAATCTCAAAATGCCTCTCAAAATCAAATTGCTCAGGCGCTTTGTAAGAGTTAACTCTAAAATTTGGTAAGCAAATCTCCAAACGAATCTTAATTTTGGAGACTAGGGAAAAGGAGAAAAAACCTTTCTTTTTATAAAGAAAAGTTTGTCTATTCTACTTTAGTATTCTGAAGTTTTGCAACTTCATTTTCTACTAAATCATCTTCAATTTTTGAGAATAAAATTGCTTCTTCTCCAATTATTTAGCAGTAGTGATTTCTATTTTATAACTAGAAAATTAGTTGTCAGTTTTAATTTTTGCGCCCATAACTCTAAAGTTTATTTTTGCTTTTTGAGTAAAAATACCTTTTGATGTTTCAAACTCATATTTAGGATTTAAAAAAACGTCGATATCATCATTATCTCTTAATAATTGCGCATTTGCTTCGTACGCAGCTCTACTTAAAGCTCCGTTCCAAATTTGGTTATTTATAATACCTGCAATCGGTGTTGCTAATAATATTCCAAGCGCATAAGGTAAATTAGGCTCATCTGAATATCCAGTATAATAATAAACATTATTATAACTTGGTTCATTTTTTTTAAATCCCGAGAGACTACTTGCTGCGGTGCCAATTGCCACACTCAACCCCACCATAGAAAGAATTGGCCAAATCTTTTTACTAGCTGTCAAATTAACCCCGTTAAATCTTACTACCAGTCCTCCTGTTTTGCTTAATGATTTACCAGTTGGAATGCCAAAAATTGCTTTCTCTTCTTTGTTAATTTCTTTTAGTCTTGTAATAGTATAGTCTTTAGAATCTCGATTTAGACTAATGTCGCTGTATGCGCCATTAGAAATTTTTGAAC
>CAMDDR010000068.1:0-9994 GCA_945892995.1 Chitinophaga pinensis | reverse complement strand
TTCTTTTAAACCTATATACTTTACTTCAATCCCATTCACATCCACGAGTAATTTGTTTGGAAAAGCATCTTCAAATTTTACACCATCAATCGTATTCAAAATATCAATTCTCAAAGGCGGGTATCCTATTTGTGTAACATAACCTTCTTGCATAAAATCAGACTTAGTTAGACCTAAACTTGATAAACCAAATTCTTTAATTGCAATTACTAATTTTTCTGCATTAGCTTCTGAGCTATTAATCCAAATATCTAAATCTCCAGTATGTCTTGGTTTGCCATGAAATGCTAATGCGTAGCCACCAACCACCATATAATCAACCTGGTGTTTATTAAGGAGCTTTACAAAATCTTCAAAATCTTGGGCTAATGTCATGCTTTCAGTTTTCTTCTTACAACATGTGACTTATCCATCCTAGTAGTTTTTAAATCTACAGTTTGAGATATTAAAAATGTCACCGCTTCAAGCCTTTTTATCAAAGGTTGAGCTAACCAATAGTTCAAATCATTCATTTTTTCGTCAAATGATTTTAGTGGCGCTTTATGTAAAACTGGTGCAATATTCATAATCAGAATTGACTATAAAGTTACTTAAAATAAGGCGTTTTTGGACTCTAAAATTCCTTGCTAGTTATCATCCATTTTTTATCAAAAAACAGGTTTTCCTCACGCAAAACCTAACGCAAACCTCACGCAGAAACAACAAAGGACCCACGATTTAACGTAAGTCCTTGATTTTCATGTAGCGAGACCGGGATTTGAACCCGGGACCTCAGGGTTATGAAGATTTTTTGAGAAAATGAAAGCGTTGATTTGTAATGGGTTATGTTTTCACAAAACCGAAAACGACCGAATTCAGTCGAATTAAAGGGTTGTTTTCCTCACGCAGAGTAATGATTTTTTCTTAGATTCGTAAGATGTAATATATATTGGTTTTTATTGTTTCGTACTTCCTCTTTAGATTATAAAAATTATGGAAAGGAAAAGATTACTTTCACTTGATGCATTTCGCGGTTTTACCGTGGCAGCCATGATTTTGGTGAATTTTCCAGGGAATAATAATCAAATTTTTAAACCTCTTTTACATACCCATTGGTGGGGTATTTCCTTTACAGATCTTATTGCCCCCTTTTTTCTATTTATTGTTGGGGTGTCTATCACTTTTGCATATACCCATCAGATACGAGCCGGAATCCATCCCAAAACCTTGTATGTAAAAATTGCCTCTCGGGCACTTAAAATTTTTGCCTTGGGCATGTTGCTCAATTGCTTGGGACTAATCGGGAATTTTACCTGGGAAGAGGTGCGCTGGACAGGGACACTCCAACGAATTGCCATCGTGTTTCTGGTTTGCAGTGTTTTAAGTTTACACACAAATTGGAAACAACAAATTACAGTGGGAGCATCGATCCTGCTTGCATATTGCATCGCCATGACCTGCATTCCTACACCTGGCTATGAAAATGTGATGCTTGAGCCAGGAATTAATTTGGCGGCGTGGGTGGATCAGGAATTCATGCCGGGAAAAATGTGGCAAGGAAATTGGGATCCAGAAGGTATTTTAAGTACTTTCCCTTCATTTGTTACCACCATTTCGGGTATGCTTGTAGGAATCTTATTGATTTCTAAACTATCACAAGAACAAAAAGTAATCTGTCTATTTGTTTTTGGTTTTGCCTCTTTTGTAATCGGTATTATTTGGAATTGGCAATTTGGCTTAAACGAAAACTTATGGAGTAGTTCTTTTGTCATGTTTACTTCAGGCATGGCCGCTATGACCTTAGCAAGTACCATTTATGTGGTTGATATGCTTCAATACAAGCAGTGGGCTACATTTGGTATTATTTATGGCATGAATGCTATTGTTGTGTATACCCTAGGGGATCTACTTTCGCCCTTATTTTTTGGAATTAAGTTTGGAGATGCTTCTCTCAATCAGGTATTTTTTCGTGGGCTAACACAGGTAGGAATAACACCTAAACTAGCTAGTATGCTATATTCGCTAATCTATGTTGGCATCAACTTCATTCCAGCATATTTACTTTATAAAAAGAAAATTTTCATCAAAATTTAAGTTTAAAATTTATGAAAACAATCACAGAGCAATCTGGAAAGCACAGGGATTTAGAGAAAAAATCCATCCAGGAATTGACATCCGCTATAAATGCAGAGGATCAATCTGTCGCATACGCGATTGAAAAAGAATTACCTGCGATTAATGATTTAATTGAAAAGATTGTTTCAAAGTTAAAAGCGGGTGGAAAAATGTATTACATCGGGGCAGGAAGCGGCGGTCGACTTTCTGTACTTGATGTTATCGAACTTCCTACCACTTATGGCATAGAACCTGGTTTGATTGATGCGATTTTAGCGGGTGGTAAAGAAAATTTAGTTTTGGCGCTTGAGGAAAAAGAAGATGATACCACGGCCGGCTGGACGACGTTGGTTCAAAAAAATATCTCAGATAAAGATTTTGTTTTGGGTATTTCAGCCAGTGGATCTACTCCATTTGTGTTATCTGCTCTTAAGCAATGCAGAGAAAATGGAATAACGACAGGTTGTATTGTGAGCAATCCAAATTCAGCCATCGCCGAATATGCCGACTTTCCAATTGAGGTTATTACTGGCCCTGAGTTTATTTGTGGTAGCACACGAATGAAATGCGCAACTGCTCAGAAAATGCTTTTTGATATGATTAGCACGACCACCTTGATTTGCTTAGGCCGTGTGGAGGATAATAGAATGGTTAATGTAAAACTAATCAATAATAAAATAACGGATAGGGCGGTTAAGATGCTGATGGAGAAATCTGGAATCAGTAATTACGAAGAGGCTCAAAAACTGTTGCTGGAACATGGAAGTGTTAAAATAGCCTTGGATTTTATACGTAGCTAATGAAAATTACACCTTTAAAATCAGTAGAAATTAGCGAAAAACAGGAAACAAGTCCTGCAAAAAACCTTTTGGTAATAGGGGTTCTATTTTTTGTTTTTGGTTTTGTAACTTGGCTAGGATCTGTCTTAGTTCCCTATTTAAAAATTACATGCCAGCTAACGAATACCACATCTTATTTAGTTGCTTTTTCATTTTACATTTCATATTTGATTTTCGCTTTGCCTTCAGCCCTTGTGTTGCAAAAAATAGGTTATAAAAACGGCATGGTGGTGGGCTTGCTTCTTATTTCATTGGGGACTTTTTTGTTTATTCCAGCTGCACAATCAAGAACATTTTTATTGTTTTTGTTGGGTCAATTTATTCAGGGTAGTGGCTTAGCTATCCTTCAAACAGCTGCTAATCCCTACGTTGTCAAATTAGGCCCTCCAGAAAGTGCCGCTAGAAGAATCAGTATGATGGGGATTTGCAATGGAATTGCGGGCATTATCGCACCGATTATATTGGGGTCTATTGTATTAAATGATGCTGATTCAGGTCAATTAAAAATGTTTGCCTTTGATCTTGAAAAAAAAACCCAGCTACTACAAGAAATTGCTAACAAAGTCATTGCTCCTTATGGTTTGATGACATTTATTTTACTTTTTCTCGCATTCTGTATTTACCGTATCGACTTGCCTGAGATAGCTTCGGAAAATGATGATTCCACCGAGAAAAATGCGGAAAACAACCCGAAAAGTATTTTTGAATTTCCACATTTACTTGTAGGGGTCATTGCCCTGTTTTTGTATGTTGGTGTAGAAGTAATCGCTGCCGATAGCATCATTCTTTTTGGAGCATCCCAGGGGATTGCCATGTCAACCGCCAAATTCTTTACCAGCTTTACGCTTGCAGGAATGTTGATTGGCTACCTGATTGGGATTCTTTTGATTCCTAGGTATATATCACAAGAAAAGGCACTCATGGTGTCTGCTATTTTGGGAATAGTTTTTTGCTTATTGGCGCTAATGACTGATGGAAATATGTCCTTGACATGCATTGCTTTACTTGGCTTAGCCAATGCGCTAATTTATCCTTCTATATGGCCACTGGCATTAAATGGATTAGGTTCATTGACAAAAATCGGTTCATCTTTACTAATAATGGCAATAGGTGGGGGTGCGATTTTACCTTTGATTTATGGTTATTTAGCTGATCGATTCTCTCCCCACCAAGGGTATTGGTTAGTGATTCCCTGCTATTTTTTTATTCTATATTTTTCCATTTTTGGACACCGCTTAGCCAAAAGAAACCTTTGAAAATTTTAAACAAATGCCATGATTTTGATTGCAGATAGTGGGTCTACAAAAACCCTTTGGAGTTTACAAGATGATGAGGGATCTATTCGTAGATTTGAAACGAAAGGCTTTAATCCTTATTTTTCAGATCAGCAACAACTTGTAAATACACTAAACGAAAGTGAAGTACTCCAAGGAATTCATCGGGATGAGTTAATAGATATTTATTTTTATGGAGCTGGTTGTTTTCCTGACAAAGCGCACACGATTGAACAGGCAATGCACTCTTTTTTTTCAAGAGCATTTGTTCATGTGGAGCTAGATCTTTTAGGTGCAGCTCGCGGCTTATTGGGTCATTCGGATGGTTTTGTTGGAATTCTTGGTACTGGGGCGAATAGTGGTTTGTTTGTTGGTGGAAAGATCGTCCAAAACATTGATTCATTGGGCTATATTTTAGGTGATGAGGGAAGTGGCTGTTACATAGGGAAACAGTTGTTATCAACGTATCTTCGGGGTTACCTTCCTGCAGATTTGGCGAAACTATTTTTCGATTGTTACCACTTGTCTTCTGAGGACATCTTGGATGCCCTGTATGCAAAGCCCTTGGCGAACAGGTTTTGCGCAAGTTTTAGTACGTTTGTTGGGTCAAATATCGAACATCCTTTTTTAAGTAAGCTAGTAGTAAATTGTTTTGATGATTTTTTTAAAAATCTCGTAAGTCAATACAGGGGTTATAAAAATTTAAGTTTTAATTGTGTGGGTTCGGTGGCTTATCATTTCCAACATATACTTGAACAAAGTTGTCAAAAATTCGACATGAATTTGGGTAATATACGCCAATCTCCAATGGATGGGCTTGAGCTTTTCCACAAGGCTAGGCTGACCTAAAAATGCGTTAATTAGATTTATTTTTGACAGTAGTCTAGGATGAATTTTTCTAGATTTAGTCCAAGGGACAATTCACAGTATCCAGCAGGTACCAGGGATTTTTTAATTAAATCTTTGTATTTTTTGATTTGTTCTGGGCTCGCAGCTAGTCCTTTTTTCTTCAGATTTAGAAGTTCTATACTGCGACTTGCAATGACTTGGAGGGAGGTTGAATGCGTCAGCAAATCCTTGAGTAATGGATTTTTGTAGGCCATTTTTTGAATAATATCATGATTGCTATCCCATAGATACAATTGCTGGTAAAGTTTTTCAAGCAAAATATCTGAAGGATTTATTATCAAAGTATCCAAAAGCTTATTGAATTTTCTTAAAGCGGAAGGGTCTGGTGCAGCCACATCTACCAAAAGCGAATAGGGAGAATATTTAGTGAAATTATTTGCATTATTTCTTTTATATCCTTTTACCGGTTCAATGAAGTCGACAACATTTTCTAATACGTTTATATCTTCAGTTCTTGCTAAACGTCGTAACATCATTTGTTTGTTTTTGATGTGTGTCGATCCTAGCCATTCTAATTGGATTGAAATGATGTCTAATCTCCTATACATGTCATCTACATCTCGAATGTTTTCAGGGGACCATAATCTTTCTGCAATGGTAGCGGTTCTTGGCCACAACCTGGAGTCAATTGTTTCTGGGCTAACATGTTCGGTCCACATCGTGGCCTCTCCACCAATGATTAATTTTTCTTCTTGAGGGCTTAGAATACGTTCTCCATTTTGAATTTTTTTAATTATTTCTGATTCAAATCGATTAAAATTGGCTTCGCTGTCGGGTACAATGACTTTATTTAAGAAGGGGATAGGGTCGTTTAAATAATGATAATAGGTAGGTTGAACTAAATCAATGTAATAGCCTTTGGATAGAATACTTTTATAGCCATTTTTTGCGGAGGCTAATAAAGCTTCCATTCCTCGCCACGATTGTATAACGATATCCTTGGGGACTTTTGTTTCAATTAATTGATCTAACATGCCCTTTTCAAAATATTCTTTGGCCTTTGCGTCGTCCATTTTTTTCATTAAAATCTCATCCCAACCCACGATTGTTTTATTTGATCGCTTGAGAATTTTTTGGATCCGTTTGTTAAAATAGTTTTGAAGTGCAACAGCATCTTGTAGGCCTTCTTTCTTCATAAAAGCTTGAATGCTTTGGTTTTTAGCCCAATCATTGCCTGTGTTTTCATCCCCGCCGATGTGAAAGTAATGATCCGGGAATAAGGATGCGACTTCGCTTAGCAGGGTGTTAAGAAAAACATAAGTGCTTTCTTGTGTTGGATTAATGGTGGGATCAAATACCCCCCAATGATCTTGTAAGGTATAAGTTCGCTTATTGGAGGCAAGCTCGGGAAATGCAGTTAAGATTGCTGTGGAGTGGCCAGGCAAATCAATTTCGGGGATGACTCTAATACCGCGTTGATCAGCATATTCGATGATTTCTGCTACTTGTACATGGGTGAAATAATTTCCACCAGAGGCTTTTTCGTGAAGTGTTGGAAAAACTTTTGACTCGATTGTGTACCCTTGGTCGTCACTTATGTAAAAATGAAAAACATTCATTTTTACCATGGCCATGGCGTCAAGTGTTCTTTTGATGACATCCATTGGCATGAAATGATAGGGCTGAGATAGCAATAATCCCCTCCAAGCGAATCTTGGATTATCTGAAATGTACGCCCCTTGAAAATAAAAACCATTTGGATCAGATTCGACGAGTTGGAGTAGCGTTTCCAATCCTCTAATAGCGCCAATATCACTTGCGGCATTAATTTTTATTTCTGAATTGTCCACGCTTAGCGTGTAGGATTCTTCCATATCCAATTGTACGACCCCCTTTTTGATGGAATGAATTTTTAACGCGGCAGAAGGATTATGGCTCACATTTGGGATCTCCCATGTTTTGAAAAAAAGACCAGTTTTTTCAGATAATCGTTGCATAAACCGACTAGCCTCTTTATACAATCTTTTATCAGCAAGTCCCGTGATCTTGATGGTAAAATTATCAGTTAGTTGGTAATGTTCTTTGTTCAAACTGACCGAAGTTGGTACAGGCATTAAGTTTGTTTGTTGAGCCTGTGCCATAAATGGTGTTATCAGAAAATAAAAAATAAAAAGCGAAATTTTCATATCATTGGGAAATTTGTCGAATTAAATTACTTAAAATTAGTCATTTCCACCTAAATTAGGAAGTCTTGCTCTTATATATCGTCAGCTAAAAGTAGATCCATAGAGGTTATTTCTTGGTAGTGTTTCCAAATAATTTTTAACTTAACAAAATGGAAACAAGAAAAAAACAATAACTTAGGGTGGTCAGTTTGCAGCGCTACAGGGCGGTTAATATGTGCGTTTTCTCCACTATTTAGTATAAAATTTAAAATAAGTTTATGATACACTTGAAGGAAAATACCAACGTAATTGATCTGAGATATGGACAAGATGCATGTGAAGGACTTGGGAAGGAAATTGGAAAGTTTTGCGTCATGACCATGGATATCCCCTGGAAAGTCTCTAAAGACAAACTAGGAGGAACTCCACTTGAAGTTGTATTTATTGAAACGATGGAAGAGAAATGGCTAGATCAAATGTGTGATAAACTTACTGACTGTGACACAGTGGTAGGCATTGGTGGAGGTATGGCCATTGATGCTGCAAAATATGTTTCATGGAAAAAAGGTTGGAGATTAGTGAGTATCCCAACAATTTTATCAGTTGACGCATTTACTACCCCTTCTGTAGGAATTCGCAGAAATCACGAAGTAGTATATATTGGTCAGTCTTCTCCAAATCCTCTCGTAATCGATTTTGGGATAATACGAACTGCACCACCTGAACTTAATATAGCAGGTATCGGAGATCTCCTATCTATGCATACAGCATCATTTGATTGGACTTATGCCAATCTCAAAGGAAAATCAGAATTTCCTTATGATAAAAACTCAATAGAAAAAGCGAATCGTATTCTCCAGATGCTATATGGCTTATTAGGAGATATTCGAGAAAATACAAACAAAGGTCTTATGGCCATTGTAGAAGGGTATATCGACTTAAATACCATATGTTTACCTGCAGGACACTTTCGTGTAGAAGAAGGATCAGAGCATTACCTTTTTTATGAACTGGAAGAGCGTCTAAAAAGACCATTTGTGCATGGATATATTGTAGGCCTAGGCATATATGTCATGAGCCAATTGCAGGGAAATAGTTTTCAATTTATGAAAAATGTAATGGATGAAGTTAAGCTTCCTTATCACCCCAAAATACTTGATATTGGGAAACAAGATTTATTAAATTCGATTTTAAATGTAAGGAGTTATGTAGAGTCAAGACCAAAACTATGGTATACTGTAATTAATGACTCGCATATAACTAAAGACTGGGCAGAGGAAACGATTAAAGATCTTCTTTTTTGATAAGTTTAAAATATGAGTCAGAGCAATAAATTTGGGTATAAAGAAGAATTGAGCAGGTCAATGAATGGCTTTTCAAGCTTTGCCGTATCATTTTCACTAATTTCAGTTCTGACAGGCATTTTTGCAAATTTTAATTTTGGATACCAACAGGCTGGAAGTGCAATTATTTGGTCTTGGATGTTGGTCGCGGTTGGTCAATTTTTGGTTGCTTTAGTAATGTCTAGACTTTCTGTCCAATATCCTATTGTTGGCTATGGATACCAATGGGGAGCACGCATTATTAATACACATTTTGGATTTTTTGTTGGCTGGATTTTGCTAATCCAATTTATTACAGGTTTTCCAACTATTTGTAAAACGTTTACTACTATTTTCATATATGTGCTAGACTTATCTGTATCAGAAACAACAGAATCTATTTTTACTTTACTTATTATTTCCTTTGTCTCATTGATACATATACTTGGCATTAAAATAGCATCAAAAATAAACGACATTGGAGTATATGCAGAAATCATTGGTGTTGTTTTTATAATAACCATTCTACTGAGTGCATGGATACTTAGTGCGAATGTCAATTACTCTTCATTAGAATCATCAATTAATTACCTAAGTCAAAATTCGTTATCACTTTCATCGTTTGCACTTTCACTTTTATTAGGTACGTGGTGCCTCACCGGATTTGAAGCTGCTGCAGACCTTGCTGAAGAAACGAAATCTCCCACTACTACTATACCAAAAGCAATTATGCTTTCAATTATTACTTCGTCAATTACAGGACTGATAATTATAGTATTCCTTGTCTTACATGCAAGAGATATGGAGAAAACAAATGATAACCTACTAATAGCTATTTTAACTAAAACAATTGGAGTGAGGATGACTTCCTCATTATTAATTTTTATTTTAATTTCAATATTTGCATGTGCAGTCGCATCTATGGCAACTGCTTCAAGATTACTTTTCTCATTTTCGAGAGATAAAATATTCCCATTTTCTAACTGGATTTCTGTTGTGGGTAAAAAATCAAAATCACCCAACAATGCCATACTTCTCATTTGGATTTTTAGTTGTTTATCTATATTGGTATTAAAAAGAATTGAAATAATAAGTAGCGTATCTGCATTAGCTTCTTACCTTGGCTATACAGGTATAATGATAGCTGCTTTGAAGAGTAAATCAATTGTCTTAAATGACCGTGGGTTTTTTTATAAAACTCATTGGCTAAAACCTATTCAGTGGATAGCGCTATGCTGGGTAGTTTTTGTAGTGATTATGCTGGCATATCCAGAAACAAATGTTGAAGGCTTTGAGACAAAACACCTGCCATTAATAACTACTAGTATATCTATTTTTATTGGCATACTTTTATACTTGTTTTATGTTAGGAAAAGAATAAATGAAGGAATTGCTGGTCCTCCAACTTTAAAAATATAATCATTTATGCAAAACATGCTTGTAAAATTATA
>CAMDDR010000067.1:0-10088 GCA_945892995.1 Chitinophaga pinensis | reverse complement strand
CCATTAGGCAATCATTCTGATGGTTTACCGTTTGGATTACAAATAATGTCTACTACTTTTGATGAAGCTACACTATTTCAATTTGCTAAAATATTGGAGGACTTATAAATGAATAAATTACTTTCTTTATTATTTATTTTTCCTGTCTTTTTCTCATTTGGACAAAGGCCTGCACACCTTATAAAACCATCTGATTCTTTAGATACAATTGCTTTTATAAATACTGTTCAACAAAGTTTGAATTTATTTTATGCTGATTATGCAACTGATTTAACTTATGATTCTATTATCAATTCATTGAAGTATGAACCGAATCAAGCTCCAGCTTTTTCAGATGATATTTATTGTTCGCGGTTGGAAAAAATGAGTGCTATGAGTCCATTTCATATGGATTGCAATGCTTTCACACTTTCAACTATTCGATTCTTTGCTGCTCAAAGAAGGGGCTTTATCCGTGTAGCTTTAGGTCGTTCAGCGCTATATTTTGATATGTTCCGAGAGAAGCTTGTAGAGTATGGACTGCCAATCGAACTTCGATTTCTTTCTGTTATAGAAAGTGGATTGAGACCACAGGTAAAATCGAGGGCTGGTGCTTTGGGTTTATGGCAATTTATGTATAAAACAGGCTTGTATTTTGGTCTTGAAGAAAATTCATATATTGATGATAGAATGGATCCCGACAAAGCAACGGATGCTGCATGCCGTTATTTAAAGCAGTTATATGGTATTTATGGTGACTGGAATTTAGCACTTGCTGCATATAATGCTGGTCCGGGAAATGTAAATAAGGCAATCAGACGATCAGGTGATAAAAAAACATATTGGGAAGTTCGCCCTTTTCTTCCAACTGAAACGCAAGGATATGTCCCAAATTTTATTGCAGCTGCATATCTTATGACCTATCATGCTGAGCATAACATTATCCCAATGGAAGCCAAAATTCATAATTCCCAATTGGATACAATGTGCTTTAAAAAAGGAGTACACATGAATACAATCTCACAAATATTAGCTTGGGACTTGGATGAGATTAAAAGCTTAAATCCAGTATATAAATCCACGTATATTCCAAAAACTACTCCTGCCCGTTGTGTCACTGGACCTCTTGAAAAAATAACACTTTTGGTAAGCATTGAAGACTCTCTTTATTTGCTTGAAAAATCTATTTATGATCCTGTCGTACTTCCACCTTTACCGGTTGAGGTTTCAAATGATTCTTTAAAGATAATTGAGGTTGCTAATGTTCAAGATAGTTTAATAAATATAGAAAATCTTAAGTATCACAAAGTACAATCCGGGGAGAACCTTAAAAATATTTCTTTAAAATATAATGTGACGATTGAGCAATTAATGGAGTGGAATGCATTGAGAACAACAAATATTTACATTGGTCAAAAACTAAAACTATATAGTATTGAAAAACCAGTAATTGAAACGGTAGTTCCAAAACCAGTTAAAAAATATTATAACGTAAAAAGCGGAGATTCTTTTTCTCGTGTGGCTCAAAAACATAATTTAACACAAGGTCAACTTCAAAATTTAAACCCTGGGATTAATATTAATCGAATTACAGTTGGGCAAAGACTAAGAATAAAATAATTGATTATTATGCATTTTAAAAATTCATTTTTTTTATTTTTTGCTTCCATTTTCTTTTTGTCTGCTTGTGGTAGAAAATTCAAGGATACTGGTCTTCATGTAACTGGAAAAGTTGGAGAAATATTAGTGGTATGTGATCAAGCAATTTGGAATTCTGAGATTAAAGCCCACTTAGACTCTCAGCTTACGCAATTTATTATGCCCTACTTTCCTGATGTTACGACTTTTGAATTGATTCATAGGAAAACTCAAAATTTTGACGGAGCAATTCGTAGACATCGTAATATCCTTTTTTTAGAAATCGATTCTGAGCGAAAAGAAAAGTTTGGGCTTATTCAGTCTAGAAAAGATGTTTGGGCAAATCGACAATTAGTTATTGATCTTAAGGCAAAGGATTATAATCAATTGCTTGAACTTTGTAAGGAAGGAATGCAAACAGTTCACGCTCAATTTGATTTTTCAGAATGGAAGCGAATTCTTCTTAATTTTCAGGCACAAAATAATAGACCTGTTCAAATTAAAATCAAAAAGAATTTCGGTATTAATTTAGCTTTGCCAGATGCCTCCACTATAGTTACTTCACGACCAAATTTCTACCGTATTGAATTGCCAACTGCATCGCGACCAATAGAATTTGTTGGAACAGGATCGCAAGATATTGGTTCGGTTTTAACAGGTATTATGATTTACCAATATGATTTTATCGATTCTTCCCAATTCTTGTTAGAAAATTTGTTAAAAGCGCGTGATACAATGCTGCGGTATAATGTGCCTCATGAAACAGAAGGTTTATATATGGGAACACAGTATAATAAATTCGTTTTTCCTGAATCAACGGCGACATTTAATTGTAATAAAACCGTTAAGGGAATAGAAGTAAGAGGAATGTTCCAATTTACTGGTAAGGATGTTCATTCAACTGGTGGTGCTTTTTGGGCCTTTCATTTTCTTCATCCTAAGTCAAAAAAACTCATTTGTATTAGCGGCTATGTTGACGCACCTTCTACAACTAGTTGGACGCAATCCTTGCGCGAAATCCAAGCGATTTGGAAAAGTGTTGAAATTTTATAAACCCAATGAATTCTAAACTTAGTGCAGTAATCATTACCTTCAACGAAGAAAGAAATATTCAACGCTGCATAGAATCGTTACTTCCGGTTGTAGATGAAATTATTGTTGTGGATTCTTTTTCAACTGATCGAACGGAGGAAATCTGTAAGTTATATGGTATAAAATTTTTTCAAAATGATTTTGAAGGCCATATAGAACAAAAAAATATCGCCTTGTTGAAAGCTAATCATGAATGGATTTTATCGGTAGATGCTGATGAAGCACTCTCTGAAACATTACAAAAAGACATTAAAAAAAGTTTTGAAGCGCCTCAATTTGATGCGTATTCGATGAATAGATTAACTAATTATTGTGGAAAATGGGTAAAATATTGCGGTTGGTATCCAGATACAAAAGTTCGCTTGGTAAAAAAAAATAAAGCTCATTGGACAGGGACAAATCCACATGATAAATTAGAATTAAAAGATACCTCGCAAGTGGGCAGCTTACAAGGGGATTTATTGCATTACTCTTATTATACAAAAGAAGATCATTTCAAACAAATCGAGTATTTTGGCAGTATTTCTGCAAAGGAGCTATTTCTAAAAGGAAAAAAAATCTCTGTGTTTTTACTTTATTTAAAAGTTATTACTCAGTTTTTTAAAAGTTACTTAGTGAAACTTGGATTTTTAGACGGGAAAACGGGGTGGCATATATCGTCTCGAAGTGCTTACGCAACTTTAAGAAAATATCAGATTTTAAGAAAAATGTACCATTAAAATCATGGATAAAATAATAATCTCACGTACAGATAGTATTGGCGATGTCATTTTAACCTTGCCACTTTGTGTATGGTTGAAAAAGCAATTTCCTCAAACAGAATTGGTTTTTTTTGGTCGTTCATATACAAAAGACATTATTGCCTGTTTTGATGTAGTTGATACATTTTTGAATTTTGATGATTTTTCAAGTCTTCCAACAAGCGAACGAATAGCGAGATTAAAAGCGGATTGTATTATTCATGTTTTCCCTAATAGAGAAATCGCTGTACTTTCCAAAAAAGCAAAAATTCCAATGAGAATTGGAACTGCACACCGTATTTTTCATTTGTTAACATGTAATTATCGTTTAAATTTTAGTAGAAAACGATCGTTATTGCATGAGTCACAATTAAATTTTGAACTTCTTAAGCCCTTAGGATTGAATGAAACACCAAGTTTTGATTCCTTGTTTCAATCTTTGAATCAGTTTAATATTCCAACTGTTTCTCTACCAACTGAATTTTCTGGTATTGATTTATCAAATACAATTATTTTACACCCAAAATCTCAGGGAAGCGCTGTGGAATGGCCACTTGAAAAATATATTGAATTGGCACAAGGATTAGTTCAACAAAAAAAAACAGTGATTTTTACAGGAACAGAAAACGAGGGAAAAGAATTTAGCGCCATTCTCCCAGTTCATCCGCAAATAATTGATAGCTCAGGTAAATTAAATCTAAATCAATTGATTTGCTTAATATCAAGTTGTGAAGCACTAGTTGCTTGTTCAACTGGCCCGTATCATATTGCTGGCATTAGCGGAATAAAAGCTATTGGCTTATTTTCTCCTCGTAAGCCAATACATCCAGGACGGTGGAAAGCTTTAGGGGATAAATCAGTAGCTCTGGTTTTTGATGCCTCCTGTAGTAACTGCAAGAAAGGAAAAGTCTGTCCTTGTATTGAAAATATTAGCGTTCAAAGTGTTCTTTCAGCTATTAATGAAGCGCACTAAAACATTCTTGTTTTTCTTTCATTCCTATGGTTTTCTGGCTTTTTGCGCATTTATTTTCTCTTTGGGGATTCTACCGAAGTCTCTTTTTTCTTGTGAATTTTCTTCTGCTATAGCTCTTGCTGTTTTTGGAGTTTATAATGCCCACCGTTTATTGAAATTTTATCAATTAAAATTAACTATAGAAATGAGCTCTTGGCTGAGCAAGAATCTTCTAGCTATTCGCAGTTTTGTTGTGTTTGGAGTAGCTTTAAGTTGCGTTTTATTCATTCATTTATTTTCTCTTTTTTCTTCAGCTATTTTTTTATTGGGAATAACTCTTCTGCTTTCCGCTCTTTATATTGGGGTTTTCTCAGATCTTATTCTCAGAGAAATCCCTTTATTAAAGGCACTATTGGTTACTATCTCTTGGTTTATTGTTTTAGTTTATATTCCTAAATCTTTCGGACATAATTTCCAATACATTGATTTTTCGTTCCTCATTTTATTTTATGCCTTGACGCTACCTAGTGATTTAAAAGATATAAAGTTTGACCCTGCTTCTTTTAAAACAATCCCCCAACTTATTGGCAGTAAAAAAAGTTTGATTCTTTTTAATGTATTCATAGCATTATTCTTACTATTAAATTGCATAAATGGTCGTTTAAACCTTTTCTATTCAATAAGTATTCTACTTTTCTTGATTCTATTTACGCGGTATTATCTACTAAAATCTAGTTCTTTTCGCTTAGAGTTATTTGATTTTAGTCTAGTTTTAGTAGGACTAGGATTTTTGTTTAGCGCTAAGTTTTAATATCTCTAGGTAACTTTTGGAATTACTTTAGCAATATATCTCTTTGGAGTTTGTTGAACTTTATATCTTTGTAAAATAATTTACCAAAATGGAATACAATTTTCGGGACATAGAACATAAATGGAGAATTTTTTGGGCTAGGAACCAAACGTATAAAGTCACCGAAGATTCTTCGAAAGAAAAGTTTTATGTTTTAGATATGTTTCCTTATCCATCTGGTGCAGGCTTGCATGTCGGACATCCTTTAGGTTACATTGCTTCAGATATTTATGCGCGGTATAAACGCCTAAAAGGCTTCAATGTATTACATCCGATGGGTTACGATTCTTTTGGTTTACCAGCTGAACAATATGCAATTCAAACAGGTCAGCATCCTGCAAAAACTACCGAGGAGAATATTGCTAGATACAGAGATCAATTGGATAAAATAGGATTTTCATTTGATTGGTCGAGGGAACTTAGAACGTCTGATCCAAGTTATTACAAGTGGACTCAATGGATTTTTAAATTGCTATTTAATTCTTATTATGACTTATCAAAAGATAAAGCAATTTCAATTGATACATTAATTCATGAATTTGAGAAATCAGGGAATTGTAATATTCTTGCTGTTGCAGACGATTGTGATCTTTTTTCTGAAATTGAGTGGCAAAAATTTAGCGACCATCAAAAAGAAACTACTCTTCAAAAATACCGGATAGCTTATTTGGCTGATACTTGGGTAAATTGGTGTCCTAAATTAGGGACAGTTTTAGCAAACGATGAAATTGTGAATGGCTTATCAGTTCGTGGGGGTTTCCCAGTCGAACAAAAACTCATGCGCCAATGGTCTATGCGAATTAAAGCGTATGCTGAACGCTTATTAGTTGGTCTTGATACAATTGATTGGTCTGATTCTATAAAAGAACAGCAACGAAATTGGATTGGCAAATCAAAAGGAGCATCTCTTACTTTTAATGTTGAAAATTCAGATTTAAAAATCGAAGTTTTTACAACACGTCCAGACACTGTTTTTGGTGTAACTTTTATGGTTCTCGCTCCTGAGCACGAATTTGTAAAAGAAATTACAACGGCATCCCAAAAACAGCAAGTAGAAGACTATATTAAGTCTGCAGCTTTAAAAACCGAAAGAGATCGGCAATCAGATGTGAAGAATATTTCAGGAGCTTTTACTGGAGCATTTGCTCTTCATCCATTTACCGGCGAAAAAATTCAAATTTGGATTGGAGATTACGTTTTAGCAACCTATGGAACAGGTGCTGTTATGGCAGTTCCATGTGGAGATCAGCGCGATCATGATTTTGCTTCTCATTTTAAATTGGAGATTCGCTGTATTTTTGAGGGAATTGATGTTTCCAAAAATGCGTATTCGGAAAAAGAGGCGCTTATTGCGAATTCTGAGTTCTTAAATGGACTAGAGGTAAAAACTGCAATGGAGAAATGCATTGAAATTATTGAAGAGCGTAATTTAGGAAAAGGCAAAATAAATTTCCGTCTAAGAGATGCTGTTTTTTCAAGGCAACGCTATTGGGGAGAACCTTTCCCCATTTTTTATAAGGATGAAATCCCTCAATTAGTGGCGGATAAAAATCTACCGATTGAATTACCTCTCGTTGATAAATATTTACCTACAGAAGATGGTGAGCCTCCTTTAGCTCGTTCAAATCCGAAAGATTGGAATTATTTTGAGGGAGATAGAATGGAATACAATACTATGCCGGGGTGGGCTGGAAGCTCTTGGTATTTTTTGCGCTACATGGATCCAACAAATGAAAATGAATTTGTTGCACGCGAAAAAATTGACTATTGGAAGAATGTTGATTTGTATATCGGCGGATCAGAACATGCAACAGGGCATCTTTTGTATGCAAGATTTTGGACAAAGTTTTTATTTGATTTGGGTTATTTGCCTTTTGATGAACCCTTCCAAAAATTAATAAATCAGGGTATGATTCTCGGTAAAAGTAGTTTTGTTTACCGAATTCAAGGGACAAATACATATGTCTCAAAAGGAAAAATAGGGAATTCAAACGTCCTTCCAATTCATGTAGATATTAGCTTAGTAGGCAATGACTTCTTGAATATTGAAAGATTTAAAAATTGGCTTCCAGAATTCAAAAATGCAGAATTTATCATGGAAGATGATGGCTGCTATTTGTGTGGTTCTGAAGTTGAAAAAATGTCTAAGTCAAAGTTTAATGTTCAAACTCCTGACGAATTAGTGGATAAATTTGGTGCTGATACACTTCGTATGTATGAGATGTTTCTTGGTCCTTTAGAACAAAGCAAACCATGGGATACAAAAGGAATTACAGGCGTTTACGGATTCTTGAAAAAATATTGGCGTTTGTTTCATGCAAACACTGATTTTTCTGTTTCTGATGAAGAACCAAGTAAGGAAGCACTTAAGACAATTCACCACACAATTAAACGTATTCAAGAGGATTTAGACCGTTATTCATTTAATACTTGTATTTCTACATTGATGATTTGCGTGAATGAACTTACAGATCAAAAGTGTAATAAGCGACAGATTTTAGAACTACTTACAATTCTTTTATCTCCTTTTGCACCTCATATTTCTG
Organism: Chitinophaga pinensis; assembly: GCA_945892995.1. Taxonomy (GTDB): domain Bacteria; phylum Bacteroidota; class Bacteroidia; order Flavobacteriales_D; family Crocinitomicaceae; genus UBA952. The sequence goes on along the minus strand of CAMDDR010000067.1, from coordinate 2,291 downwards.
AAGAAGTTTGGAGTTTATTAGGACATCCCCCTGGTTCTATTTCTTATGTGCAATTTCCAGTTTTTGAACAAAAATATTTAGAGCTTTCAGAATACGATTATCCTGTTTCATTCAATGGTAAGTTTCGCTTAAAAGTAAGCTTACCTTTAAATATGACTGCTGCAGAAATTGAATCTCATGTTCTAGGACTCGAGCAAGTAAGCAAATGGTTAGAGGGAAAACAACCTAAGAAAGCGATTATCGTTCCTGGGAAAGTTATAAATTTCGTTTTAGGATAGGATTTTTTTCTTTCCTACCTTAAAATTTCCTTTTTATTGTGAAGAATCTATTGTTTTCTTTTAACCCTGTAAATTAAAATACCTCTTAATATTTTAAGACAACAAACCCATGTTTTATTACATCCTCTCCACCTTCATAGGTAGCTTTAATTCTGTAGAAATAAGTTCCTTCTTCTACTAGATTTCCATTCGAAGTCTTTCCATTCCATCCACCTGAAGGATCGGTATATTCATAAATAACATTCCCCCATCTGTTAAGTATAACACAATTAAAATCTACAATTCCAGTTGTATTTATAGAGAAAAATTCATTCCCTTCAGTAGAGGACAGAACAATAATATTTGGAGCTGAAATCTCACACGGTTTTATCCCTATTGTTGCAATATCTGAAACCGTATAACAAGCATTTTGAAGCGTGAATAAATAAATTCCAGCTCCAGAAATTGTTCTTGGGATTTCAGTAGATCCATTTTCCCAATACCAAGTTGTAGTAGGATTATACCCTGCTTGCAAAGTCCATTCACTAAATGTAGAATCAATAGCAGTATTTAGTATCAAAGGATCTAATTCAAAACTAGACTCAGGGCAAATATTTGTATCCAAAACTTGCGTGTAAATATAAGGTGGGAACTCTATAAGTGCTGTTACTGTCTCATTACAGGTATTATCGGTAAAAGAAACCTGATAAATACCTGCGTAATTTGAAGAGATTTGAGGATTGTTAGCTTGAGGATTAGAAAATTCAATTTCAGGATCTGAAGAAGTCCAAACTCCACCATTATTTGCTATTGTTCCTGCTACTTGTAAGACATAATTACAAGAAAGAGTATCAGAAAAAATAGTTGGTGCTGCTAAAATCGTTGCACTAGCTGTTGTAGTTACTGCTGCACAACCACCTGAGGCAGCTAAGGTGTAGCTGATCGTAAAGGCCCCTACACTACTTGAGCTTGGAGTTATTGCTCCTGAACTCGCATTGATACTTAAACCAATTGGGCTTGAAGTATATGCTCCTCCTGTTATCCCTGTTTGTGTAACAACCTGAGCTGTTGTTACTGTTTTACAATATGGAGAATTTGCATAAATAATAGTTGCTGTTGGTGGTGCTGTGATTGTTACAATTGCTGTTGATATTGCTCCGCAACCAGAGGATCCTGTTGTATAAGTTACTGTGTAAGTTCCAGCTGTACTTGTACTTGGAGTAATTGCCCCTGTACTTGTATTGATACTCAATCCTGCAGGACTTGCACTATAGCTCCCACCACTTGTGCCAGTTTGAACAACAGACTGAGGTGAAGTAATTGTTGCACACCATGGAGAGCCTGTGTAATTAATACTAGCAATAGGGGCAAGAACTGTAATATTAATCGTGGTATCATAAGGACAACCAAAATTATCAACAATATTAAAGGTATAGCCGGAAACACCTGCAGTTGAAGGCTGAACAGTAATTAATGTATCATTTTGCGAAGAAATAATAGTTGGATTAGGGCTCCAAAAACTAGATTGAACAGTATTTTGATAGTTTCCAATTCCAGGAAAATAGGAAGCATCAAAATAGAGACCCCATTCAAAAATATAGCCATCGTCAATACCTAAATTATCTTGAACAAAAATTGTCCAAGTTCCATTAACTGGACAACCAGTAAAATTTGCGAAGGTTGTTTCTGGAGAATACGTATTGTTGGGGTTTATAGAATTTCCTGCAGAAAGAGGAGCTTGAGCTGTTACAGGAATTGTATTCCCTGGATATGTTCCCATCATTGTGCCAGTAGTATTAAATACTGAACTAAAACAATATTCCCATCCGATTCCTGGACCTCCTCCTCCAACGTCATCAATCGCATGGCCCAAAAAAGTACCGCTACCGCTATTACCACCGGGAATAGCCCCAGCACCATATGAATTTACCAAAGGAACAATAACTCCTGAAGGGCATTGCAACCAAATTTCTAAATCACCTAAATAGGAGTGTTCCATTGTGATACACACTTGATTCAAAGATTGTGCATTTT
>CAMDDR010000066.1:0-10377 GCA_945892995.1 Chitinophaga pinensis | reverse complement strand
TAAAGTTCAAGTGTTGGTTCAGCAAGTAAATCCTCGAAAACGCCAAATAGATTTAGAGTTAGTGCCTGCACCCTGAAGGAAATTAATGCAGCTGTAAAATAATTTTTACCTTTGAATATGTCAAAATATGTTTTAGTCACGGGTGGAGCAGGTTACATTGGATCTCATACAGTTGTGGCGCTAGTAGAAAATGGTTATACCCCCATAATTTTAGATGATTTCAGAAATGCTAATCGTATTGTGGTGGATGGCTTGACTAAAATTCTTGGTTTTCTTCCTGAAATTATTGAGGTAGATGTTTGTGATGACAATTCCCTGCGTGCAATTTTCCAAAAATATTCTTTTGAGGGAATTATTCATTTTGCAGCCTATAAAGCCGTTGGAGAATCAGTTCAAAATCCATTAAAATACTACCAAAACAATCTTTCTGGCTTAATTAATATCCTCAATAAAATGTTAGAGTTTGGCGTAAAAAACCTTGTTTTTTCGTCGTCTTGTACTGTATATGGTGAACCTAATGAGATAAAAGAGGTTTCGGAGAACAGCCCAAAAAATCTTCCGTCTTCGCCTTATGGTTATACAAAATGGATTGGCGAGCAAATAATGGAAGATACTTTTCTAGCACACCCGGAATTATGTTTAATTAATTTGCGTTATTTTAATCCAGTTGGAGCCCATAAAAGTTCATTTATTGGAGAATTTCCTCTTGGGAAACCAAGTAATTTACTGCCATTTGTTACACAAACTGCTGTTGGCAAACAGGATTTCTTAACTGTCTTCGGAAATGATTATCCCACGCGAGATGGAACCTGTATAAGAGATTATATTCATGTTATGGATTTAGCAGAGGCACATGTTAAAGCGCTTGCTTTTTTAGAAGACCATAAAAAAGGTTGTCTTGAAGCTGTAAACATTGGAACGGGAAAAGGCACAAGTGTTTTAGAAATAATTTCCTGTTTTGAAGAAGTATCAAAGTTTAAATTAAATTGGTCATTTGGTCCGAAACGGGAAGGTGATGTTGTAGAGATTTTTGCAAATTGTGAAAAAGCTTCAAATCTATTAGGATGGAAATCCAAACTATCTATAAATGATGCCGTTATTGATGCTTGGAAATGGGAGCTGTTTCTTTCTGAAAAATAAATTAATTTTAGAGCATGATAATTGACACCCACGCACATCTTTATGCAGAGGAATTTTCTGAGGATCAAACAGAAGTTTTTATGCGTGCTGCAGCTGCAGGCGTACATTATTTTTTACTCCCAAATATTAATAGTGAAAGTATTCCTCTCATGGAAAAACTGACGAAGGAGAAAAAAAATACAATTCCAATGATGGGATTACATCCTTCTTATGTGAAAGAAAATTGGAGGGAAGAACTAAAAATAATAGAAACTCACTTATTTAAAAATCCAAGTAAATATTGTGCAGTAGGTGAAATTGGAATGGACTTATTTTGGGATAAAACGTTTATTGAAGCACAAAAAATAGTTTTTCGAACACAAATTTCTTGGGCTAAAAAATTAAAATTACCAATAGCCATTCATGCTCGAGATGCATTTGACGAGATTTTTGAAATTCTTGACGAAGAAAATGATGAATTTCTAAAAGGAGTTTTCCATTGTTTCACAGGAAGCAAAGAGCAGGCAACTAAAATTTTAGATTACGGAGGATTTAAGTTAGGAATAGGTGGAGTAATTACGTATAAAAATTCTGGCTTAACAGAAGTCTTAAATTCTGTAGAGTTGAAACACCTCGTTGTAGAAACAGATGCCCCTTATCTTTCACCTGCCCCTTTTAGAGGAAAGCGAAACGAAAGCGCCTATTTATCATACATTATTGAAAAAATCTCAGGAATTTACAAACTTTCAGATGCTATAATTGCAGAAGTCACTTCTCAAAATGCAATAGAACTATTTCAACTTGAAAAATTTAAAAGCAACTAACTATGCGCACTATTTTATTAATTTATACAGGTGGCACCATTGGCATGATTAAAGATCCACAAAGTGGAGAATTACGTAGTTTCGATTTTGCATATGTTTATGATCATATTCCTGAACTAGCACGCCTAAATATTAACTTAAAAAGCATTAGTTTCCCTAAGCCGATAGATTCATCTGAAATAACACAAGAACATTGGAAGAACTTAGCTCAAATTATTGTTGAAAACTATGAAGGTTATGATGGATTTGTAGTCCTTCATGGTTCCGATACAATGGCTTTTACTTCTTCCGCCTTAAGTTTCATGCTTCAGGGCTTAAAAAAACCAATTATTTTCACTGGTTCACAATTACCAATAGGAACAATTCGAACAGATGGAAAAGAGAATTTAATAACTGCAATAGAAATTGCAGCAGCTTTTGACGAGAAAACTGGCGAAGCGATAGTACAAGAAGTTGCTGTATATTTTGAATACTCCCTTTATAGAGGTAATCGTTGCTCAAAAATTTCTGCTAACCAATTTGAAGCGTTTGAATCGCCTAATTATCCTAGTTTAGCAGTTGCAGGTGTGAATATAGAATACCTTAAAGATCGACTTTTTAAAACCAAAAAAAGTGCCTTAACTGTTCAAATTTCTTTTTCCAAAGAGATTGCATTACTCAAATTATTTCCTGGCATTCCTTTTGAGTTATACAAAGATTTATTTAATATTAACAATACAAAAGCTGTTGTAATAGAAACATATGGCACAGGGAATGCTCCAAGCTCTGCTATTTTACAAGCACTTATTTCTTCATATATTTCAAATGGCGGGTTGGTTTTAAATGTCACTCAATGTAGTTCCGGATCGGTTAAACATGGCGCATACCAAACAAGTGCGTTCTTTCAAAAAGTTGGCGTTATTTCTGCGAATGATTTAACAACAGAGGCAGCATTAACAAAACTTCAATATTTATATGGGCAGAATTTATCAATAGATGAGGTAAAAAAACAAGTAACTACCTCTTTAGTTGGTGAAATGCTTGATTAAGTAAGTTCTTTTATTCCTCCATCTTCTACTTTTATTATCCTTCCTGGAAATTTTTGAACCATTTGCATATCATGTGTTGCCATTAAAATAGCGGTTTTTTCTTCCTTTGCTACAGCAATTAGCAAGCGCATAATTTCTTCTGATGTTTCGGGATCTAGATTTCCAGTTGGTTCATCTGCTAAAATTAATTTTGGGGAATTTAGAAGTGCTCTTGCTATTGAAACGCGCTGTTGTTCTCCTCCTGATAAGGTATTTGGATAATCATTTGCTTTTTGTTCAATGCCAACTAATTGTAAACAACTTAAAGCACGTTTATGAATCATTGCTTTTTCTTTCCATCCTGTTGCACTTAATACAAAATACAGGTTTTGAATTACCGTTCTATCCATTAAAAGTTGGAAATCTTGAAAGACAATCCCAATTTTTCTTCGAAGAAAAGGGATTTCTTTTTTAGTTATTTTTCTAAGATTATAATCTACCACAGAACCTTCACCCTCTATCATGGGGAGTTCTGCGTAAAGCATTTTTAATAGACTACTTTTTCCAATTCCTGTTTTACCGATAAGATAGGCAAATTCTGTTTCAAATAATTCTAAGGAAACATTTGCCAATATCAGTTTTTCTTGTTGGTAAATTTGGGTATTAACAAGAGATATTACTTTCGACACAATCTTTTTTTTACAAATTTGATAAAACATGTGAAAGAGGGAAATAATATTGCATTTTTATCTTAACAAAGTCAAGTTTAAAACTTTTGAAATAGTCAAATTTCGGAGTGCTAGCTACTTTGTAATTTTACATGCGATGTTGAAATTATTTTTTACTTTAGTTTTAGTTCTTCCATCTGTTATTTTCGCTCAAAAAACCGATAAATATACAGGAGCTTATGTACAGTTTTTTCGTGCAGAAGAACTTTTTCAAAAAGCACAATATGGAGCTGCAAGGGAAGAATTTCGATCATTTATTTTTAGTTCACAAAGCAAAAATGACCCTCTAGTTCAAAAGGCTTACTATTATGAAGGTCTCTCAGCTCTTGAATTGTATAATAACGATGCAATTGCTTTATTAGAAGCGTTCAACAAAAACTATCCAGAGAATATTTATAAGCATACAATTGGCTTTAGAGTAGGCAAGTATTTTTATCAAAACGAAGATTTTGTGAATTCACAAATTTGGTTTGAAAAAGTTCCCTTTAAAGAATTAGAAAAAAAGTTACATGATGAATTTTTATTCAAATTAGGTTATTCCGCCTTACAGAACGAAGATAAACAAGTTGCATTTAATGCATTTAGGGATGCAAAAGATGGCAAATCTCAATATACTGCTCCTAGTTTGTATTTTTTTTCATATTTGAATTACCTTTCTTCTTCCCTTCAAGTTGCTTTAGAAGGGTTTGAAAAATTACGCTTAGACTCTACTTTTTGTGGAGTTGTCCCTTATTACATAGCTCAAATTTATCATAAACAAGAACGGTACAAAGAAGTGATTGATTTTGCTCCAACACTTACTAACTGTACTTTCATTGACAATGAATCTGATGTCAATCATCTTATAGGAAATGCTCATTATCGCTTGGGAAATTATTCTGCAGCTATTCCATTTTTAGAGAATTATAATCGAAAATCTAAACCTAATCGAGATGATTGTTACGAACTAGCTTTTTGCTATTACAAATCTAATGAGTTCGAAAAGGCAATTCGGCAATTTGATAGGGTGACAGGGGCAAAAGATAGTTTGGCCCAAGTTGCGATGTATCAAATAGGAGAATCTTACCTTGCTTTGGGGAAACTACTTCCTGCACGTAGTGCTTTTGAACGCGCTTCTGAAATGACTATCCTTGAAGAGATAAAAGAGGATGCTTTGTATAATTTTGCGGTTATTTCATTTAAAGTTGACATTAACCCTTACGATGAGTCAGTTCGTGCTTTTGAAGATTATTTAAATAAATACCCCAAATCATCAAGAACCAAAGACGTCTTTCAGTATTTAGTAAATGTGTATACAAATACGAGTAATTTTTCAAAGGCACTTGAATCTTTAGATAAATTACCATCAAAAGATAACCAATTAAAGTCTGTTTATCAAACAGTAGCTTTTAATTATGGCGTGGAACTTTTTCAAAAAGGGGATTGGCTTAACTCGAAAAAAGCTTTTGAGTTGGTAAATCGTTATCCAATTGACCCAGAAATGCTGGCTTTGTCTATTTATTGGATGGCAGATATAGACTTTCGTTTGAATAATTTTGACGCAGCAATAAACGCGTATCGTTTTTTCTTGGGCTCTCCTGGCTCAAACGCATTGCCACAAAAAATAGACGCTTATTATAACATTGGTTACGCTTACATTGCAAAAGAAAAAACGCAAGATGCAATCAACGCTTTTAGAATATATCTTCAATCAAATCCACAGAACACAGAAAAGAAAATAGATGCTTATTTTAGAATAGCAGATTGTTATTATTTAAATCAAGACAATAATAATTTGGCAATTCAGTACTATAAGGAAGCCTTAAAAATGAATACTGATTTGAACGATAAAGCATTGTTTTATTTAGCAAAATCACATGGCTATAATGGAGAATTAGACGAGAAAATTAATGTTTTAAGAATCTTGTTGAAAGACTATCCATTATCAAAATATAGAATGAATGGAACCTATGAATTAGCAAGATGTTTTGTTTCAAAAGCAGAATACGATGAAGCTATGGAATTATACATATCTTTTGTCGTAACTTATCCAAAATCTATTAATATAATAGATGCTAGGATTGGGATTGCAGATTTATATTTTAAAAAATGGGACTATGTCCAGTCTGAGTTGGAGTACATTAAAATTATTAATGAATTTGAAAAAGTAAGAGATGTATGTGAAAAAGCTGTAAAGGGATTAGTGGAAGTCTATGCTGCACAAAAATTTCCAGAAAAAGCAGCAGAAATAGCAGAGCGCTATCCATGTGCTAATATTTCTAAAGATGAAAAAGAAAATCTTTTCTATAACCCAGCATTTCAAAGTTATGCAGATAGTTCTTATTCTGATGCTATCTCAAAATTTCAAGTGTATTTATCAAAATTCCCCGATGGTCGTTTTGTAAATGAAACCTATTACTTTTTAGGGAATAGCTTCTATAAAATAAAAGATACTTTGAGTGCGCTTAACTATTTTGAAAAATTCTTAGAAACACCAACAAATGTTTATTCGGAATCTGCAGCTTCTCGAATAGCCACCTATCATTATTTACATAAAAATTACGAATTAGCTTATAAATTCTATCTAAAATTGGAGCAGGTTGCCTCAAAACCGACAACTATTTTCACTGCAAAACTTGGACTTATGCGTTGTGCATTTTTAATCGATGATTTCACAAAAGCGATTTATTATTCGAGATTTATATTAGAATCTGGTGGAATAACAACACAAATCAAAATTGAAGGGATGTATTCTAGTGGTATATCAAATTACCGCTTAGGAAACTTTGAAGATGCCATTGCTCCACTTGAATGGCTTGTGAAAAATACAAGTACTTCGATTGGTTCTGAAGCAAAATTCTCTATAGCAGAAATAAATTTTAAGCAAGCAAAATATGCTCAAGCAGATGTAGAAATAAAGGCCTTACTTAAAATGAAGCCGAGTTATAATTACTGGGTTGCAAAGGCACTAATTCTTCAGGCTAGAATATTTATTTTAAATAACGACTTATTTCAAGCTGAGCAGACACTAAAGTCTGTTTTAGAATTTTATCCAGATAAAGATGACGGAGTGCTAGCTGAGGCGAACAACTTGTTTGAAGAACTTATGCAATTAAAAAATCCAGTAATTATAGAACAACCAGTGGAAGACCTAAAAAAAATTGAAATAAACGAAGAATAAAATGTTAAAGCTCTCTTTTCTTTTTGGATTTATAATGTTATTTGGGTTCAGTTTTGCTCAGCCTCCAGACGTTGTCGTAGATGGAAAAGGAAAAAGAGAAATAGAACCCTCTTTCAGAATTTTAGCAACTCCAGATATTATCGATACGGTTAAGGCAGCAATTGTATCGTCTTACCCATTGTTAATTTTCCAACACCCTACAGCAATAACTTTAGACACAATTCCAGTTGCTACAGTTGAAACAACAGAAAAAGTCAAGCAACTTTATCCATTTTATACTAGGATTGCTCTTGGATCTAAATTAATGCCACTTGGAGAATTTTATTATAACTCTACTCGATCTCGTGTTTATCATTATGGTGCACACTTAAAACATTTAAGTTCTTTTGGAAATATAAAACGGGGCGATATAGTATTTCCAAACGGGCAATTTGATCATACTGATGTTTTACTTTTTGGAAAAATTAATCAATCTTCATTTAATCTTGGAGCAAAGCTTCATTATTTGAATGATGGCTTTCATTTTTATGGTCTTCCAGACTCAGTAGTATCAGATGCGAAAACAATTGCTCAACGTTATCAAAATCTTGGTGCAGACTTTGAATTTATTGGAAATAGAGGGGATACTTCGACTGTAAATTATATAATAATGACAGGGTTTAATTTCTTGGGCACAAAAAAACCAATAATTGATTCGCTTCAAGATTGGAGAGCTAAGGAAAACCAATTTTACTTAAATACTAAAGGTTGGTACGACTATAAAAGCGAGACATTTTATGTAAATTTAGGGTTGAGATATAATTCTTATCGTTATGGCATTGCAGACTCAACTTTAAATCCAAGTGACTCAGGTTTGGTAACAAATAATTCGATTATAGATTTCCAACCTGGTATTTTAACACAATTATTCAATAATAAGTTTAAGATTGATGTTGGACTTGCATTAAGCGTTGATATTCAAAAAAAGACAAAGGTTTATGTATATCCTCAGGTTGAAATAAAATATTCATTATTTAACGATATTTTTATTCCATATGTTGGAATTAGAGGAGGATTAAAACAAAACTCCCTCCGTACGTTTTCTTCGGAAAACCCCTATTTAATATCAAATCTTACGATTCAAAACGAACATAACCCCAATGAGATTTATGCTGGATTTAAAGGCACTTTGAGTAGTAAATTAAGCTTCAATATCAACGGAAGTTCCGCTAGAATTTTAAATAAAGCATTATATATTTCCGATACCCTATTTTCTTCCTTCAATAAATTCAATGTAATTTATGACACAATCAATATAACCAAACTTGAAGCTTCAGGTTCATATCAAGAGAATGAAAAATTTAAAATCGATTTGACTGGCCGGTTTTTTTCCTACCAAGCTAAAAACGAAGCTTTTGCATGGAATTTACCTCAATTTCAGTTTCTTCTTCGCGGCTCCTATAATCTTTACGATAAATTCTTAGTGAATTTAAGTGCAAAAGTAGAAACAGGAAGAAAAGCGAAGGTTTATGGTCCAGGTGAATCTATAGTAGAAGAAAATGGGCAGTATGCTAAATCTTTAGGCGCTATTGTGGATATAAATTTAGGCCTTGAATACCGTTATAACACCAGAGTAAGTGCCTTTTTGCAAATTAATAATTTAGCATCTCAACAGTATTTTCGTTGGTACAATTACCCTGTTCAACCGATCCAAGTGATGGCAGGAGTTACAGCTCGGTTCTAAAAAATCTAGCTGGGTTTTAAAAACAAATTCTTTGCGAAGTCAATAATTTGCTTTCTAAATAAAAATAAAAGAAGCAAATAAGGAATTATCATTAGATAAAGAATACCGAAATTTATATTTGATCCAAATGAACTCTCATCTGCTTGACTGCCTTGTTCTGCAAGGAGTTTACACTGTGAGCAACCTTGCGAAAATACGCGAGATGCATTCAAGAAAAATAAACAAAAGAGAAGAAAAAATCTATAAATCATATGAACATTTAATTTCTGCAAAATTACAGAATATTTAAACCAATTCAAAATCATTATTTTTGTAACATGAATTTTCTAATCTACTTTTTATTCTTCTTGTTATTTACCCTTCAATCTTGCGCGGATAAAGGGAAAAATAGTAAGAACGACCGCAACTTAAGTTTGGATAGTCTCTTAGTTCGCTATCCTGATAGTCTTGAGTTAATTATCCGTCATGGAAATCAAGCAATTTCAAAAATGGATTATGCTTCTGCCATGGCTGATGGAGCAAAAGCATTCCGAATGGATAGCACTCGTTTAGATTGTCGCTTGTTATATGCAGAAGCACTTATTAATAAATCAAATAGATTAGTTGCTGATATTTTTAATGCCCAAAGAAACTATCTTATTATCATTAAAAAGGATACTAAAAATCCAAAAGCTTTAGTCGGTTTAGCGAATGTTTATTGTATTCTTGAGGACTATGATTCTGCTTTTAAATTCATTAATAAAGCGCTAAAAATAAATTCTAGATTTCGAGATGCATACATTCTAAAAGGAAGTATTTATAGATTACTTGGGAATTTTAAATTAGCTGTTTCATCTTACGAGACAGCAGTTCAGCAAGACCCTGAGTTTTATCAAGGCTATATTATGTTAGGTGCTCTCTACGAATGGAAACAAGACCCACTGTGTATAGAATATTATACAACAGCTTATCAATTACAACCAAAAAATACGGATGTTATATATTCATTGGCTTATGCCAAGCAATTATTTGGTAAAGATGCAGTAGCAAAAGGATTATATCGAAAAATGATTCGCCTAGATAGTTTGTATTATGTGGCCTACTTCCAAATTGGGTATATCAAACAATTTTCAGAAAATGAATTAGATAGCGCCTTATTCTACTATGAAAAAACCCTAGAAATCGAGAACAAGCACATTGAGTCGTATCACAACATTGGATTAATTTATGAAGATAAAAAAGACATCACTAATGCATTATTTTCATATGCCAAAGTTTTAAAAATCAATCCAGAATATGCTCTTAGTCTAGAGCGAGTTGCAATTCTTAAGAAAAAGAGGTGAAGCAAGCTGAAAAGATAAATGCCCTACTTGGAGACGTAGCTTTTCCTTTAATGGGGTATTTTTTCTGGAATTGGAAATTCTATTTTATCTTGCTTTATTTTATTCTAGATCAAGTTGCAAGAACGATATTTTTGCCATGGCGCTTGAAATTGACTGAATTGAATCAGTCAGAAAAAATAAAAATTATTGTTCAGAGTTCCATTCTTTTATTCTCGGAACTATTTTTAATTCATTTTTTCTTAAAAGTGCTTATTCCAGACATACATTTCCAAAAAGAAATTTCAAATTTTATTCATTATAGTGATATGGGAATTGAACAGGGTTATATTCTACTTCCATTACTATTTTTAGGAGAATGGTTGCGCATGAAACAAGATTTAAAAACAGGACTTGTTGGAAATAAGCAGCTTAACAACCTTGTAAAAAATAGGCATGTAAGTTTTTTTAGAATATCTTTTTTTTCTTTTTTCTTGGGGTTACAGTTTTTTACTCCC
>CAMDDR010000065.1:0-10380 GCA_945892995.1 Chitinophaga pinensis | reverse complement strand
TATATTTGTCAGGTGTAGACCAAGAAGAATCAATTTTATTGATTTTTCCTAACGCGAGTAACCCTGCTCACAGAGAAATTTTATTTTTAAAAGAAACCAGCGACCTAATTGCAATTTGGGAAGGCGAAAAACTCACAAAGGAAACCGCTTTTCTTACTTCAGGAATCAAAACAGTTTACTGGCTTCCACAGTTTCCTGTGATTTTTAAACAACTCATGTCAGAAGCGCAAGGAATTTACCTCAATACAAACGAACATCTTCGAGCTAATACAGAGGTTGAAACGCGAGAAGATCGTTTTATTTCAAAAGTACGGCAAGATTATCCTGCACATATTGTCCATAAAGCTGCACCAATAATGCATAAAATTCGCTCTGTAAAAGATGCAATTGAACTAGAATTGATGCAAAGGGCTTGTAAAATAACAGAGTCGAGTATTCTGCGCTTATTGAAATTTATTAAGCCCGGAGTTTGGGAATATGAGATTGAGGCGGAATTAGCACATGAATTTTTACGAAATCGTTCCAAAGGTTTTGCTTACACACCAATTATTGCTTCAGGAAAAAATGCCTGCGTTTTGCATTACATTGAAAATAATCAGCTCTGCAAAGATGGGGAGGTTATTTTATTGGATGTCGGTGCTGAATATGCAAATTACTCTTCCGATTTAACACGCTGTATTCCTGTAAACGGAAGATTTACAGCACGTCAAAAAGCAGTTTATAATGCCGTTTTACATGTTAAAACAGAAGCTGAAAAATTATTGGTTCCAGGAACAATAATGGCGGAATACCATAAGAAAGTTGGGGGTTTAATGGAAGAACAACTAGTTAACTTAGGCTTAATTTCCATGGACGACATTAAAAATCAAAAAGCAGATTGGCCGGCCTACAAAAAGTATTTTATGCATGGGACATCTCATTTCATAGGTCTTGACACGCATGATGTTGGACTTTGGCATGAGCCAATTTCAGAGGGAATGGTATTTACTTGCGAACCGGGTATTTATATTCCAGAGGAAGGTTTGGGTATTCGTTTGGAAGATGATTTAGTTGTCCAAAAGTCTGGCGCGCCTTTTAATTTAATGAAAGATATTCCTTTACAAGCTGATCACATTGAAGAATTGATGAATGCAAATTAATTCGTAATGTTAAATTTCATAGTTTCAGGAGAAGGCAAAACCATTGTTTTCTTACATGGATTTTTAGAATCTCTTACAATGTGGGATTATTTACCACTTCAACAACTAGGATCTAGAAATATTTTTATTGATTTACCCGGACACGGAAAATCACCATTAACAGATAAATCAGAACATGCAAGCCTAGACTTTATGGCAGATGAGGTGATCGCTGTTCTAGCGCAGCTCGAAGTTGCTGAATTTTCCCTTGTTGGCCATTCTATGGGCGCTTATGTTGGACAGCTAGTGAAACAAAAACTTGAATCCTGTAACTTGCTGGTTTTACTAAACTCTAACTTTTGGTGCGACAATGAACAGAAGAAAATAGATCGCCTGAGAGTCGTAAAAATTGTTTTAAAAGCAAAAAATATATTCATAAATGAAGCTATACCCAATTTATTTTGGAATCCAGAATTACATAAATACGAAATAAAAAAATTGAAAGATGAAGCACTTAAAATGTCTTCTGAAGCAATCGCTTACGCGACCTTAGCAATGCGAGAACGCAAAGATTTCTCGAAAGAAATCAATCAGAACCCATCAGGTTATGTGCTAATTCATGGCGTATATGATAAATTAGTTTCAATCTCAGATTTAGAAAGTAGAATTAATTCTAGAAAAAAGCTACATATAATTACAAATGCTGGTCACATGTCGCACATTGAAAATAGTGAAGAGATAATGCAGGTTTTATCTAAAATATTTTTTTAGTTTGGGTTTAACCAACTATCCAATTCATCTAATGCTTGATAAATAATTAGGGATTTATCGTAAATTTGCCATCTTACAAGGAAAATTCGCATGAACGATAAATATAATGAGTACAAAGGCTTAAACCTTCCAAATGTTGCAAAAGAAATTTTAGAGAAATGGCAAAATGAGTCTATTTTCGAAAAATCGATTGCGCTGCGTGAAGGAAGTCCTTCTTTTGTATTTTTTGAAGGACCTCCGTCTGCAAACGGTTTACCGGGCATTCACCATGCAATGTCCCGATCTATTAAAGATATATTTTGTCGCTATAAAACACTAAAAGGATTTCAAGTAAAAAGAAAAGCTGGTTGGGATACACATGGACTTCCAGTGGAATTAGGTGTTGAGAAGGAACTGGGAATTACAAAAGAAGATATAGCAACAAAAATTTCTGTAGATGAATACAACAATGCCTGCAAAAAGGCAGTAATGCGCTACACAGATATTTGGAATGACTTAACAGAGAAAATGGGTTATTGGGTCGATATGGAGAATCCGTATGTCACTTATGAGCCAAAATACATGGAATCTGTTTGGTGGTTATTAGCGCAATTGTATAACAAAGGATTAATTTACAAAGGATATACGATTCAACCGTATTCTCCTAAAGCAGGAACAGGACTTTCATCGCATGAATTAAACCAACCAGGTTGCTATAAAGATGTAAAAGATACGACGGTTGTTGCACAATTTAAACTTCTTTCAGGTCAAAACCTTCCTTCAGAATTTGGTGTTGTAGCATCAAAAAGTGCTTGTTTTTTCCTTGCTTGGACGACAACTCCATGGACTTTACCCTCAAATACTGCTTTGGCTGTTGGTCCGTCAATTCAATATGTTTTAGTTGCCACATTTAATCAATATACATTTGAAGCCATTCATGTTATTTTAGCCGAAAAATTAGTTTCTTATCAGTTTAGCAAAGGCTTTCACGCTGTAGATGCTATTTCAGAATTAGCTACTTATAAACCAGCTGATAAATCACTACCATTTTATGTTATAGGAACGTGTCAAGGCAAAGATTTAGTAGGATTAAAATACGAGCAGTTAATGCCTTATTGTCTTCCGGCTGAAAATTCTGAACGTGCTTTCTGTGTTATTCCTGGAGATTTTGTAACTACAGAAGATGGAACAGGAATTGTTCATACGGCGCCAACATTTGGAGCTGACGATGCAAAAGTTGCTGCAGAAGCTGGTGTTCCAGCACTTCTTATTCAAGATGAAAAAGGGAATCTTGTTCCGCTTGTAGATTTACAAGGGCGCTTTAGACCAGAAGTTACAGACTTCGCTGGAATGTATGTGAAGAATGAGTACTATGATGATGGAACAGCTCCAGAACGCTCAGCAGATGTTCAAATTGCCATCAAACTTAAAGAAGAAAATCGTGCTTTTAAAGTCGAAAAATACGAGCACAACTATCCTCATTGTTGGAGAACGGACAAGCCCGTTTTGTATTATCCAATGGATTCATGGTTTATTCGTGTTACGGATAAAAAAGACCGAATGGTTGCTTTAAACAATACTATTAATTGGAAACCAGAAGCAACAGGAACTGGTCGTTTTGGAAAATGGTTAGAAAATGCAAACGATTGGAATTTGTCGCGCTCGCGCTATTGGGGGATTCCAATTCCAATATGGTCAACAGAAGAGGGAGATGAACGAATTTGCTTTGGCTCTGTAGAAGAATTAAAAACTGCCTGCGACAAATCAGTAAAAGTAGGATTTATATCGAGCAATCCCTTTGAGAATTTTGAGCTTGGAAACATGTCGAAAGAAAATTATGCTAAAATTGATTTACACAAACACTTAGTTGATCAGATTATTTTAGTTTCTCCAAGTGGCAAGCCAATGAAAAGAGAAGCAGATTTAATTGATGTTTGGTTTGATTCAGGTGCAATGCCTTATGCACAATGGCATTACCCTTTTGAAAATAAAGATTTAATTGATAATGGAACTGCTTTCCCTGCTGATTTTATTGCAGAAGGAGTGGACCAAACAAGAGGATGGTTTTATACATTACATGCTATTTCAACAATGGTTTTTGATTCAGTAGCGTATAAAAATGTAGTTTCTAATGGACTTGTTTTAGATAAAAACGGACAGAAAATGTCAAAAAGATTAGGGAATGCCGCTGATCCTTTTACAACTCTTGAAAAATATGGCCCAGATGCAACGCGTTGGTATATGATAACGAATGCGCAACCTTGGGACAACCTTAAGTTTGATTTAGATGGAATTACGGAGGTGCAACGCAAGTTTTTTGGTACGCTTTACAATACTTATTCTTTCTTTGCTCTGTATGCAAATGTCGATAAATTTAATTTTTCTGGTGCCGAGGTCCCATTGGCAGAACGCCCTGAAATTGACCGTTGGGTCTTATCGAAATTAAATTCTTTAATCCAAGATGTTGACGATGCCTATGGTTCTTATGAGCCAACAAAAGCCGGGAGATTAGTTCAGGACTTTGTAACAGATCAACTTTCTAATTGGTATGTTCGACTTTGTCGTAGAAGATTTTGGAAAAATGATGATCCTAAAGATAAAGTATGTGCTTATCAAACGCTTTATTCCTGTTTGGAGACAGTTGCGCTTCTTGCTGCCCCAATTGCGCCATTTTACATGGATCGTTTGTTTTTAGACCTTAATCTTGTTTCCAAAAGAATAATTTGTGCCTCTGTTCATTTGGCAGACTTTCCAAGTGTAAAAACGACATCTATTGACAAGAAATTAGAGATTCAAATGGAATTAGCACAGCAAGCATGTTCCTTGGTCTTAGGATTGAGAAAGAAGCATTCCTTACGCGTTCGGCAACCTTTACAAAAAATACTGATTCCAGTTCTTCAAAAAGAAATGGCTGAGGACTTTCAACATATGAAGGAATTGATTTTATCCGAAGTCAATGTCAAAGAATTGGAATTACTTACAGAAGGAACAGCTTTACTTGTAAAAAATATAAAACCCAATTTCAAGACAATCGGGCCGAAATATGGAAAACAAATGAAAGATATTGCATCTTTGGTTGCACAATTTTCGCAACAAGACATTACAGAAATTGAGAAAACAGGAAAGTGGAATACTGTTATTGCTGCATGTGAAATAAATTTGGATCTGGAAGATTTTGAGATTTCAGCACAAGACATTCCTGGTTGGTTGGTTGCTTCTGAAGGTGGAATAACCGTAGCGCTGGATACAACACTAAGTCCAGAATTAAAAAATGAAGGCATTGCAAGGGAAATAGTAAACAGAATCCAAAATTTACGCAAAGATTCATCCTTTGATGTAACGGATAGAATTCTATTAAAAATAAAAACCAGCGAGGCAATACAGACTGCAATTTCAGCTAATAAAAGCTATATATGTGATGAGGTTTTAGCGAATGAGATTTCTTTTGAAGCGCTACCAAATTCTGCTTTTTGCACGGATATTGAGGCTGAAAAAGACACTTATATTGCTATTCAAAAACAATAATTAGCTATATTTGATCTTATGCAAAAAAGTGGAAATTGGTTATTTGACGGAAAAGAAATCCAAACTAAAGAGGGGACTTTTGTAAAATGGTACGACCATCAATTTTTTCTTTTGATGCACAATGGAAAAAAATTCCATGGTGAAATAATCAAAAATGATTCCGAGAACAATCACTTAACAATAAAAATAAATCAACGAATTTTTGAGGTTAAAAGAAAGGGCGAATTAGATGAATTAATTACTTCCTTAGGTTTAGACAAGCAGAAAGTCAAAAAATTAAAAGAATTACATGCTCCAATGCCAGGTCGAGTTTTAAAAATTTTCGTTAAAAAAGGGGATGAAATTCAAATTGGGGAAAATGTGCTATCGCTTGAAGCTATGAAAATGGAAAATATCCTTAAAGCTGAAGGAGTTGGTATTGTAGGTGCTATTTTAATCAGTGAAGGAGATGTCGTTGATAAAGGGACAGTACTAATTGAATTTATTTAATTTTAAAGCAGGTAAGATTTGCTGCAATAAAGTCCCAGAGTTAGTTATCTCAGTCAAATTATCTGCTAATTCCTTTCCGTTTAAATTGATTTGAATTCCTCCAGCGAAGATTGGTATTCCATCTGAATCTTCTTTTAATTTTCGGAAATAGTTTTTCAAAAAACTAAGGTCAACTGCAGTTAACCAAGCGCTTAGAATTGCCTTGGGTTTAATTGTTTTAATGCAATCTACCAATGAGTCATAAGGCAAACTTTGTCCCAAATATACAGTATGCAATCCTTTACTTCTAAGTAAATAATGATAGAAAAGCAAGCTTATTTCGTGCCATTCGTGTTCTGGAAGATAAAGCATTATTGGAGCATCAGTTGTCTCAGGAACAATTTGCTTGTCGATCTCTGAAATAATTTTTTGGCGAATTAGATTCGAAATAAAATGCTCTTGAGCGGGACTTATCGAACCTGTTAACCACATCACTCCAATCCGGTCAAGAAAGGGAATTATGTGTGCTGAAAAGGTTAATGCTAATCCAAGTTCGTTTATTAAATTATTTAAAGTATCGCGAAATAACTTCTCGTCTAATTCAATTAGCGCTAAAATTAATTTTTTGCCACTGTCACAATTTTTTTTGCCAATGCGAATATCCCAAACTAATTTATTGATTTCGGCTTCTTGTAAACCTGCAATTTTTGAAATTTTATGTCCATTACTATTTAATAAACTAATATTTAAAAGAATTGCGATTTGTGCATCTGAATAAGTCCGGATTTGTGTTTCAGTTCTACTGGGTTCTAAAATACCATAACGTTTTTCCCAAATACGAATAGTATGAGCTTTAACTCCAGTAAGAACTTCTACATCTTTAATCTTGTAAACAGCCATTTGTAATAAACATTTTAATTTAGCGAAATGTTCATTAAATCCTGAATTAAACTATTAATTCCATTAATTTTGCGCTACTATGAAAATAAAAGATGCGGTTTTTGTAATTTCAAATTCAGAACTTAGTAAATGCCCTACAGACGCTAAACCTGAATTCGCTTTTATCGGCCGCTCAAATGTTGGAAAATCTTCCTTGATTAATATGTTAACAGGTAAAAAATCCCTTGCCAAAACATCTGGAACTCCAGGAAAAACACAATTAATCAATCATTTTTTAATTGATGAAAAATGGTATTTGGTAGATTTACCCGGCTTTGGTTATGCAAAAGCTTCAAAATCTAAGCGCTTCCAATGGGAAAAATTCATTGCAGAATATTTAACAAAAAGAGAAACCTTATTGAATATTTTTGTTCTTTTAGATGCACGCCTTGAACCGCAGCAAATTGATTTAGAATTTATGAATTGGTGTGGTGAAAAAGGTCTTCCTTTTTCCATGGTTTTTACGAAAATTGATAAATTATCAAGTACAGCCCTTCAAAAAAACTTGGCGAAATACAAAAAAGAAATGTTGAAATATTGGGATGAACTTCCTCCACTTTTTACGAGTTCGGCGACCTCTAATTTTGGAAAAGAACCCTTGTTAAATTACATTGAGCTAATTATGGAGGGAGTACAGAAGAAATGATGCTTGAAAAATCGGGGTAAATTCCCTATTTTTGTTAAAAATTAGTATAATGGGAAGAGCTTTTGAATACCGAAGAGCAGCAAAGGAAAAGCGTTGGGACAAAATGTCTAAAATATTTCCGAAATTAGGAAAAGCCATTACAATGGCTGCAAAAGAAGGAGGTATAGATCCATCCACGAATGCGAAACTCCGAACAGCTATCCAAAATGCTAAGTCGGAAAATATGCCCAAGGATAATATTGAAGCTGCAATTAAGCGATCCGCTCAAAAAGATATTGCGTCATTTACAGAAGTAAATTATGAAGGAAAAGGTCCTCATGGTGTATTGGTTTTTGTTGAATGTGCTTCCGATAATCCAACAAGAACTGTCGCAAATGTAAAATCATACTTCAATAAAGCCGGAGGAGCAGTTGTTCCAAATGGCTCAATGGAATTTATGTTTGCACGAAAAAGTGTATTTGAAATCAATAAAACAGAGGATTTAGATCCCGAAATGTTAGAATTGGAATTAATTGATGCTGGCTGTGAAGAAATAGATATCGAAGAAAATTCGATTGTTGTCTTTGGTGATTATACCGCTTTTGGAACATTATCTAAAGCATTGGAAGATCTAAATTTGGAAGTTCAAAAATCTAGTTTAAAACGAATCCCTACAAGTCCAGTTGATTTCTCTGAAGAACAGCTGATAGATATTGAAAAAATGTTGGATAAAATTGAAGACGACGATGATATTCAACAAGTATTTACAAATATTGCGTAATAAAAGAGTGGGTTTTATACTAAAACCCTTCATTTTCAGTTAATAATAGACGAATTAAAAAGAATGGCAAGCTGTCTAATAAAGAAATTATGGCTCCTCTTAGCATTGCTGAGTGTTTTCTCATGCTCTACAGAAAAAAATAATTTTTTTAACCGTAATTACCATTCAACAACTGCAAGATATAACGGTCTATTTAATGCCAACGAATTACTGCGACTATCATTAATAACGTATGATGGTTCTCACAAAGATGATTTTTATACTTTTCTTCCAGTAAATCTCTTGCCAGATGAGACAGAAGTAAAAGGAATGTTCCCAGCCATTGATACAGCAATTGCAAAATGTACAAAAGTTATTGAAGATCATAGCATGCCGAATGCTGTAGATATGTATTACAAAGAAGCAGAATATAATAATTGGATTGATGAAAATTGGCTAACAATAGGTAAGGCTTTTTATTACCGTAGAGATTATGAAAAAGCCCTAAACAATTTCGAGTTTATTAAACGCTTTTTTTTAAACGACCCATCTACTTACATTGCCCAATTATGGATTGCCAAAGTTTATATTGAGCTTAATAAATTTTCGGATGCAAAATTAATATTGGATGGTTTAAATGAAATTGCTCAAATTCAAAAGAAAAAGAAATTTAGAGATTTCATACCATTTTTAAATAAGAAAAAAGGAGAAGCTGTACCACCCACTATGAGTCGAAGTCTTCAATTAGAAATTTACAAAGCTTATTCAGACTTAGCAATGAAAAGAAAAGATTATGAAGGTGCAATTGAGGGTTTGCAGTTAGCACTTTCTAAGTCAAAAAAACCAAGGGAAAGAGCAAGATTAAATTATATTTTAGCTCAGTTATATCAAAATGCTGATAAATCAGCAAACGCAAGTCACCATTTTAATAAAGCAATCAGTGCATCAGCTTCTTTTGAATTAGCATTTAATGCACGTCTAAACAGAGCTTTGTCAGATGGAAGCGAAGGTGTAAAGAAAGATTTAAAAAGAATGGCTCGAGATTCAAAAAATGCAGCATTTAAGGACCAAATTTTTTACGCCTTGGGTCTAGTAGATTTAAATAATAATCAAAAACAAGAAGCAAAAGTGTATTTAACCAAATCTGCTTTTTTCTCACTATCAAATAAAAGACAGAAAGCAATGTCGTATGAAAAACTTGGAGATATTTCATTTTTTGACAAGGAGTTTGTGCCAGCTCAAAAATACTATGACTCCTGTGCACGTTTTATGCCAGAAGATTACCCAAATGCAGAAATTGTAAAAAATAAGTCAGCAAAATTATTTGAATTAGTAAAGGCCTTAGAAACTGCAAATTTTGAAGATAGCGTAGAACGAATCGCAAAGTTGAGTGCTAAAGACAGAGAGATTTTTCTAAAGGAGACATTAAAACAAATGCGCATAGAAAAACAAGCTGCAAAAGAAAAAGAAGCAGCTAAATTACTTGCATTGCAAAGTAATAATGTGCCAAATAATAATACAAATGCAAATAAATTTATTTTCAATAACCCAAAATTAAGAGAAACAGGATTCTCAGAATTTAAAAAATTATGGGGAGCACGAGACAATGAAGACGATTGGCGAAGAAGTGATAAACTACCTGTAATTAATAATTTGATTTCTACTGATTCTTCGCAAAATATAGTAGCACAAGAATCAAAAGATTCATTGAGTTACGAAAAGTTGCTAAAAAATATTCCTCTTAGTGACAGTGCATTTTCTCAATCTCAATTACGTTTAATTGAGGCGCTTTATACCTCAGGAATTCTTTACAAAGAAGTTCTTTTAGAAAACGACTTAGCAGAACAGCAATTTGAATCTGTGCTTGCTTTAAAACTTTCTAATATTACAGACTTATCTGCTGCATTTCAATTATTTAGATTAAATGAGCAGAATAAAAAAAATGAAAAGTATAAATCTTATATTTTAGATAAATATCCAAATTCAGATGCAGCAAAATATTTTCTTGATCCCGATTTTTACTTAAAGCAAAAGAAAAATGCTGAGGAATCACAAAAAGATTACTTAAAATTATTAGAACAGTATAAATTAAAAGCATATCAAACTGTTTATAATCTTAGTCAAACTATTCTTGAAAAGGATCTTGCAAATTCGTGTAGAAGCGAATATATGCTTTTAAATGTTTTAGCAATGGG
>CAMDDR010000064.1:0-10586 GCA_945892995.1 Chitinophaga pinensis | reverse complement strand
GCAGTAATTTCTTCTGAAATTGAGGAAATTAATTTTCTTAATTCAAGCATTGGTGCAGTTTCCTATTTATGGGATTTTGGAGATAATTCATTTAGTACTGTTCAGAATACAAGTCATACGTATACCGGTGCTTCAGATAATATCTTGGTATCATTAACTGCAAGTACCCCATTGGGTTGTTTTGATATCTACGAAATGACAATAGTAGTGCTTAGTGAAGCAATTTTTTATATTCCAAATACCTTTACTCCTGATGAAGATGAACACAATCAACTTTGGAGGCCAATTTTTACCTCTGGCTTTGATATTTATTCCTTTAATTTACAAATGTACAATCGATGGGGAGAAACTATATGGGAAACAAATGATGCCTCAGCTGGTTGGGATGGAACTTATGGAATAGATGGTTTAAAAGTTCCTTCTGGGATTTACAATTGGACTATTCGTTATGGTTCAAAAATCAATGATGATACAAAGCAAGTTAATGGCTTTGTTAATGTTCTATATTAGAAAATTCAACTAGTTATAATTCTAATCGGATTATTAATTAAAAAAAGAAAGTACTTTTATCAGTATCTTCTATAATTAATTGACCTGAATCCCTCTGTTTTTTTTACATTTGCACCTATTGGGGATGTAGCTCAGTTGGCTAGAGCGCTTGACTGGCAGTCAAGAGGTCGTGGGTTCGAATCCCATCTTCTCCACAAAATGGATTTTCAACTTGTATCAGAATTTCAAGCAACTGGCGATCAACCTGAAGCAATTCGGCAATTGATAGCGGGTTTAGGTGCTGGCATTGGACATCAGACCTTACTTGGTGTAACTGGAAGCGGAAAGACCTTTACAATTGCTAATGTAATTGCAGGAATCAATAGGCCTACATTGGTATTATCACACAACAAAACACTTGCAGCTCAGTTGTATGGTGAATTTAAGCAATTCTTTCCTGAAAACTCCGTCGAATATTTTGTTTCCTATTATGATTATTATCAACCTGAAGCGTATTTGCCAGTTACCGGAACTTACATCGAAAAAGATTTACAGATAAATGACGAAATTGAAAAATTGCGACTTTCTGCAACATCTGCCTTACTTTCTGGACGCAAAGACGTAATTATTGTTGCTTCTGTTTCCTGTATTTATGGAATTGGAAATCCAAGTGAATTTAAAAATAGTATCATCTACTTGAAAATTGGGGATAGTATTCCAAGGAATAAATTTCTATTTAAATTGGTAGAAAATTTGTATTCAAGAGCAGGGGATAGATTTGATCGCGGGACTTTTCGTGCCATTGGAGATACTGTTGATATTTTTCTGGCTTATACAGATTATGCGTTAAGAATTTCTTTTTGGGGTGACGAAATCGAGGGAATTACCTCCATAGATCCTGAAACAAATCAGAAGATTGAAAGTTATACTGAAATTGCTATTTTTCCAGCAAATTTATTTGTTTCGAGTCCTGAAAATACACAACAAGCAATCGAGCAAATTCAAGATGATTTGGTAGTTCAAGTAGAAAATTTTAAAAAAGAAGGGAAATTAGAGGAATCCAAACGCTTAGATGAACGTGTTAATTACGATTTAGAAATGATTCGGGAATTGGGCTATTGTTCGGGAATTGAAAATTATTCACGTTATTTTGATCGTAGAATGTCTGGAGAACGCCCTTTCTGTCTTTTGGATTATTTCCCTGAAGATTATTTAATGGTAATCGATGAAAGTCATGTTACGCTTCCGCAAGTTAAAGGAATGTATGGTGGTGACCGCGCCCGAAAAATTAATCTTATCGACTATGGCTTCCGTTTACAAGCAGCCATCGATAATCGTCCTTTAAAATTTGAGGAATTTGAAGGAATGGCGCAACAGCGAATTTATGTTTCTGCTACGCCGGCTGACTATGAAATTGAGAAATCTGAAGGGATTATGGTTGAGCAAGTGATTCGCCCAACGGGATTGCTTGATCCAATTATTGAAGTGCGACCAAGCGCAAATCAAATTGATGATTTAATCGAAGCAATTCAGGAGCGAATAGCGGTAAAAGAGCGTGTTTTAGTGACAACTTTAACAAAAAGAATGGCGGAAGAATTACAAAAATACTTAGATAAATTAGGGATTTTGTGTCGCTATATTCACAGTGAAATTGATACCATTGAACGTGTAGAGATATTACGGCAACTGCGACTTGGAGTTTTTGATGTTTTGATTGGTGTTAATTTATTGCGCGAAGGACTTGATTTACCAGAGGTTTCATTGGTAGCAATATTGGATGCTGACAAAGAGGGTTTTTTGAGAAACGAGCGCTCGCTTGTACAAACTGTTGGAAGAGCAGCTAGAAATCTTAATGGAAAGGTCATTATGTACGCCGATAAAATGACAAATTCTATGCAAAAGACAATCGATGAAACACTGAGAAGGAGAGAACTACAAGATGCGTATAACAAAGAAAATGGATTGGTTCCAACTGCATTGAATAAATCAAAAGAGAAAATTATAGATTCAACTCAGGTTGCAGACGGAGACCAAGCAATGCGTCAACTGCGCTACGAACAAAGTGAAACAGTTCCTTTAGCAGCTGAAGAAGCACCGGAGTATTCAGATTCAGAAGAATTAAGAAAACAGATAAAAGTAACCAAGAAAGCCATGGAAAGTGCAGCAAAAGAGCTAGATTTTATTGAAGCAGCAAGATTGCGTGATCGCTTATTTGGCCTTGAAAAACAAGTGAAAAAATGAAAAATAATAAATTAATCAAGCAATTTCGAATAGTAGCAATCTTAGAGGGATTTTCGTGGATTGCATTACTCATAACAATGATTTTGAAATACAAGTTTGAAATTAGTTACCCAAATAAAATTGTTGGCTTAATTCACGGCTTATTCTTCTTGCTTTTTTGCGGATATATTTTGCTTTTTTTAATCAAAGAAAAATGGGCTTATAGTAAAGCATTGATCTTATTTATTGCTGCATTTTTGCCATTTGGAACATTTTGGGCAGCAAAAAAGTATTTAAAGTAAAGGATTACTTATCACCAAATCGCTCAATCACTTGTTGTGTAACACCGGTATTTGAAAATCCTCCGTCATGGAATAAATTCTGCATTGTTACGTATCGTGTGAGGTCAGAAAATAAAGTAATACAATAGTCAGCACACGCTAAAGCTGTTGCGTTTCCTAAGGGCGACATCTGTTCTGAGAAATTAATGAATTCTGTAAATCCTTTAATTCCTTGTCCCGCAGTTGTAATTGTTGGCGATTGAGATATCGTATTTACACGCACCTTGTTTTTTATTCCATAATGGTATCCAAATGAACGAGTAATAGATTCCAATAATGATTTTGCGTCAGCCATGTCATTGTAATCTGGAAAAATTCGTTGCGCTGCAATATAACTTAGCGCTAATACAGAACCCCATTCATTAACTGCATCGTGCTTGTACAATGTAGCCAAGGTTTTATGCAAGGAAATGGCAGAAACATCCATTGTTTGATTATAATATTGATAATTGCTCTCTGTATAATGCTTTCCTTTTCTGACATTTGGTGACATGCCAATGGAATGCAAAACGAAATCAACTTTACCACCTAAAATCTCCATTGATTTTGTCACTAAATTCTCAAGATCTTCAATACTTGTTGCATCTGCAGGAATAATTTGACTCCCTGTTTCTTCGGCCAATTTATTAATTTCACCCATTCGCATAGCAATTGGTGCATTTGTTAAAACAAAAACTGCGCCTTCTTCATGCGCGCGTTGTGCAACTTTCCATGCAATCGATTGATCATTTAATGCGCCAAATATAATTCCGCGTTTTCCCTTCAGTAAATTGTTTCCCATTGTATTTAATTTTTAACAAAATTACTAAAATGTTTCAATGTCATAATGAGCTTTAAAAACTATTCATCAACAATCAGTTGTGAGATGAATCTATTGCAATTATTTTTGTATTTTTAAATCTCTATAATTTAACTTCATTTTTAAAAAATGTCAGAAAAGAGTAATAAAAACCAAATAATTCTTGTGCTAATTGTCGCAGCACTTGGGTATTTTGTTGACATCTATGATTTAGTGCTTTTTGGAGTTGTAAAAGGAGAAAGTCTGCAACAAATTATGTCGAATGCAAGTCCTGAGCAAATTGCTTCAACAGGAAAATTCCTCTTCAATATGCAAATGCTGGGAATGCTGCTTGGTGGTTTATTATGGGGGATTTTGGGGGATAAAAAGGGACGATTGAAAGTGCTTTTTGGTTCTATTATACTTTATTCCATTGCAAATCTCGCCAATGCATTTGTTACAGATATTCCAAGTTATGCATGTATTAGAATTATTGCAGGAATTGGACTTGCCGGTGAACTAGGAGCGGGAATTACCCTGATTTCTGAAATAATGACGAAAGAAACACGGGGCTATGGCACCATGATTATTGTAACTTTTGGAGCTCTTGGGGCAGTTGCTGCCTCGTTAGTTGGTGCAAACGGTCTTGGAATAACACAATTTTTTCATGATTTTATTGGCTTAAGTTTACAAAATTGGCAGGTTGCCTACATTGTTGGTGGCTTAATGGGACTTCTTTTACTTCTATTGCGAATTGGAACAATAGAATCATCCTTTTTTTTGAATGGAAAAGATGAAAAATACATTAAAAAAGGCGATCTAAAACTCATTTTCTATAAACGTGAAAATTTACTCAAATACATTCATTGTATTTTCATTGGAATTCCAATTTGGTACATTATTGGACTTTTGATTATGAACTCTAAAGATAATTTTGGTCCATGGCTTGGAATAAATAATATTGAAAATGGAAAAGCTGTAATGTATGCATACATAGGACTTTCATTTGGCGATTTACTCTCTGGGATTTTAAGTCAAATTCTAAAAAGCAGAAAGAAAGTTGTCTATTTATATTTAAGTTTTACATTAGTAACAAGCATTACCTTCCTTTTTTTTCTTGAGTATTTTGTCACTCTTAATGCTAGTATTTATTATTTAATGTGCTTTTTATTAGGAACAGGGACAGGATACTGGGCCATATTTGTTACCATCGCCGCAGAGCAATTCGGCACGAATATTCGATCTACAGCAGCCAATACAATTCCTAATTTTGTACGAGGATCTGTACCCATTATTATGCTCTTTTTTGGACTTTTGACTGTTAATTTTAGTGATGGAGTTTCGGCATTGATGATTGGTTTATTTTTCATAACACTTGCTTTTTATAGCATTTCACGCTTGAAAGAAACCTATGGAAAGGATTTAAATTATAACGAGACAAGCGAATAATTTTCTTTAAGAAAGTTGAATAAAATAGACATATTAGAGGATTATCCTTATTTTTGTGAAACACAAATGGCCCTAAAATTTTTCAATACAAAATCGCAGAATAAACGCTTCAATTATCTTCCAAGATATTACGACGAGCGAAAGGAAAGACTTGCCCTTAAAAAAAAACAATTAGAAGCTGCTGAAAATCTTAGTGATGAAGATAGAAAATCATTGTTAAGAGAGCAATTTAGAGATTCATGGTCTCTTGGTCAAACGCGACAACAAGCAAAATACCAGGCAAACTATAGAACACTTATTTTAATAGGTGTTTTGATTGTGTTGGGTTATTTTGTTTTTAACGGAATAGAAGGAATTCAATCGGTGATTTATAAAATCATGAACTAATGGGACTTATTCAACGACTTCCTGAACACATTGCCAATCAAATTGCGGCAGGTGAAGTAATTCAGAGGCCTGCATCTGTTGTTAAAGAACTCATGGAAAATGCCATCGATGCATCCTCAACTTCATTAATGGTAGTGATAAAAGATGCAGGGAGAACACTTATTCAAGTAATTGATGACGGTGATGGAATGCAGGAGGAAGATGCATCTTCTTGTTTTTTACGACATGCTACAAGTAAAATTTCTTCAGCAAACGATTTATTTCAACTGCAAACAAAAGGATTTAGAGGAGAAGCATTAGCATCTATAGCAGCAATTGCTCACGTTCAATTAAAAACCAAGCACAAAGACCAAACTGAAACAGGAATTTTACTCAACATTGAGGGAAATACAATAAAAAATACTGAGAAAACTGTTTGTCCAAAAGGTTCCTCATTTGAAGTGAAGAATTTGTTTTACAATGTTCCAGCGCGTAGAAATTTTCTGAAATCTGATACGGTAGAGTTCGGGCATATTAGAGAAGAATTTGAGCGAATTGTACTCGCGCACCCTGAAATTCGCTTTTCATTACACCACAACACTCAAGAAATATATAATTTACAAAGTTCAAATTTACGAAAACGAGTAGTCGATGTTTTAGGGAAATCCAATAATGAAAGACTTGTACCATTGGAAGAGCAAACCAATATTGTAAAAATAAGTGGCTTCATCGGAAAACCTGAAACAGCAAGAAAAACAAGAGGAGAACAATTTTTTTTCGTCAACAATCGGTTTTTTAAAGATGCCTATTTTCATCACGCAGTTTCAAAAGCATTTGAAGGTTTGATTCCTGAAAGAACTTTTCCTAGCTATTTTATTTTTTTTGAAATAGATCCAGCAAAAATTGATGTTAATATTCACCCAACAAAAACTGAAATTAAATTTGAAGAAGATCGTTTCATTTATTCTATTTTATTGAGTAGCATAAAGCAATCTTTGGGGAAATACAATATCTTTCCAACCATGGATTTTGAATTAGACACAAGTTTTGATATTCCATCTTCTTTTCGAAAGACTGATCCTGTTGCGCCACAAATTGTTGTGAATCCAAATTTTAATCCTTTTCAAGCAACAAATACAACTATAAGATCAAACGGCGGAACATTCTCAGAAGCAATGAAAAATCAAGGTTTTGGGAGAGAAAATCCGAGCGAAAAGGATTGGGCAAATTTTTATTCCATAAAGGAAGAGGAAAAGATTGAAAATCTAGAACTAGAATTCAAAGAAGAACTTGATTCCGATCAAAACTTTTTGATAAGAGGAAAATACCTTATTTCTAATTGTAGATCTGGTTTATTAATTATAGATGTCAAACGAGCGACAGAAAGGATTCTTTACGATGAATTGATGTCTAAGTTTATTCATCAACCCATTGTATCCCAACAATTACTTTTTCCGTTTGAAAAACCGCTTGCAAAAAATGAAATTGTAGCATGGGAAAATAATAAATCTTTACTAAGTCAGCTTGGGTTTTCTGGAGATGTAAATGGAGAAATATTAGAAATAAGCGGAATACCAGGAATGCTTTCTGACGATCAAATAGAAGCAACATTGAGTGATTTATTTGAGACTCTTCTTCACCGCGACATAGAAAAAGGGGAATTAGCACACAACATTATATTGAGTATTGCTAGGGCTTCAAGTGCAAACTCAGAAATCTCAGATCAATTCAAAGGAAAACTTCTCATCGAACAGCTTTTTCAATGTAAAGATCATAGCTATACCGCAAGCGGAAAGAAAATTATAAGCACAATGGAAATTCAAGAAATAGCAGCAAAATTTTAAATATGTTAAATAATTTACCACAAGTCACAAAAAATATTTTAATCCTAAATATTGTTTTTTTTGTTGCAACATTTATTTTAAAATCGCAAGGAATTGACTTAATCTCAAGTTTTGGAGCACACTATGTAAATTCACCACTTTTTCAACCTTTTCAGGTAGTTACTCATTTTTTCATGCATGCAGATATCCTTCATATCTTTTTTAACATGTGGCTTTTTCTTATGTTAGGCGCCTATCTTGAAAATATTTGGGGGCCTAAGCGTTTTTTCATCTTTTATATTTGCTGTGCTTTGGGTTCATTTGCATTGTATAATATTATTGGAGTTTATGAGATTGAAGCGCTAAAAAACCAATTAGTCTTGGAAAAATTTGATTTAAATGAGATTAATAACATGATTCGAAATGGCGAATATAATTCAGCAAATTTTGAAAATAATCCTGTGTATCATGATTATGTAGTCAAATCGTACACACCAATGGTCGGAGCCTCTGGAGCAATTTTTGGAGTTTTGACCGCATTTGCTATTTTATTTCCAAATACAGAATTTAGAATTTATTTTTTAATTCCTGTAAAAGCAAAGTACTTTGTTGGATTCTACCTTTTATGGGAAATTTATCAGGCCTATCAAAATAATATTAATGATAACACAGCCCATTTAGCGCATATTGGTGGAGCGATTGTAGGTGCTGCAATTGTTTTGTTTTGGAGAAAATCCGATCGAACTAATTTTTGGTAAAAAACATGAGTACTCGTAATTTTCTTGAAGAGTTTAAATTTCAACTTTTTTCTGGTACAATGACCAATCGTTTAGTTATTGTAAATGTTTTGGTATTTATTTTCATTGTTTTACTCGAAGCAATTTTTCGTTTGTTGAAAATGGATCAAGCTATCATTGAGAATTTCTGTAGTTTAGTATTTACTTTAGATATAAACATCCAAGAATTCATCTTCAAACCTTGGGGGCTTTTTACTAGTATATTTTCACATTTTGATTTTTGGCATTTGCTTTTTAATATGGTCTTTCTTTATTTTTCAGGGACTTATTTTGAAAGATTATTTGGTGGCAAGAAATTACTCTTAACGTATATTTTTGGAGGACTAGTTGGTGGAATTTTTGAAATTGGAGCGGAATCATTATTCCCTTTACTCCAAAATACACAGCAACTTGTTGTTGGCGCTTCTGGTTCTATAATGGCATTGTTTACAGCTCTCGCTTTTTATTCACCCAATACTAAAGTCAATTTATTCGGCATCATTCCCATAAAAATATATTTTATCGCACTTTTCTTTTTAGTACAAGATTTGATTGGAATTGGAAGTGATGATCATATAGCACATTTTGCACATTTAGGTGGCGCAACTTTTGGAATACTTTCAATACGGAATATTCAATCAAATAAAAATATATTAAATCGCTTGCAAAAAATTATTGAAGATTTAAAGCTTACTTTTAAGGGAAAAAAGAAAACAAAAAATACTGAATTCTCAAAAGTAAAGACTGATGAGGAATACAATTATGAACGAAAACTAAAACAAGAAAAAATAGATGTTATTCTCGATAAGATTGCAAAATCTGGGTATGAATCATTGAGTAAGTCAGAAAAAGATTTTTTATTTAATCAAAGTAAAAATGGGTAAGTTTTCAGACCGTTTCTTTAAATTTTCTTCGATCTTCAAGATTCTAAGTGTCTTCAGCTACTTCGCATTATTACTCTCCTATCTAAGTCCTTTAATTCATCCCAAAACAATTGCAATTTTGCCTTTTATAGGATTGGCTTACCCTGTGATTCTTATTGTTAATATTATATGGTTGTTCTTATGGAGCATCGTTCGGTCTAAGTGGGCAATTTATAGTCTTTTAGTACTTTTAATTGGAGGGAAATTACATTTCAGAACTTTTTCTTTTTCGATGGGTGGAGATGAGAAACAAAAAAATGAACTTAAAATTTTGAGTTACAACGTTCAGCTTTTTGGAGTTTACAAACCAAATTTAGAGAAATCTTTAGCGACTCGTAATAGTATTTTTGCGTTCCTCCGTAAGGAAAATCCCGATGTTATTTGTCTGCAAGAATATTATAGAAAAGATAAACCCACTCGTTTTGAGACTTTGGATTCTCTTTATTCAATTATAGGATCAGAAAATTACCACGAAAGAAGCGCTTATAAAAAAGTGGGAAATCAAAATTTTGGCATTGCAATGTTCTCTAAATACCCCATGATTGCAAAAGGAGATGTTATTTTTGATTCACAGAGTGCAACTGATTGTAATTATTGTATTTATTCTGATATTGTTAAAAATAAGGATACATTTCGAATTTATAATGTTCATTTACAATCGATTCGTTTGAATGAAAGACCCTACAAATTTAATAAGTCAAAAATTAGTGATAAAAAAAATTACCTTGCGATTCGATCTATTTATAGAAAATTAAGAGTTGCGTATTTAAAAAGAGCCGATCAAGCAATAAAAGTTGCAAATCATATTAAAACAGCGCCTTATCCAGTTATTATCTGCGGAGATTTTAACGATACTCCAATGTCTTATACTTATAATCAATTTAACAAAGGATTAGTTGATGCTTTTAGAAATGCCTCCTTTGGAATAGGAACTTCTTATGTCGGGCGAATTCCAGCAGGGCGCATTGACTATATTTTTCATTCTCCTTCTTTATTTTCTTCAAATTTCACTATTCAAAAAGAAGTATTAAGTGACCATCGTGCTGTATCGTGTATAATTTCTAAGTAATGTTTGTAGAAATAAATCCTTTAAACATCGATCAACGTTTAATTGTACAAGCTGTAAATCACTTAAAAAAAGGAGGGCTTTTAATTTTCCCAACAGATACTGTTTATGCCTTGGGCTGTGACTTAAAAAATAAAAATGCACTTCAATCCCTTGCGCAAATTAAAGGACGGAAATTAAACAAAGTTAATTTTTCTATTATTTGCTCTGATTTATCACATCTTTCTGATTATACAAGACAGCTTGATCGTTCGGTATTTAAATTATTAAAACATTATTTGCCTGGCCCGTTTACTTTTATTCTAAATGCTAGCAATGAAGTCCCAAAATATTTTGATTCCAATAAAAAAGAAAT
>CAMDDR010000063.1:0-10888 GCA_945892995.1 Chitinophaga pinensis | reverse complement strand
TTTTTTCATGATTTTAAATTTTTTAGTAAATGTAAACTTTTAATTGAAAATTCGATCTAGTTAGTTTAATATAAAAATCTAGCAGAAATTAATAATGATTCTTAACTTTGAAAAAAAAACTAATATGGATGCAATTACACCAAAAAAATCAAATGGATTCTATCTGATTTTAATTCTAGCTCTTATGGTACTACTTGCGGTTTTAACGTATATGTGGTCTACGAAACGTACAGAACTAAACAACTGCTCTAACGAAAATCTATTGCTAAAATCCGATATGGAAGGCATGAATCAAATGCTAGAAGGATATGTAGGGAATATTTCATCTGATTTAAAGAAGGATTTTAAAAATATGCTTGCAACCTATGATAAATTAATCGCTAAGGATGCATCTAAAGCTGATAGTCTTAACAAACAAAAATCTGAAATTCAAATGCTATTGGGCAAACTAGAGGCTAATAAAAAACTTTCCGCTTCACAACTTTACAAATTTAAGAAAGAGAATGAAACCCTTCGAGGAATAATGCGAAGTTATGTTATGCAAATAGATTCATTAAATACCCTTAATTATGGCTTAACGAAGGATTTAGAAGAAAAAATAAACAAATTAAACGAAACTTCAATAGAACGTGATGAATTTAAAAAAGAAGCCGAAGAAAAAACTGAGCAAGTAAAAAAAGGAAGTAAATTAAAAGCCTATAACTTTCTATCCGAAGCATTAAAAATGAAAATTAATAATACCACAGAGGTAACAGATAGGGCAAAAAAAACAGTTCAAATAAGAAGTAGTTTTACAATCTCTGAAAATAGTTTAACAAGTTCCGGAAGAAAATCAATTTATCTTCAAATAACAGATCCAAATGGTGCAATTTTGCATTCACGCGGAAATAATACAGTTGAAACTGAATCAGGATCAGTTTTATTTTCTGACAAGAAAGAAATTGATTATCAAAATCAATCTATAGATTTAAGCATCTATTATGATCTTCAAGGTGAAACTATCACAAAAGGTAATTACAAAGTAAAAATATTTTGTGATGGCGGTATTATAGGAACTGATGGATTTACTCTAAAATAAGTAAGGTGACAGAAGAAAAAAAACAAGGATTTGTTTCGTTTTCAATTTCTGATTTAGGAATTGCAAGCATTGAATTTTATCATCCGATGAGCAATTCACTTCCCGGCACTATACTACAAAAACTAGCAAGCTCGATAAATGAACTTGGTCAAGACGAAAAAGTAAAGGTTATCGTTCTAAAATCACAAGGAGAAAAAGCCTTTTGTGCTGGAGCGAGTTTTGATGAATTAATCGCAATCAAGGATTTAGAACAAGGAAAAAAATTCTTTTCAGGATTTGCAAATGTTATAAATGCTTGCCGAAAATGCCCAAAATTTATTATTGGTAGAATTCACGGTAGAGCTGTTGGAGGTGGTGTTGGTCTAGCAGCTTCAGTAGATTATTGCTTTGCTATGAAAAATGCGGAAGTTAAATTATCAGAATTGGCAGTTGGAATTGGGCCTTTTGTTGTTGGACCTGCTGTAGCAAGAAAAATTGGACTATCAGCGATGAGCGAGTTGGCAATTAATGCTACTGAATGGCGCAGTGCAGAATGGGCAAAAGAAAAAGGATTATATACTGAAATCTTTGACGAAAAGGAAGAGATGGATGCTGCTATTTTAACGCTATCAGAAAAACTCGCAAATTCAAATCCTCAAGCTATGAGTAATCTCAAAAAAATATGCTGGGAAGGAACAGAAAATTGGGATAATCTACTCATTGATCGAGCAGAAATAAGTGGAAAATTGGTCTTAAGTGATTTTACAATTTCTGCAATTAATCAATTCAAAAAGAAGTAAAAAAAAACTCCAGCTTTTTTTTTCATAAATCATTTGTAAATAAAAACATTAATCGTATCTTTGCACCCCTAAATATAGGGAACATCATAATTATTTAAATACCGCATATCGTGAATACACTAAGTTACAAAACGTTATCAGCAAATACTGAAACTTCTAATAAGAAGTGGTTTATTGTTAACGCAGAAGGTCAGACACTGGGAAGATTAGCAAGTAAAGTTGCTAAAGTTATTCGCGGTAAATATAAAACATGTTATACACCTCATGCAGATTGTGGTGACAATGTAATCATTATCAATGCAGAGAAAATATCTTTTTCAGGTATGAAGCTTGAAAATAAGGAATATGTTCGTTTTTCAGGTTATCCTGGCGGACAGCATTTTACATCTGCGGAAAGCATGTTGAAAAATCATCCTGAACGCTTAATTGAAAAAGCTGTTAAAGGAATGTTACCAAAAAATGCCTTAGGTAGAAAATTATTCACAAACCTAAAAGTATACGCTGGCGAGACACATAAGCACCAAGCACAGCAAGCAGAAACATTAAATCTTGATACACTCAAATAATTTTTATGGAAGTAATTAATGCCTTAGGGCGAAGAAAAACAGCTGTAGCTCGTGTCTACATGTCGAAAGGAAAAGGAAAAATCTCTATTAATAAAAAAGAAATGGCTGATTTTTTTCCAATCGATGTTTTACAAGCAAAGGTTAACCAACCATTTGTTTTGACTGATACAGTTGGGAAATACGACATAAAAGTAAATGTTGCAGGTGGAGGAATTAACGGACAAGCAGAAGCTATACGCTTAGGTATCTCACGTGCACTAGTTGAAGTATCAGCAGATTACAAGCCACTTTTAAAAGTAGAAGGATTAATGACGCGTGACCCCAGAATGGTTGAACGTAAAAAACCAGGGCAACCAAAAGCACGTAAGAAATTCCAGTTCTCGAAACGTTAATCGAGCTGTAAGTTTAGCATCCAAATTCTGGAGTACCCTGATTGATATTCAATCCCCTCCATTATTGACGAGTAATTAAAAAATAGGAACGTAAACAAAAAAAACAATATGTCTAAATTAAATTTTGAAACTTTATTAGAAGCAGGTGTTCACTTTGGTCACTTAAAAAGAAAATGGAATCCAGCTATGGCTCCCTACATTTTTGAGGAGAAAAAAGGAATACATATTATTGACTTGAACAAAACAATGGTTCATTTGGATCACGCATGTGCTGCGATGAAACAAATAGCAAGATCTGGAAAGAAAGTACTTTTTGTTGCAACAAAAAAACAAGCGAAAGAAATCGTTTCTGAAAGAGTAACTAAAATTAACATGCCCTTTGTTACAGAACGTTGGTCTGGTGGTATGTTAACTAACTTCCAAACAACTCGTAAATCCATTCGAAAAATGGCTTTAATTGATAAAATGAAGTTAGATGGAACTTGGGATACACTTAACAAACGTGAAAAATTATTCAAAACACGTCAAAGAGATAAACTAGAAAAAACTTTTGGTTCAATTGCAGAAATGACACGTCAACCTGCTGCAATTTTTATCGTTGATATTTTAAAAGAACACATTGCACTTGCGGAAGCTCGTAGATTGAATATTCCGACATTTGCAATGGTTGATACAAATTCAAATCCAAAATTAGTTGATTTCCCTATTCCTTCAAATGACGACGCGACGAAATCTATTACCTTAATAATGGATCAAATCTGCTTAGCTTTAAGTGAGGGATTAGAAGATCGAAAGAACCTCAAAGAAGGAGGAAATGAACAATCTACTGAATCATCATCAAATGTTGATGCAGAAGCGGTTGCCCCTGAAGTTGTAGCCGGAGAAATTTTTGCTGAGGCAGTTGTTCCTGAAGTTGCAGCTGAAGAAATTGTTATAGAAGAAACAACTGAAGTAACTGACGAAGTTATAGCAGAAGAAATTATTGCTGAAGTAACTGACGAAGTTGCTCCTGAAGTTTTAGCTGAAGAAGTTATTGCTGAAGTAACTGAAGTAGTAGCTCCTGAAGTTGTAGCTGAAGAAGTTATTGCTGAAGTAACTGACGAAGTTGTAGCAGAGGAAACCGTTACTGAAGTAACTGCAGAAGTGGTAGCAGAAGAAATTGTTATTGAAGAAACAGCAGAAATAACTGAAGAAATTGTAACAGACGAAACAGCTGAAGAAGGAGCTGAATTAACTGACGAAGTTGTAGCAGAAGAAATTGTTGCTGAAGTAACTGATGAAGTTGCGCCGAAAGCTGCTGCAAAAAAAGACTCAAAAGAAAAACCTAAGAAGAAATAAATTATAATTAATTAAAAAAAATAATCATGGCTATTACAGCTTCAGATGTAAACAGATTGCGCCAACAAACAGGTGCTGGAATGATGGATTGTAAAAACGCATTGGTTGAAGCCGATGGAGATTTTGAAGCAGCCGTTGATATTCTAAGAAAAAAAGGTCAAAAGATTGCTGCAAAACGTGGCGGAAATGAGGCTAAAGAAGGAATTATAATTGCTCAAACGAATGAAGATTGTACTTCTGGAGTTATTCTTGCTTTAAACTGCGAAACAGATTTCGTTGCTAAAAATGATGGCTATGTTAGCTTCGTTCAATCATTGGTAAATATTGCATTGAAAAATCTTCCGGAATCAACTGATTCTTTAAAAGCTTTGCCTTTTGATGATAGATTATCCGTTGAAGAAAAAATTACTGAACAAGTTGGAATCATTGGTGAAAAATTAGATTTGTCTAATTACGCACTTCTAAAAGCTTCTAGAGTTGTTGCTTACAATCACCCTGGTAATCAATTAGCAACATTAGTTGGTTTGAACAGTGATTCTGATGCATCAAAAGATGCTGGACGTCAAATTGCAATGCAAGTTGCAGCTATGGATCCAATCGCTATTACTAAAGATGGTGTTGACCAGCGTACAATTGAAAGAGAAATTGAAGTAGGAAAAGATTTAGCTATTCAAGAAGGTAAGCCTGCGGAAATGGCTGAAAAAATTGCTATGGGAAGATTAAATAAATTCTTTCAAGAAAATACCTTGATGAGCCAACAATTTATAAGTGATAATAAATTAAGTGTTGAACAATTTTTAAATAATTCTGAAAAAGGTTTGACAGTATTAGACTTTAAACGCTTCTCACTAAGTTAATTTTTAAAAAGCTATCTTTTAGGTAGCTTTTTTTTTGATATAAAGAGTACTAAAAAAAACCTTTGGTTATATTTGCTTAATATTAAGTTATGAAATACAAAAGAATTCTTTTAAAATTAAGCGGTGAATCACTCATGGGTGAGAAACAATTTGGAATTGATAACAAACGTATCAACTCCTATGCTCGACAAATAAAAGAAATTAAAGCGCTTGGGATAGAAATCGCAATTGTAATTGGTGGTGGAAATATTTTTCGTGGAGTTCAGGCAGAGGAAGGTGGAATGGACAGAACGCACGGAGATTATATGGGAATGCTTGCAACAATGATCAATTCTATGGCTTTACAATCTGCTTTAGAGTCAAACGGTGTTATGACGCGACTACAATCAGCCATTGAAATGAAAGAAATTGCAGAACCTTTTGTCCGTAGAAAAGCAGTTCGACACTTAGAAAAAGGTAGAGTTGTAATTTTTGGAGCTGGAACAGGAAATCCTTTCTTCACCACAGATTCTGCAGCTTCTCTTCGCGCTATTGAAATTAATGCTGATGTTATTCTCAAAGGAACACGTGTAGATGGTATTTACACTGCTGATCCTGAAAAAGATAAAAATGCTATAAAATACGATCATATTACATTTGATTCAGTTTACTCAAAGGGCTTAAATGTTATGGATTTGACAGCTTTTACGCTTTGTAAAGAAAATAATTTACCTATTATCGTCTTCAATATGGACACACCTGGTAACTTGCTAAAGTTGCTAAAAGGTGAAAAAATAGGAACCCTCGTATCTAATTAACTTTCAAAATAAATTTTATGACGGAAGATCTTGAAATGATTTACGACGAATTTAAAAGTTCAAATAATAATACACTCAACCATTTAGAAAGCGAACTCAGCAAAATTAGAGCTGGAAAAGCATCTCCTGCAATGCTGGGAAGTGTAATGATTGATTATTATGGTTCAATGACGCCAATTAACCAAGTAGCAAATATCAATACTTCAGATGCTCGAACAATCTTAGTTCAACCTTGGGAAAAAAGTATGTTGGGAGATATCGCTAAAGGAATTATCAATTCAAATCTTGGCTTAAACCCACAAAACAATGGTGAGCAACTTATTATATCTGTGCCACCTTTAACTGAAGAACGAAGACGTGAACTTGTTAAACGTGCAAAAAGCGAGGCTGAAACTGCAAAAGTAGGAATTCGGACAAATCGTAAAGATGCTTTAGATTTATTGAAAGATTTAAAAAACGATGGTTTATCTGAAGATTTATGCAAAGATTCAGAAGATGAGATTCAAAAGATAACTAATTCATTCATCAAAAAAATTGATGATCTAGTTGAAGTTAAGGAAAAAGATATTATGACGATTTAATCACGTCTTTTTCCATCTCCCTAATTACTACTTGTTTATCACTTACCTTCGTTTTGAGAATTTTTTTCTCTGAAACAATCAAAAATTCTAAGGAATTTTCAATGCAGATATCAATGTCATGAGAGGATAAAATAATTGTTTTTTGCTGCTTTTCAGCAATTAAAACTAATAACTCAATCAATTTTTGCCGATTTAAATAATCTAAAAATGCTGTCGGTTCATCTAATAAAATAATAGGTGTAGACTGAATTATTGCTCGCGCAACAGCGCATAATTGTCTTTCGCCATCACTAATTTCACTTGTATCTTTTTCGATTAAATGCACTAAATTTAGTTCCCTAACAACCTCTTGAATAACCTGCTTATCTTCCGTATTCAATTGCCCCATATTATTAGTATGAGGCGATCTTCCTAAAGCTAAATAATCGAAAACTGTAAGATATTCAACACCAGAAAAACTACTATCTACACAAGCGATTAATTTGGGCAAATTAACTTTTGAGATTTTCTGCAATTCTTGTTGATTCAAAAAAAGTTTTCCAGATAAAAGTGAAGTTTGTCCAGTGATAGAGTTTAAGAAGGTTGATTTTCCAATTCCATTGAGTCCAACTAAAGCGTATACTTTTCCGGCATCCAATGTTAAACTTGGAATAAAAAGTAAAGGTTTAGAATACCCTATTTCTATTTCTTCAAATCGAATCATCTTAATTTACGCATTAAAATAAATACAACAAAAGGTGCACCGATAATAGATGTGAAAGCATTAATTGGAAGCGCTATTTGCTTGGAAAGCAACTGAATAAAACTATCGCACAACAAAAGAAAAATAGAGCCAAAGAGCAAATTACCAAGAATTAAGTAGCTGTGATTTTGTGTTCTTAATAATATGCGTGTTAAATTCGGTACAGCTAAGCCAACAAATGCAATGGGCCCACAAAAAGCAGTGATTAATCCTGCTAATAAAGCTGTTATTCCCATAATTAAAAATCTAACCTGACTAATTTTCAAACCCAATAAACCAGCAGAACGTTCTCCAATCACTAACATATTTAAAGGTTTAATTAAAATGAAGGATAGAAATATACCACAAATAAAAATGAATAATATAAGTGGTAGTTGGTCAAACTCAACTTGCTGTAAAGAACCCATAGTCCACAAAGTATAAGCTTTTAATGCGCCTTCACCAGATAAGGATTCTAAAATTGACACAAGGGCAGAAGTAAAACTTCCAAACATTAATCCTACAAGTAAAAGTGAAATTTGAGAACGAATTCTTTGCGCTACAGCCATCATGAGAATTCCCGCAAGAAAGGCTCCAATTAATGCAGCAGAAATTAATCCAATATCTGAACCAAAAAAACTAAATCCAGACATTAAAGAAAGGGCTACTAATAAACTTGCTCCGGAATTTATGCCCAAAACATAAGGTCCTGCTAAAGGATTATTAAACAATGTTTGCATCAACATACCTGAAAGAGCAAGTCCACCACCAGCCATAATCGCTATTAAAATTCTTGGAATTTTAAACTCTCTAATCAAAACATGCGTAGAATTATTATCCTTAAATTCAAAAATCGCTAAGAAAAAATCATTGAGAGAAACATAAATTTCTCCAGTTGATAGATGAATAAAAGCAGAAAGCGGAACTAATAGCAGTGCAATAACTAAAATAAAAGGAATTCTTTTCTTAATCATTTTAATTCTTTGTAAAAATGTAGATTTTTTGGAGAAGGAATTGAGCTAATAGAATATAAATCTGCAAGTAAGAGATGAGGTTGAACAGCACTTAACTCCCAAAATTTATTCAAATCATTTGAATAACAAAAAATTTTACCATTTTGAAAACAGTTCAATCTTTTTGCTTTAGCATTAGATTTAATTATTTCTGCCCTTGAACTAAAACCTGGATTTATCCAAATTTTAACATCTTTTGTATCCATTAAAATCTTTTCCATAGAAACAGTATAACTTCCTGTTCCCTTTGTTTTACTGTAAATATAATTCATTCCTGCATCTTCAAACAATTTTGCATTGTAACTTTCTCCAGCTGGTGCATACCAGTAATCACGGATAAAATTACCTGAAATAAGCTGATCTTTGGTTTGTTTCTTTACCTTCTTCATTGTTGCTTTATAGGATATGACTAGCTCTCTAAACAGTTTTTTTGCCTGCTCCTCTTTACCTGTTAAATAGCCAAATAATAACAACCACTCTGCCTTTCCAAGAGGATCTTCTTCACGCCAATCAAAATTAGGAATACAAGTAATCCCCATTTTCTTTAATTCCTTACGGTGTGGAAAATCACCTGAAAATGCACTATGAACAATCGTTTTGGCACCTGAACTTATTAAAAGCTCCATTGAAATTTCTTGAGAAGCCCCAAGAGAGAGAATAGCTCCAGATTGAAGTCCTTGCTTTACAGAAGGATTATAAACAAATTTTGAGTCAGATACTGCGCAAATAGCATCCTCTGAATTCAAAACGGACAACATTCCAATATGAGTTGAAGACAAAGCGGCAATGTTTAGACATGGAATTAATACATTATCCTTGTTATTTGATGAAGCAATTTCATTCTTTTTTTTGCAAGAAAATGAATAAATAATTTCGGGATGATCAGGATGAATAATTTTAATTTCTATTGATTTCTCCAGCTCATAAATTTGAAGCCATTTACTGTATTTACAACTATTTTTAACACTTGGAACTTGGCTATTTTTTACTTCATTTTGGGAGCAAGCACCTAAAATTAATAGCCAGAAAATACAATTTGATGCTATAAAAAATTTAATATTGTTCATTCTTATTTGGAAAATCTCCCGACTGAACATCTGAGATATAATTTTGAAACGAAACCATCATTTGTTCATACAAATTATTGTATTTTCGAAGAAAGCGTGGGCTAAACTCATTGTTAATTCCAAGCATATCATGAATAACAAGCACTTGACCATCTACACCATTTCCTGCTCCTATTCCAATAATCGGAATGGTCAACATTTTTGCAACTTTAGTTGCTAAATCCGCAGGTATTTTTTCCAGTACAATTGCAAAACAACCTGCTTTTTCCAATGCAATGGCATCTTCAATTAAACGATCAGCCTCATCTTTTTCCTTTGCTCGAACTACGTATGTCCCAAATTTATAAATTGATTGAGGTGTTAAACCTAAATGACCCATAACAGGAATTCCCGCTGTAAGAATCCGTTGAATTGATTCTATAATCTCTTGTCCACCTTCCATTTTAACTGCATGTCCACCAGATTCTTTCATTATTCTAATTGAACTTGAAAGAGCTTCTTTTGAATTTCCCTGATAGGATCCAAAAGGTAAATCTACAACAACTAAAGCGCGCTTTACAGCACGAACAACAGATGAAGCATGGTAAATCATTTGATCTAAGGTAATTGGTAAAGTTGTTTCATGTCCAGCCATCACATTTGAAGCGGAATCGCCGACTAAAATGATATCCATTCCAGCCTCATCAATAATCCGAGCCATTGAAAAATCATACCCCGTTAACATGGATATTTTCTTACCTGCAATTTTCATCTCAAAGAGTGAATGTGTTGTTACTTTTTTTAAATTTTTATGTACAGACATTTTTAAAGTATATCGCCAAGTTCTAAAAAATAGGCGGATTTATCACAATTTATTTAAATAATTCTCAACATTT
This sequence comes from Chitinophaga pinensis, assembly GCA_945892995.1. Lineage (GTDB taxonomy): Bacteria > Bacteroidota > Bacteroidia > Flavobacteriales_D > Crocinitomicaceae > UBA952. The sequence continues at coordinate 824 of CAMDDR010000063.1, read as the reverse complement.
GACTGAATTCGATTTGCAATATCTGAAGTTTCAGCTTTAACAAATGTATTTCCTGAAATTCGTTCATACAATTCAATGTATCGATCTGTAATTGTTTGCACAAATTCCGCCGGCATTTCTGGCATTTTTTGTCCCTCCAATCCTTGAAAACCATTTTCCATTAACCATTGTCGAACGAATTCTTTCGATAATTGTTTTTGTGGCTCCCCTTTTATTTGGCGCTCATGATACCCATCTGAATAAAAATAACGAGAAGAATCTGGAGTATGAATTTCATCAATTAAAATAATCTTGTCATTTAGCAGTCCAAACTCATATTTCGTATCGACTAAAATAAGACCACGTTTCGCTGCAATTTCAGTTCCACGTTGAAACAAAGCACGAGTATAATTTTCCATTTGTAAATAAATAGCTTCCGGAACAATATCTTTTTGAATAATTTCTTCACGTGATATGTCTTCATCATGCCCCTCTTCTGCTTTAGATGCTGGAGTTATAATTGGCTCAAGAAAACGGTCATTTTCTTTTAAACCATCGGGCATTTCTACCCCACATATCATTCTTTTTCCTGCAGCATATTCTCGCGCTGCATGACCTGCTAAATATCCTCGAATTACCATTTCAACTCGGATTGGCTCACAAGCTAACCCAACAGCTACAGAAGGATCTGGTGTGGCAAGTAACCAGTTAGGAACAATATCTTTGGTTGCATCTAAAAACATCGTGGCTACTTGATTCAAAACTTGCCCTTTAAATGGAATTCCTTTAGGAAGAACATGGTCAAATGCAGAAATTCTATCAGATGCAACCATCACAACTAAATC
>CAMDDR010000062.1:0-10980 GCA_945892995.1 Chitinophaga pinensis | reverse complement strand
ATATTTTCTTGGAGTAATTCTTCTAGATGATTAAGGTCAACATGCCCCTTTGAATCAATTCTAACAAAAACGCTTTCAACTAAATTTTCTTTTGTTAGAGATTCAATCGTATGACCAACAGCGTGGTGTTCAATGCAAGAAGTTATAATGCGTTTTACACCTAATTCGTTAATTGCTGCATGGATTGCCATATTGTCTGCTTCCGTTCCTCCTGAAGTAAATATAATTTCAGAAGAAAGACAATTCATTTGTTTTGCAATTGAACGTCTTGATGTTTCAACTAAAGCTTTTGCATTCCTTCCATAAAAATGTGTAGAAGATGGATTGCCAAAATTCTCCTTTAAAACAAGTAACATAGAATCAATCACTTCAGGAGCAATTTGAGTTGTAGCTGCATTATCCAAGTAAACGCGCATGGAAATAAATTTTGTCAAAGATAGCATTAATCACGTATTATAATATATTCTTTAGACTCATTTACTTGGGTTTTAAGTATATTAAAATAAGAAATAATTGAAAAGAATTAGATTTTAGATTAAATTTACTAAACTTTAAAAATAAAAATCATGAAATACATCCTACTTCTACTTCTAATTTTTGGATTTAAAACTTATAATTTTTCTCAATGTGTAAATCCAGCTCTAATTGATTCATTTGCAATTTGTCCTATGATTTACGCTCCCGTTTGTGGATGCGATGGTATTACGTATTCAAATGACTGTATTGCGGTAAATCTAGGAGGTGTAACTGCATGGACGGACGGACCATGCTCTAGTAATTTTGCATGTAGTTCATTTTGTGTTGAAGATATTGCATTTGACTCATCGGGAGTTCTTCAAGTTGCAATATATTTTAATGGTGGTGTTAACGATTTTATAAATTATCCTTACGTATCGGAAGTTTTAGATCAAACAGGCAGCATTGTTACAAATGGAACCATGTCATTCTTTGGGCAAATAGGAGGGACGACCTCCTACTACGAAGTTTCTAACAGTTTATTTACAGTTCCTTTTCCTCCAAATTTCATTGGATCCGTTATTTTTAACTATGATAATAATATCTGTGTTTTGCCTTACCCTTGTGGAGACATCATAACATGTATTGATTCTTCACAAATAAATCCTGATATAATGTGTACTGCGGATTATAATCCTGTTTGTGGTTGCAATGATATCACTTATAGCAACGCTTGCATAGCGGAAAATTGGTTTGGTGTAACTTCCTGGGTTCCCGGCGAATGTTCAGGAGGTATAACATTTGCAGATTCTTGTGCAGATTTAGCGGGAATTGACTTTGGTGCTTGCGCAATGTTTATGGGTTATGGCTTAATTAATGGGATTTGCAGTCCGATTAGTGGCTGTGGAACAATTGTAGGAAATATTGATTATGCTTTGGCTATAGATTCAAGTCTAGAAGATTGCCAAGCAAACTGCATGGAATTTGATCTTGCCCCTCCATGTTCTGATTTATCAAACGTTGACTTTGGATTTTGTTCAATGCCTCTTGGAATAGGAATTATCAACGGACAATGCGCAATGATTTCTGGATGTTCAAACATTTCAGGGATGATTGATTATTCTGATGCCTTGTATACAAGTATGACTAGTTGCCAAGCTTGTTTGCCTTCCTCTCTATTTGAGCAAGACCTTGAAATTAATCTTTATCCAAATCCAGCTTCTGAGCATCTTACTTTAACTACAAATTTTACTTCAGGCTACAGTGAATTGGTTATTCTAGATGTTTTAAATCGAGAAGTATATACTGGTAGCTTTTCTGGAAAAGAAGTTGAAATTGACCTGTCCAATTTTGTAAAAGGAACATACATTCTACAACTTGAACAAAACAATAAGATTAGCAGACTATTTTTCATGAAACATTAAAATAATTAATTATATTAGCATAATATTTTTCATGAAATAGCAAAAAATTAATTATTTAAAACCTACTTTATGACTCCTTACAGTGGGCCATGGACAAAAGCAGAAGCAGCTCATTTATTGCGAAGAACTGTTTTTGGCGCAACCAATCAGCAAATTCTTGATGTCGTTTCAAACGGTATGCAAAATACTGTCTCTTCTATTCTTCAAATTCCTTCAATAAATCCTCCCTTGGCATATTTACCTGGCGAAACAATTGTTGCGCTGGGAAGTACTTGGGTAAATTCAGTATACCCTTCAAATCAAGCTGAAAATCAAGAATGCGAAAGCGCACGCAGAAGATCTCTTTACGCTTGGACAAATAAAAACATTAATGAAGAAAATGGCAGTATTGCAGAAAAATTAGTCTTTTTTTGGCAAAATCATTTTGGAGTTACAGGTGATACTACTGAATCTCGAGCAATGTATCATTTTTTAATGCTTTTACGCGAGAGTTCTTTAGGGAACTTTAAGCAACTAGTTAAAGATGTTACAATAGATCCAAGCATGCTTCTTTTTTTAAACGGTTCTTCAAATACTGTTTATTCTCCAAATGAAAACTATTCTCGCGAATTACTTGAATTATTTTCTATTGGAAAAGGCGATCAAATTGCAACAGGTGATTATTCCCATTACACAGAAGAAGATGTTGCTGCAGGTGCTAAAATTCTTACTGCTTATGTTGTAACTGGCATCAGAAGTGATAGCTTAACACAAGTAGAAGTATCTTTTAATCCTATTTTACATGATAATTCAAGCAAACAACTTTCTTATCATTTCAATGGTCAAATTATTAATGCAAACGACGCGCAAGAATACTCCGATTTTATTGATGTAATTTTTAATCAAAGTCAAGTTGCGACATTTATTTGCTCAAAACTCTATCGTTATTTTGTTAATTATGATTTAAATGCCTTTGTAATGTCTGACATTATTCCCAGTATGGCTTTAACTCTTACCTCTAACAATTATGAAATTTTACCAGTGCTTCATCAATTATTTACTAGCGAACATTTCTATGATCTAAGTATTAGAGGAGCAATTATCCGCAATCCCTATGAAATGATCTATGGAATATTGAATGCTACAGGAACGACCCCAAATTTTGGACTTGCTGTAAACTCAGATATCTATTTAAACATTTATTACTTTGCAAGTACTATGGGGCAAGATTACGCTAGACCACCAAGTGTTTCTGGATGGACTGCCTATTACCAAGCTCCAGCATTTTCAAAGCTCTGGATAAATTCTACTTACATTAAAAAAAGATTTGACTTCATTGGGGCAATGCTTTTCACAGGAGTAACATTTGGTGCAAATAATTTTAGCTTAAATATACTTGGATTTTTAGATGGACTATCAATACCTGATAATGCAAGTGTTGTTGTCGATGATATTTGCACTATTTTCTTTCCAAAAGACATTAATACTGCAGATAAACTTTACTTAAAAGGTATATTAACCAACGGCCTGCCAGATTTTGAGTGGACTGATCAATACAATGCTTACATTTCAGACCCAACAAATATGGTCGTCTCTGATCCTGTTAAAATAAGAATGCGTTTTGTCTTAAATACCGTATTTAAAATGCCACAGTACGAAACAATATAATAGAAAAATAACTATTACGGATGAAAAGAAGAAGCTTTATAAAAAATTTATCTCTGGCCTCCTTATCCTTGCCATTTATTTCAAATGGATTTGGAATGCAAGCGATTACAAAAAAATTATTCGGCACTTCTAAAAATGCTGAAGACCGAGTACTTATTATAATACGATTAAATGGCGGGAACGATGGATTAAACATGATTATTCCTACAGATCAATATGATAACCTAATGATCCAAAGGCCAAATATTATTCTTCCAGAAAACCAAATTCTTTCATTGACAAATTCAGTTGGAATTCATCCTATAATGACAGGTATGAAAACCATGTTTGATTCGGGTAAATTGACAGTAGTTCAAAATGTTGGTTATCCTGAGCAAAATCGTTCGCATTTTAGATCTTCGGATATTTGGGCAAGTGGTTCTTTAGATATCAATCAAACAAGTGGTTGGATGGGAAGGTATTTTGAGAGTGAGCACGCCAATTTCCCAGAGGATTACCCAAATATTGATTTTCCTGATCCCTTTGCAATAAGTATGGGTTCCGAATTATCAACAACCTGTCAAGGTTTAATGGGTAATTTTTCGCATGCAGTTAGCGATCCCTTTAATGCTGCAAATTTATTGGAGACAAGCGTTGCAAATGATGGTACATACTATGGCTCGCAGATAGAGTACATTGCTACAATGCTAAATCAAACAAATGAATATGGGAATCAGATTAGTGTAGCTTCAAATTCCGGTAATTCACTATCCACACTATATGACCCAACAAATTCTATTGCTGTTCAATTGAAATACATTGCACAAATGATTTCAGGAGGTTTAAAAACGAAAGTTTACATTTTAAATATCAATGGATTTGACACGCATGATTCGCAAGTTTTAGAAACAAATACTACTCAAGGAGAACATGCAGATTTATTAAAAAAACTTTCAGATGCAATCGCAGCTTTTCAAAATGATCTGCAATTGTTAGGTATTGAAGAACGCGTTGCAGGAATGACTTTTTCTGAATTCGGAAGACAAGTAGCCTCAAATGGCAGTTTTGGAACAGATCATGGAGATGCCGCCCCTCTTTTCCTATTTGGAAAATGTGTTAATTCAGGAATAATTGGACCTAATCCTCAAATAAGCAATCAAATAGATAGTCAATCGGGAGTTGAAATGAAAATTGATTTTAGAGATGTTTATGCCTCGATTTTAAAAGATTGGTTTGAAGTTCCGGTTTCATCCATTCAAAATTTATTTGAACAAAACATTACTTTTATTAATGTATTAAGCGGCTGTACTTTAGGATTAAATGAAGATGAATCACTAGATTTCAAGAGTATCGTATTTCCTAACCCCACTCCTAGTAATTGCACCTTAAAAATTACAACATTAAACGAACGAGTATCCGTTTATATCTACTCTATAAATGGACAAATGGTTAAAGAAATTGGATCAAAAGACTTAAGCGAAGGAACACACTTAATTCCTTGTGAGACACGCGAACTGCCAGCTGGAAACTACCTCATTCAAGTGATTAAAAATTCAGGGTCACACTCCCTTAAATTGCAAAAAATTAAATAAAAACTGCAATTCCTCAATTATTCATTTAATTTTGTAATGTTCTTTGGTTTTGCCCTTAAAGCAAATTAAGAAGGAATCCGGTTAGAATCCGGAGCTGTATCTGCAGCTGTAAGCACTGTTAAAGCTATTCTAAAACCACTGTCGATGACGGGAAGGTGAATTAGCGTTGGTGTGAGCCAGAAGACTTGCCAATGAGCGGAGTGAAGACTTCAGAATAAAGTCGTACTCGGAAGATGAACGAATTCCTTTGGATTTCGCTTTTCTATTCCCTGGCTTTATTTCAGCGTCTTTTTAATAGTTTAATAATTTAATATTTTTAAAAAAAAACCATGAAAAAAGTTTTATTAATCCTCGGAATTGCATTTTCTACAATCTTAAATGCTCAGAATTATGTACATCAAACACTTGTTCTTAATGAAGGCTATTTTGATTATGCCACAGAACAAATTCTTCAGCCAGTAACAATTGGATCTTACAATCCTGCAACAAACTTGTATCAAACTGTTGCTACTCTCGATAATATGCGTTTTGCTTCAGATTTAATCGTAAATGGAGATTTTTACTATGTTGCTGCAGACACGAAAATCTTTAAAATGGATTTGAATACGCACCAAGAAATAGCAAGCGTCTCTTGCGTAGGAGTTAGAAATTTAGGGATTTATCAAAATAAATTAATCGCAACAAGAGGAGAATACCTAACTACGTTCGATTCATATCTGCATATTTATGATGCGAACACACTTTCTTTAATTCAAGCAATAGATACAATTTCTGGTCCAAAATGGGCAAGTCAAAATATCGTTGTTGATGGTTCAGTAGCTTATATTGCAATTAATAATGGCTACGAGTGGGGAAATGAAAAAGGTCTCATTGGAAAATTAAACCTAGATAACTTAAGTTATGGAAATGAAGTAGACCTTGGTCCAGATGGTAAAAATCCAGATAATTTAATGAAATCAGGGGATTTTCTGTATACTGTAAACAATAAAGATTGGTCTAACGCATCCGTTTCAAAAGTAGCTTTGAATGGCAGTAGCAATACAACTGTTAACTTACAATCTGCAGCAACTGGATGTGGGACTTCAGCATTACGAGATGATAAATTAGTTTACCAAATTTCTATGGAAACTACTTTGAATGAATTTGACATCAACTTAATGAACTTTAGTGGACCAATCACTGGACATTCCATCAATTATTATGAATTAGCTCAAGAGCCTGTTTCTGGTCAATTTTACACCAGCGAAACTGACTTTTTCTCTTTTGGAAAAATCCATATTTTTGACGATAACAATACTGAATTATCAAACTTTAACGTAGGTATTTCCCCCGGAACTATTGTATTTGATGTGCGACCAAGTGTTGGTTTAACAGAGCAAGAAAATTTCCTTTCAATATATCCAAATCCAACGAATGAAAATCTTTATTTATCTGGGTTTTCATCAGAGAAGACAAGAATCTTAGACCTAAGTGGAAAAGAAGTTTTAAGCACATTCGAAAAAACTGTTAATGTATCAAATCTTAAAAATGGTGCTTACTTGCTAGAGAACAATGGAAAGTGTTATAAATTCATAAAGAATTAATCATTCTATTTTGATTAACATTAAGTCTTTAGACGCTAAATCATAGAGGGAAGAAAAAATAAATTCGAATATAATTTTATTGCTATTAATTTCAAATTGATTATTCTACAAGAAAAATAAGGGAATTACGAGTTCATTCCTTAATTTTGACAGATGAAAAATATTCTCTTTCTTTTTTTATTTTTAAATGCCGCTCAATTTTTTTCACAGAAAAACAAAGACGCCAAACTTATAGTTGGGATTGTTGTGGATCAGATGTGTTACGATTATCTCTACCGTTACCAAGCTAACTTTTGCAAAACTGGTTTCAACAGGTTTTTAAACCAAGGCATGAATATTCGGAACATACTTTACAATTATGTTCCAACTTATACTGGTCCTGGTCACGCTTCAATTTACACTGGAAGTATTCCTGCAGATCATGGTATCGTAGGAAATGAATGGTACGACAGAAAAACTTCAAGTATAATCAATTGTGTTACTGATACAAGAGAGTCAACTGTTGGAAGTACTTCAACCGATGGACAAAGATCTCCGAGAAATTTAAAAACCTATACAATAACGGATCAGTTAAAATTGACATATCCAAGTGCTCGGGTAATTTCTATATCCTACAAAGACCGTTCTGCTATTTTGCCAGGAGGACACTTAAGTGATGGCTCTTATTGGTTTGATTATGCAACAGGGACATTTATCACGAGCAGTTTTTTTAAAAAAGAACTTCCTCTGTGGCTACAGCAATTTAACTCAAAAAACAATTCCAAAAGCTATACAAAAAACTGGGATTTACTACTCTCAAAAGACCGTTATACTTCTATTGATAAAAGTCCCTATGAACAAATAATTGGAAGAAAAACAAGTGCTGAATTTCCCTATAATTTTTTAGAAATGGGAAATGAAGCTTCAGCTAATCAACTTTTTACAATTTCACCCTTTGCCAATACATTACTTACTGATTTAGCATTGGAATCCCTGAAGAATGAAAAACTTGGGGAGGATCTTCAAACAGACATGCTTTGCATTAGTTACTCCACTCCAGATATTGCAGGGCATGCTTTCGGACCTTATTCACTAGAAATAGAAGATATGTACCTGCGTTTAGACTTGGAAATAAGTCGTTTGTTAGCTGCTTTAACTGCAAAGTGTGGGAAAGATGGTTTTACTGTTTTTTTAACAGCAGACCATGCCGTAGTTCCTGTTCCTCAAATGTTAATTGATAAAAAACTACCCGGAGGTTATCTATTTTTAGATACAAAATTAAGTGAATTAGCAAAAAAAAGTATTGAAAAATTTGGAGAAAATCTTATAGAAAAAGAAGAAAATCAGAATATCTATTTGAATAAAACTAGAATTTCATCTTTAAACCTAAGCATTAACCTTATAGCAGACTATATCCGAGATGAAATAAGAACTTGGCCAGAAGTGAAGGCCGTTTATACCTCAAAAGAATTAATCGAAGACAATGGTGCTAACAATACTTGGAAAACGATGATTCAAAATGGTTATGACTTTGAAAGAAGTGGCGAAATAATTTTTACACTAGAGCCAGGATATTTACTTAAATCATCTGATACTCCGAGCGCACATCAGGGAACCTCTCATGGATCATCTTTTAATTATGATACACATGTGCCTTTACTTTGGTATGGAAAAAATATTACTAAAGGAGATGTGTTTACTCCTTATCAAATAATTGATATTGCCCCAACACTTAGTCATTTGTTAAATATGCAACAATCTGGAGCTATGACAGGAATTCCGATTCAAGAGATTTTTAGAAAATAAAACATGGAAAAAGATTTTTTCTTAAATCACTTAGCTCAGACAAACGAACATCCATTTTTACTTCAAGTTGAACGAGCAGAAGGAATATATATCTATGATAAATCTGGCGCAGTATTTATGGATATGATAGCTGGTGTTGCCGTAAATAATATTGGTCACTGCCATCCGAAAGTGATTTCAGCAATAAAAAATCAAGTAGATAAACACATGCATGTAATGGTTTACGGTGAATTTGTTCAAGAAGCACAGAATGAATTTGGCAAAACATTATTGGAATTACTCCCTGAAAAATTAAATTGTGTATATGCCGTCAATTCCGGAACGGAAGCAAATGAAGCAGCAATAAAACTTGCAAAAAGAAAAACAGGTAGAATGGAGTTAATTGCATTTACCGGAGCATACCACGGGAGCACAAATGGTAGTTTAAGTATTTCTTCAAATGAAACCAAAAAACAAGCTTACCGACCTTTATTACCAGAGGTGCGCTTTTTGGAGTGGAATGATGCGGCACAACTAGTAAATATCACCAATAAAACAGCCGGAGTTATTATTGAAACAATTCAAGGTGATGCTGGTGTTCGTATTCCATCAAAAGAATTTATGTCTCTTTTGCGAAAGCGCTGTAATGAAGTTGGAGCCCTACTTATTTTTGATGAAATTCAATGCGGAATGGGTCGTACCGGAAAAATATTTGCTTTTGAGCATTTTGGAATTACGCCAGATATTTTGACACTAGGAAAAGCATTAGGTGGAGGTATGCCAGTTGGAGCTCTTGTATCTAGCAAAGAAATCATGAGTGTTTTTACAAACAATCCAATGCTTGGACATATTACCACATTTGGCGGAAACCCCGTAATTTGTGCAGCAGCAGGAGCTAGTTTAGAAGTTCTAAAAACTGAAATAAATTTGGCTGATGTTGAACGTCTAGGCTTACTAATAGAAACCAGGCTACTTTCTCATAATTCAATAAAAGCTATTCGAAGAATTGGACTAATGTTTGCATTTGATATGGAATCTGCAGAAATTGTTACAAAGCTTGTCGAAAAATGCATGGAAAAAGGATTGATTACTTTTTGGTTTCTTTCAAATCCTCATAGTTTTAGATTATCGCCACCATTAAACATAACTGAAGAACAAGTCAATCAAGCTACAGAACTAATTTTGGAAGCACTAGATGAAATAAGTAAGTAAATCAAAATCCGATAACAAATAGCTTTACATTCATTGAAATAAGTATCTTTGAATTCATATTTTAAAATATATTCCTTGAAAAATCTAGTATTTTTTTTACTTTTATTAGTCTCTTTTCATAGTATAGGTCAGGGGTTAAAGTTAACTAACACTATAGTAATCGCTCAATTTGATAGACCGGAAGACCGCTATACTATTGAATTAAACACAACTGAAATACTAAATAGTCTTGGAATCAAAGCGCAGCCTTCATTAAATTTCTTAAAACAAGGAGCAAACATAAGTGATCTAACAAGTGACTCCCTTCGTGAAAACATTAAAACCAAAGGATACGACACCTATTTATTTGTAAATGTAAAAGGATACGACCGAAAATTTAAGGCTAGCAAAACTAAAATCACAGTAAATGAAATTTTAGAACGAACAAGTATCTATTCTATTTACCGCGATGAATCGACTTCAGTAAGTTTTGAATTTATTTTTTTCAAAAATAATGAAATGATTTTTACTGATATAATTAAAGTTAGTAATATCTCCGATAGAGATTCAGTACTTAAAAAATATAGAAAAGTGCTTGAAACCAGAGTTCAAAAGAAATGGCTCATTTAATTTCCCATTCTATATTGTTGATCTAACTTAATATCATTTGGATTCCCAAAAACATTGCATTTTGGTGCCCTTTCAAATAATTTAATAAACTTAATCTGAAATTGAATTGGCCTATATTGCGAGGAAAACCAAGACATTTTTGCTCCAAAGCCATTCCACTCATAAATACCAAGAAGAGGTAAAGAAACTCCAGGAAGAAACATCCAAGCTCGGTTTAGTCGAATGCCATAGGATAAACTATAATGAAATTGTAAAACCGAAGGATTGTAAAATTTTCTCACAATGCTCGAATTTACGATAAAACTATCGGGGTAAGTTGTAGCACCTGGAAATAAATTATAGTCATAATTCAAGCCAATAGATTGATCTATAAAATACTTTCTAGTAACATCTATTTTCTTTTTTCCAACAAAAATCAAAGAGTGAAGAGATGCTCGAAGGTAAACGTGTGTATTTCTAAAATCACCAATTGACTCTTGAGATGAAGCAAGAGTATTATCAATATTACGGTAATTAATCGTTGTTTTTTCAGAACCTGCAAGTTGACGGAAGCCAACTGCAAATTCCATGTAATCCATTATTCTACTTTTTTTTAAGAAACTTAATTGTAGTTCCCTTCCAAGAGGGAAACTGTAAGAAACCAAATTCTGCAAAGGCACCAAATTGTCCAACTGGATTAATCTCAAAATCTCCTCTTACTCCTGAATTGTCTGA
>CAMDDR010000061.1:0-10997 GCA_945892995.1 Chitinophaga pinensis | reverse complement strand
ACCGCTATTACCACCGGGAATAGCCCCAGCACCATATGAATTTACCAAAGGAACAATAACTCCTGAAGGGCATTGCAACCAAATTTCTAAATCACCTAAATAGGAGTGTTCCATTGTGATACACACTTGATTCAAAGATTGTGCATTTTGTATTGTTGAACCTGATGGAAACCCTCCAATTTGAATTGGTGCTTGGTATTGCTGTCCGGATCCATCAGGAAGATACGTTAAGCCAGCAAAATTACCCCCCAAATTGAATGTTCCCGGAGGGATGCTGACTCCTACAGTATCTGTTGCCGTAACTCCTCCAAATAAAATAGTAGTATCACCTAAACAAATAAGATCATCCAAAGCCATCGTTTCAGCAAAACTTGGAATTTGAGAAACCCGAACTTTACATCGTAATCTTTCAATCTGCGGAAAAGCATCTGTAAGTAACAAATCAATCAAATATCCGGCTCGTGCTGGAGGAGAAAACCATATAGAATCATTGTCAGGATAAGTAACACCATCCGTGATGTCCCAGAAAAAATCTATGGAGGAATTAACGTTTTGAGAATAACCAAATCCGGTAGATTCAAAAGAATATGGAAATAGTGGCCTAGCAATAAACAAGATGCTATCTCCAAAACAAATATCTACAAATCCACTATCTAGAGGATTTAAAGCGTTTGTTCCTTGGCCATTTATATATGCTTCTAAATGCGGTATAAAAGGTTGAAACTGATTGCCACACTGCACATTTGCAAGCCAACCTGAACCTTGATTTGAGCTGTTTGAGATAAAAACTACCGTCAAGCAACCAGATGGATTATTCCAAGATGCTTGATATGCAAAGCCATTCGGGTCAGTGACAGAGTTGTGTACGCCTAATAATGGTGAGGAAGTGTTAGGGCCGTCATAAACATAAATTGAATCAGAACCATCAACATTAAAGGTAAATCCGGCATTTATTGCAAATGTTAAAGTTACTTTAGTGCCAAGGCTTAAATTAGGGCAAAAGACTGTTGTATCGTTAAAATTAGCAGGATAGCTTCCCCCGCCTGGGCTTTGAAAATTATTTCCGCTGACACCAAAAGTTGCACAATCAATTGGATTACTCTGAGGAAATCCAACATCCCCCATCGTAATTACCTGCGCCTGGAAAGTGCTATTTAATGAGAGAAATAAAGCAATTAAAAAAACTATTTTTTGCATCTAAGATTATTTTTTTGTTTTTAATTCATGATTTATTACCCAGTTGGATTTAACAACTAAAAGTTTATTGGTTCTCTTGATAATAAAATATTGGTTTTGATCTTTTATTTCAAGTCCAAGATCTAAAAAATTTAACGGGCTTTTTAAATCGAGAGAGATTTCTGGGAATTCAGATAAATCTTTACCTTTTGGTTGTTCAATTGTATAACAGGCATTATCTAGAGCGTATACTAAAAACTGATATTGACCTGAATCATCTTTAATCATTTGATTAATTTCTTTTTTGGAGTATTTCTTTTCTAGTCTTTGGTCTACCATCTGAGAAAATGAAATGTGACTAAAAAAAGTAAAAAAAAGAAATGGTAAAATAAGTTTTTTCATGATTTAATTAATTTGATAATTAAGACGCAAATTGTTAAAAAAAAGTTGCTTTTCAAGAGAAATGAACAACTAATTCACCTATCAAAGTTAATAATTTAGTTAGTTTTGTACAGTAGAATTAAGATTTATTTAAAAGCATGGAAATAGTAAAATTAGAGGGAATTGCTTCTCAAGTTAGAAGAGACATTGTCCGCATGGTATCGGCTGTTAATTCAGGTCATCCTGGTGGTTCTTTAGGCTGCACAGATTTTTTGACATTTTTGTATTTTGAGGCGATGAGCCACACAGCTACTCCTTTTTCGATGGATGGAAAAAATGAGGACCTTTTTTTTCTTTCCAACGGACATATTTCTCCAGTTTGGTATAGTATTTTAGCACGTTCAGGATATTTCCCTATTGCAGAATTAGGCACATTTAGAAAATTATCTTCACGCTTGCAGGGACACCCTTCTACCGATAAAAAATTACCTGGAATTCGAATGGCTTCTGGTTCACTAGGACAAGGATTATCAAATGCCCTTGGTGCAGCGCAAACAAAAAAATTAAATAATGATCCTTCAACTATATTTACACTTCATGGTGATGGGGAATTGCAAGAAGGTCAGATTTGGGAAGCAGCAATGTACGCAGCGGCTAATAAAGTAGATAATATAATTGCTACTATCGATTTTAATGGCAGGCAAATTGATGGGGATGTTGAAAATGTTTTGTCTTTGGGTAATCTTGAAGCAAAATGGGAAGCTTTTGGCTGGGAAGTACTTTCAATGAATGGACATGATTTTGAAAATATTAGAGAAATTATGACCCTTGCAAAAAGTAAATTAGGAAAGGGGAAACCCATTGTAATTATTATGAAAACAGAAATGGGACAAGGTGTTAACTTTATGGTAGGTTCACATAAATGGCATGGCATTGCCCCAAATGCAGAACAACTTGAAGATGCATTAAAGCAACTTGAAGAAACACTCGGAGATTATTAGTGAGAAAAGCACTATTCATATTTTTCTTTTGCCTTTCTGGTCTCTTATTTAGTCAGAAAACAACGCGTATTCTCTTTATTTTGGATGCTTCAAATAGCATGAACTTAGATTGGGATAAGCAAACACGGATGGCTGCCGCTAAAGAGATATTGTCCCAAGCCATTGAAAAATTGAGGGGAGTTGAAGATTTAGAAATCGCTTTGCGTGTTTACGGTCACCAGTCAATGATAAATAATGAAATACAAGATTGTAATGATACAAAATTAGAAGTCCCTTTTGGAAAAGATAGAATAGATGCCATTAAAATTAAAGTTAAAGGTTTAACCGGAAAAGGAGCTACTCCAATTGCCCGTTCCTTAGAAGCTGCAGCTGCTGATTTTCCTGATACGATTGCGCGCAATTTTATAATTTTAATAACAGACGGCTTGGAATCGTGTGATAATGACCCTTGCGTAGTTGCAAAAAAATTAAGGGAAAAAGGAGTAAAAGTTACACCGTTTGTCATTGGGCTTGGAATGGATCTTTCTTATTTGGAAAAATTTAATTGTATTGGCACATTTATAGACGCTGAAAGCAAAGATTCCTTTAAAACTGTCCTCACAAATATCATTCAAAAGACTTTAATTAGCACAAGTGTTCAGATAAATTTAAATACAACTTTAAAAACTCCAACTGAAACTAATGTAAGCATGTTTCTTTATGAAGCAGGAACAAAAAAACTTAAATATAGCTTTATCCATACTTTAAATCGTTACGGAAATCCTGACACCCTAATTTTAGATCCTTCTTTGAAATACGACTTGGTTGTTAATACGCTTCCTAAAATTGAAAAAAAGAACATAATAATTACAAAATTTAAACACAATATAATAGAAGTAGATGCTGGACAGGGATTCTTAAAATTAATTAGCGGAACTTCTGATAATCTTTCTAATCTTAATATGCGTGTTATGTTAAAAGGTCAAACTACTACTTTGAATGAACAAATATTAAATTTAACTCAAAAATACCTTGTTGGATCGTATGATGTTGAAATTTTCACACTTCCCAGAACATACAAGACCATAGAAATCACACAAAGTAAGACAACAACAATTAATGTTGTTGCGAGTGGAACTTTAAATTACACTGCTGAAAAAGGTTTAATAGGGCAGATTTTTACTGATAAAGGAGACCAAACATTTGAGTGGGTGTGTGATTTAAAAGAGGGTTTTAATAAAGATTTATGGAATCTGCAACCCGGTTCATACAAAGTTATTTATCGCGAAAAAGACCAAAAATCTACAGCATATACTAAAGAAAAGAATTTTAAAATAGAATCAAATAAAACAATTACATTAAATTTATAAGTATGTCATTTGAAATTTTAGGGAACAAAGATACCCGCTCAGGTTTTGGAGAAGGTCTTTCAGAATTAGGAAAAATAAATCCAGATGTTGTTGCACTTTGTGCCGATTTAACAGGTTCTCTAAAAATGGATGCCTTCCAAAAAGAACAGCCAGAGCGTTTCTTTCAAGTTGGAATTGCCGAAGCCAATATGATGGGAATGGCCGCAGGAATGACAATCGGAGGAAAAATTCCTTATACTGGAACTTTCGCTAATTTTTCAACTGGGAGGGTCTATGACCAAATTCGGCAGTCTATTGCTTATTCGCAAAAAAATGTAAAAATATGTGCTTCTCATGCTGGCTTGACATTGGGAGAAGATGGTGCAACACATCAAATTTTAGAAGATATTGGAATGATGCGAATGTTGCCAAATATGACTGTTATTGTGCCTGCAGACTTCAATCAAACAAAACAAACGACAATTGCTATTGCTAAGCACTATGGGCCAGTTTATTTGAGATTTGGTAGACCTGTAATGCCAATTTTTGTAAAACCAGATGCAGAATTTATAATCGGAAAAGCAGATGTTCTTCAAGAAGGAACAGATGTTACCATCATTGCTTGCGGTCACCTAGTATGGAAATCGATAGAAGCAGCAAAAATCTTAAGTAACCAAGGAATTTCAGTTGAATTAATTAATATGCATACCATAAAACCTTTGGATGCTGCAGCTATTCTTAAATCAGTGACTAAAACTTCTTGCGTAGTTACTGCAGAAGAACACATGCGTAACGGTGGCCTCGGAGAAGCTGTAGCACAAGTGCTTGGGGAACATTTACCTCGACCACATGAATTTGTTGCTGTAAATGATACATTTGGTGAAAGCGGCTCGCCAATGGAATTAATGACAAAATATGGTATTGACACGCAGAATGTTGTAGCTGCTGCTTTAAAAGCAATAAGCAGAAAATAAGATACCCTTAAACGTGTAAAGCACGGTTTTCAGTAGCTGCTAGTGCTGCCTCTTTAATGCCTTCTGAATATGTTGGATGCGGGTGACAAATACGAGCCATGTCTTCAGCTGATGCATGAAATTCCATTGCAGTAACTGCTTCCATAATTAAATCTGCTGCGCGTGCAGCAATCATGTGAACCCCTAAAACCTCATCTGTTTTAGCATCTGCAATAATTTTTATAAATCCTGCTGTATCCATACTTGCCCTCGCACGACCTAAGGCTTTAATTGGAAAACTTCCAACTTTGTAGGATATGCCAGCTTCTTTTAATTCTTCTTCTGTTTTTCCTACTGCAGCAATTTCAGGCCAAGTGTAAACAACTCCAGAAATTAAATTATAATTGATATGTGGTTTTTGTCCAGCAAGAAATTCAGCGACATAAACTCCTTCATCCTCTGCTTTATGAGCTAACATCATCCCTCGAACAACATCGCCAATTGCATAAATATGAGGGACAGCTGTTTGTAAATTGTTGTTTACCTCAACTTGCCCGCGAGCATTAAGTGCTAATCCTGCATTTTCTATGTTTAGTCCACTAGTGAAAGCTTTTCTTCCGACAGCAACTAAGCAATAATCTGCTTCAAAATCCACAGATTCACCTTTCTTATTGATTGCCGTCAGGACAACTGACTTCCCCTTATTCACAACCTTTTGAACTTTGTGTTCTAGCTGAAATTTAAAGCCGTCTTTTTTTAATATTTTAATAAATTCTTTACCAATAGCGCCATCCATTGCGGATAATATAGAAGGTGAATTTTCAATTACTTCTATTTCTGAGCCTAATCTACCATAGACAGAACCCAATTCTAGACCGATAACGCCACCTCCAATAATGAGCATTTTCTTCGGAATTTCTTTTAAATCCAAGGCCTCTGTTGAGGTTATGATACGTTTTTTATCCGGTTCCATTCCAGGGAAATAATTTGGTTTTGAACCTGTAGCAATTATGATATTTTTACCCTGAATTTTAGTTTCTTTCCCATCTGCTGCAGTGACTTTCAAGTTATTTTTATCGATGAAGGACCCAAGCCCTAAATGCACATCAATTTTATTTTTGTCCATTAGAAACTTAACTCCTGCGCACGTCTGACTCACCACATCATTTTTGCGTTGAATCATTTGCTTTAAATTTGCTTTCAGATCTTTTAGTTCTATTCCATGTTCGCCAAAAGTGTGTTTTGCATTATTAAAGTGCTCTGATGAATCCAATAAAGCTTTTGATGGAATACAACCTACATTCAAGCAAGTACCACCCAAGGTAGCGTACTTTTCAATAATTGCAGTTTTCATTCCAAGTTGCGCGCAACGAATTGCAGCAACATATCCACCGGGTCCAGAGCCAATTATAATTACATCGTAAGAGTTCATATTTATTATTTGGGTACAAAGTTAAAACAACTCTGCAAACAAAAATAATTAGCATAAGAAATGTGCTACACTTTTGATTTGAGAACTATGTTATTAATGAATTCTCAGTATTTATTTAAAGATCTTTGAAATCCTTATAAAATCGTGTTAAAAAAGCATTACAGTTTTTTATTTCTTCTTTTTGGTCTTTCTTCAAAAAACTATTTTCCAACTCTGTTTTTGAATCCATTTGGTAAACATAATGCCCCTTCTTAGAAACCCATCCATATCCACGATTAATTGCAAGTAAGGCAAATTCAGGGCAACTAGGATTCAATAAATCTTTACTCCATGGGAATTTTTTTAAATTTCCTCCAACTTGATAAAGTAAAGTTGCTGCAATATCTGCTTGTGATCCGATTTTATCATTTATTTTTCCTCGGTAAATATCTTTTAATTCTTCGCCCCAAATCAAAAATGGAATTCGGAAAAAAACTTTAGAATTTGGATTTGAAAGACCAGGAGATGGGTGGCCATGATCTGAAGCAAAAACAAAAATAGTATTCTTAAACCATGGTTTAGTTTTACAATTTGCAATAAAATCACCCAAGCATTTGTCAGCATAAACCATAGAATTCATATAGTCAGCTTCTTCATCCTTAAATCTAGGATTTTTACTTTTCGGGTGATCATATGGGGCATGGGTACTTCCTGTAAAGGCACAATGTAAAAATGGCTCTTTTGTAGCATTCATTTTTTTAAGTAAAAGGGTATACAGATCAGAGTCAAAATAATTAAGTTTTCCTCTTTTAAGATGAGAAGGAAAAACCTTTTCATCTTCAACATGCTGAAAATCATGATCCATAAAATAACTGCCAATATTTTCGTATTTTAAATCTCCACTAAAGAGATAATTTGTAGAATAACTTTGTAGTTCCTCATTGATAGTGCGAATCTTTCTATGCTTTTCAGGATGCATAGAAATAGAAATTTCAGGGAGCGCAGGGTAACCACTAAAAATACTTGAATTACCAATTTCAGATGTTAGACCACACGCAAAAATATTATTAAATAATAACCCTTCAGAGGCAAGTTTGTCAAAATTAGGTGTGCTTTTTTGAGTCTCACTTAAACAGCTTATAGCGTTTGATGACCAGCCTTCAAAAACAATAATAACAATATTCGGCTTTGAAGACTTAAAAATATATTGATCGTGTTTTTTAGAATAAGTGAATAATTTTTTAACCGTTTTTTCAGATTCATTTGGAGCAATAGATGGCATAAAATCATCAATTTGAGTTCTGTTATGTAATAAATAACTGTGTCCAAAAAAGTAGATTGAATTAACAGATAAGTCATTTAAAACATGATTATTTGAATAATATGCAGAGGCAATATTTAAAGGTATTTGCTGAATTCCTCCACGTATTAATAAAAAGAATTGAGCCAAAAAGCCAAAAAGCACGAGAACTCCAGATAATACCCGTCTTTGCCATCCTAAATAAGTATTAAGTTTTAATTCTAAAAATAATAAGCGAACAAGAAAAAAGGCTATGATGATTTCTAATAGCAAGTATAATAAAAACCATAAAAACATAGAGAAGCCCGCTGTTCGGAAAACCTCATCAGGATTTGATAAATGAAGAAAAACTCGCGTTGTTAATTTATGATTCCATTCTGTATAGGCATTAATTTCACCGCAATGAATGAGAGCTACGAATAAGATTTCCAGACTCAAAAAAGTATAAAAAATAGGTTTCGACCATTTTCCTGGCCATATATAAGTTAATACTAAAATCAAAAGAGGGATTGCGCTCAAAGCTGCAGCACTAGCTAAATCAATTCGAAAAGAATAAACAAATGCTAAAAGCCATTCTACAAAAGAAACATTTGTAAATTTTCCGGCATTGTGAATAGAGAATAAAATCCTGCCAGCATCGAAAAATAATATCCAAAATAAAAGGAGTTTGAAAATGGAATACACCATATTTTTCATCATCATATAGCTGCTATTTTTTTTGTTCTGATTTTCTGCGCTTGAATAATTCCATATTGGCAACATCTGGAATTGAATGCCGAATAAGACCATTTACGAGCGGATAAATAATTGATTTTGTTTTGAGCTCTTTCGTTATGATTTGTTCTTTCAAATCAACGGAATCAATAAAAACTAATAATCCACTAATAAAATATGCCCATTTTATTAAACCAAGTGCTGCACCCAATAATTTATTTACTAAAGACAATTGAGCGATTTTTATGACCTGTTCTAGGGCCTTTCCCCCAAAATAAATACAAGCACCAACAAGTAAAAAAAGAATTAGAAAAGAGAATGCCGGAAGATATTCTGGCATTGAATCAGTTTGAGCAGAAATAAAGCGGGAAAATTTATCTGAAAAGTGAAAAGCAGCATAAAGTCCTATCAATAATGCTAAAATTGTGAAAAGTGCCATAATAAATCCCTTGTGAAAAGCTCTCCAAGTTCCGTATAGCAGTGGTATAATTAAAATAATATCCAATATATTCACTTTGGAAAGTTAAGTTAAGAAATCAAAAAAACAAGTCTTAAATAAAAATCTTCTAAACAAATACTTGTTTGTTTTTGAATAAGTTCTTAATCTTGTTGCTATGATTTCCCCTTACAATGATGCTTATTTTATGAAGCAAGCATTAGATGAAGCAAAAAAAGCATATTTACTTGATGAAGTTCCTGTAGGGGCTGTGATCGTTTGCCAAAATCAAATTATTGCTAGAGGTCATAATTTAACAGAAACATTATGTGATGTTACTGCGCATGCAGAAATACAGGCAATAACAGCTGCCGCAAATTATTTAGGGGCAAAGTATTTGAAAGGTTGCACACTCTACGTTACTTTAGAACCTTGTTGCATGTGTGCAGGGGCTCTTTATTGGTCGCAGATAGATAAAATTGTTTACGGCGCAAGAGATTTGAAACGTGGTGCAGGAAATCATGGAAATAAATTATACCATCCAAGCTCCTTGGTTATTAATGGTATTTTGGAGGAAGATTGTGCCCAGCTAATGAAAGATTTCTTTTACGAAAAGCGGAAGCAAAGCTAATTATTTGTTTAGTGCTCTTAAAAGAAGAACTGTTTGAATAAGCATTGCTGATAAAAATAAAAATAAGAAATAAAGCAATAATCTTGTTTCGTTTTCTACGAAAACAAAAATAGCTACGGAAGTTAGGAAAGCAATAATCTGCAAACTAAACATCAACAAAAACCGAGAAGCAAAAAACTCTGGAGCATTACTTGGCAATATAAAAAAAGACAAAGAGCTTAATAAGTAGATAATTAAGACCAATAAACTAATTAATAATCCATCATAACTAGAAAGAGGTGTTAGATTCAATTCAATAATTAGAAAAAATAAGGATGCTAGAAAAAATTGAGGAACAGCCAAATGAAAATAATTGATCTTAGTCATCTGGATTATTTAATTTTAAAATCTCTCTAATAATGAGAAACATTGAAGAAATAACACCAAAAAGTGAAAGAGAAAGCGTCCACCATGGAGTCAGGGTTTCAAATTTTTTATCGCAATACGTTCCTAACCAAGCGAAAAAACCAATAATTCCAGCCATTTGAATTCCCATGCTTGAAAAGCGCAAGAAAAGATTTTTTTTCTTTTCGATTTTCTTAGTCTTCTTCTGAATCAAATGCTAAATCGTTATTTAAACTATTTGAAGACAATGGGGCCTTCATTACACATGCACCCTCAAAAAATGCACCTTCCTCAATATTTAATTTCAGTGCTTCAATATCTCCTTTTATTCTAGCAGTACTTCGTAAAATAAGTAGATTTTCGATTGTTAACTCTCCTTCTAAAGCGCCTTCGATTTCTGCATTGACGCATACTAAATTGCCCTTGAGTTTACCGGAGTTACCAATTTTAACTTGCCCAGAACAAGAAATATTACCAATTATCTCACCTTCAATCAGTATTCCTGAATTTGAAACAATATCTCCAGTGATTTCTGTTCCTGCTATTACTCTATTTAATTGGTCTGAACTGTTTTCGTTTGAAACACCTGATCCAAAAAATTCTTTTCGTTTTAACATATTAATTAATAATTATCGTTGTAAAATAATTTATATTCTTCAAATTTCGCTGTTTCAATTAACTTTTTCAAATTTTCTTGCGTAATAATGTAAATTTTATTGTCTTGAAGCTCATCAAGAAATTCAAAACCTGCTTTATAAGCATCTACAAATTTGTCGGCAAGTGAAATAGATGCAAATTCTTGAACCAAAATAAACGACTTTTCTGAAAGGGTTATTTTTGAACTAACACGCAATTTACTAGACTTAAATTTTTTAGTTGTAAAATCTGAAATTGTGCCTTTTGAATCATCCATGTCATCTTCGTTATCTAGAAGAATGATTACATATTGTGTTACGTCTGAAACAAACTCAAAAAAGTATTTTTTATTAAAATCTAATTCCTCATTTTTTGAATATCCTGTTTGTATTATCTTAAGCATTTCTTTTGCTCTTTCTGCTTGCTCTGATTGTGGTTTTTCGTCAATAATTAGATTTAATTTAGGGATTAGAGTTGATTTGTCTACGGTCAATTGTCCCATTGCTAAAACATTTAAAAGCATATATTCGCTTCTACACGAATTTGCAAGATCCTTTTCAAGAATAGTTTGACTAAGATTATAAACAGTTTGATATGCTTTTAATTTATACTGTTCTAATAATTTTAAGTAATCTTTTTGTGATTC
>CAMDDR010000060.1:0-11170 GCA_945892995.1 Chitinophaga pinensis | reverse complement strand
CGAAGGAATAAATTGCAGGTTCTAGCTGATAGCGAATGCACGTGTCAAAACCATCTTCTTCAGGATTCATCACTAAAATTGGAATTTTCACACCCGCTTTTCGTAATTCAAGCCCTTCATCAGAATACGCTACGCCTAATTTATCAAGGCCTAATTTCTCTAAAAATAGTGCTATTTTTTCTAGTCCTGCTCCATAGGATTGCGCCTTAACCATTGCCAATAATTTTGTTTTTGGAAGAAGGTAACTTTTAAAAATCGATATGTTGTGTCTTAAAGCGCTCAGGCTAATTTCCAAAATGGTTTTATGGTGCTTTAACTTCAATTTATTTGCAAATTTTTCCATTTCAGAAGCACGGGTGCCTTTAATTAATACAACAGCGTCTTTTACAGATATTACTGGAGTTTCTTCAGGATGTACAATGTGAATTTCATCCGGTGTAAATGCATTAATTTGCTTGATAATAAGTTCTTCCAAATGCAGGTTCTGCTTATCAAGGCCAACGATTACAATTCGTTTCTTCTTTTCAGCCAGCACTAATTGATGTTCTAATGAATAAACTAAGGCCTCTAAATCTAAGTTATACGTGTCATTAATAATGAGTGAGCTGTCAATTCCTTCGAAAGTTTCCAAACGCAAAGCAAGACGAGGAAGACTTTTGATAGCTTCGAGATCCAAACAAGAAAAAAATCTTGCAGTAGCCATAGCGATAATACCAGATTGAATACTTCCTTTATCTGAAAAAGGAAAATGAAGCAGTTCATCTGAAAAATCGCTATCCACTATTTTTGAAGCATTAATAGCCGATATATAAGAAGAAGAAAGTTGAATAGTTGACGAGATTATGGTTTGTTTTACATGCTTAAAAAGCTTAATTTGCTCCTGAATCATTTCATCTAATGAACTAAAGTGATCTTTATGGGACAGCTTAAGAGAAGTCAAGATACCATAATCCGGCTGTATCATTTGTGCTAAATTGTCCATTTCTCCCGGTTTTGAAATCCCTGCTTCAATGAGTGCAAAGTCACACTCTTCATGAAGATTCAATAGAGAAATTGCAACTCCAATTTGTGAATTATAACTCTTTGGACTTCTACTGACCCTAAATTTTGAACTAAAAAAATGATAGACCCATTCTTTAATAGTTGTCTTTCCAATACTTCCGGCAATAGCAATAATTGGATAAGAAAACTTTTGTCTGTGACTTTGAGCGAGTTTTTGTAGTGCTCTGAGCGTATCATCAACTAAAATATAAGTGGCATTGTCATAAAAATGATCTTGACTTTTTGAAATTATAAAACAGGAGGTTCCATTTTCATTTGCCGCTGAAATAAAATTATGCCCATCTCGAAAATTTCCTTGAAGAGCAAAAAAGGCAGTTTCCTTTTTACTATAAGATTTTCTCGAATCATAGCAGATTTGCTGGACAAGCCCATTACTTGGTCCACTGAGAATGCTACCATCAACAATGGAACAAAATTCTGAATATGAAAGGTTTAATTTCAAGTTTATCCTTTAAAATAACACGAACGACAAAGTGGTCGATACTTCTCAAGTGCTCCAACAAGTACTTGTCCTTCTTCGTTTGCAGTTCGTTGTGAAAACTGAGCTAAGTTACCACATGAAACACAAATTGCATGCACTTTTGTTACATATTCTGCAACAGAAAGCAAGTGCGGCATTGGTCCAAATGGAATTCCTTGATAATCCATGTCTAAACCTGCAATAATTACACGAACACCTTTGTTTGCTAATTCATTACAAACTTTTGGTAACTCAGCATCGAAAAACTGCGCTTCATCAATTGCAACGATTTTTTCTTTGTTCCACAAAGCAGTAATTTCTCTTGAATTATTTATGATCCTTGCCTCAAGAGAATTCCCTTGATGACTTACAACTTTATCCTTGCTAAATCGCAGGTCAATTTCTGGCTTGAAAAGACATATTTCTTGATTCGCAAACTCTGCACGGCGTAATCTTCGAATTAGTTCCTCAGTTTTTCCAGAAAACATGGAGCCACAAATTACTTCTATCCATCCATTTTGCCTTTCTTTAGCTGGAAATTGTTCTAAAAACATATACTTTTAAGTTTTTAACGTTTTTATAGGAGAAAATTCACGTCTTTTGTGAGCAATCTCAAAGTTGTTTTTTAAATTTGATTTCTAAAAGTCGTTAGATTGCGTAATATTACAAAATAGTCGTTAGCAACTTACACTAAATGTTGATAAAAAGTAGAATTAAACTATGAAAGAACTTGTTTCAGCCATTGAAAATGGACTCAAAAAAATCTCAAAAGGCAATATAACACTAATAGAATTGGAGGAAACCGTTGCCTCTTCAAGAGAATTATATGAGCGTCTTCTGATTGTGCGTTACAAGGTTTATGAAAATTCTATTTTAGCGGTTGAAGAAAGTGAAGAGCTTGAAGTTGTTGACAAAGAAACAGAGGTAAAAAAAGAGGAAGAAACTATTCCCGAGGAAAATAAAGACAGAGAAATTATTTTTGAAGAGGAAACTAACGACATAGCAGAAGATTCGATCATTCGATTTGATTTATTTGCTACTCCTGAAATTGAATCTGAGGTTGAGGAAGATGAAGTTTTACCAGAAGTAGAAAAAGAAATCGAGCAATCTATAGAAAAAGAAGATATTTTACCAGAAATAGAAATTAAAGAGGAAGAACTTGTTGAAGAAAACCTAGATTCTGAGGAGGAAATTGAAAATACAGCAAATGACAGTGCTGAAACTACTAAAGAAATAACTGAAGATGCTTCAAGTTTATTTCCAAAAATACTGAAAATCGAAAAATCCATAGCACAAAATTACCAAGTAATGACATTAGAGACATTAATTGGATCCTTTACATTAAATGAACGACTTCAGTTTATTAATGAATTATTTGATGGTTCTAGTGATTTATTTTCAAGCGCCATAAAACGATTAGATGCTTTAGATAATAGAGATTCAGCGCGTTCTGTTATTGCAGAATATGCTGTAGAAAACAACTGGGATTTAGATGGTGAAGTTGTTGAAGATTTTATGCTAAAAATTTGTAGTCGCTATGCAGCTAATCTGGGGAATTAGTTTTCTTCTCAGCTTTCAACTTTACAGCCAAAGTAGGCAGGTAAAAGAATTTACAAAAACATTATGTTCTTCAGAATTCCACGGAAGAGGATACGTTGAAAATGGAAGTAATATCGCAGCAGATTTCATTGGAAAAACATTTCAAGAGATCGGATTAGCGCCTATAAACGGAACTTATTTTCAAAAATTTACTTTTGATGTTAATACCTTTCCAGCAAATTGCATTGTAAAATTAGATACTCACCTTCTGCAAGCTGGAATAGATTTTTTAGTTCACCCTAACTCTGGTTCTACGTGTAACTCCCCCGCTTGTCCTGATGGTAGATTTTTCCCAATTCAACTTATTCAAGGCGCTGATTTTTTAGCAAAAAAATTGCTTTTTTTAAATTCCAATAAAGTCTTTGATTATGATAAAGATTCTGTACTAATTGTAAGTCTTATTGGCTGTAAAGACACTGAAATAAAAGAAATTCGGGCAGCTTTAATGCAACTTGCAAACTCCCGACCAATTGTCGAAATTACAAATGAAAAATTTACATGGTCTGTTAGTCAAACAGCATTTTTGTACCCTTATATTCAATTGAAAGAAGCTGCTTTTTCTACTTCACAACCCGCAATTTTTCTAAATATTGAAAATAAATTTTTAAAAAATTTCCAGGCTCGTAACGTCTTTGGAGTAATTAAAGCAAGAAAAGAAACGGATAAGACAATTATTATAAGCGCCCATTATGACCATCTTGGTAGAATGGGAAAAAATACCTACTTCCCTGGAGCAAATGACAACGCAAGTGGAAATGGAATGCTTCTTTCTTTAGCGGAAAAACTTCTTCTTAACCCACTAAAAAAATACAATGTGATTTTTATTGCATTCGCAGCTGAAGAAGTGGGACTTATAGGCTCCAAATTTATGGTTGAAAACCCAATTTTACCATTAAAAGATATACGTTTTCTACTAAATTTAGATATTATGGGAAGTGGTGAAGAAGGTGTTACAGTTGTAAATTCAACACTATTTGATAAAGAATATCAACTTCTGTGTAAATTAAACAATAAAAAGAAAGCATTAAAACAAATAAAGCCAAGAGGACCCGCAGCAAATTCAGATCATTATTATTTTACACAAAAAGGAGTTCCTTCCTTCTTTATATATACAATGGGGCCAAACAAACATTACCACGATGTCTTTGATACTTTTGAAGAACTAAGTTTTGATGCTTTCGAACCACTATCAAAATTACTTACAGCCTTTATTAGAAAATTATAAACACTGTTTTTGAAGTGCTTTTTTAATTTATTTTACTAAATTTTCTCGGTTTAGTGCCTTCTATTTTAAAATAGTAAAGTCCTACACTCAGATCAGAAACTGAAATTTTAGTTGACATAGTTTCTAAAACACCTTGTTTAACAACTGAGCCAAAATTATCTATAATTGAATATTCTTCATTTGACACTCCATTGAAATCAATAGTAAGGGCCTCTGAAACAGGATTTGGATATAAAGAAAACAAAACCATTTCCTCCTCTGAAATCCCTGACGAATTAATTGTTAAGTTCAAGTATTGCGTTACACAATTTGCTGATGTTGGACCAGTATAAATTCCAGATTCTGTATAGGTTAAACCATTGGCTGCCCAAGTGTATGTGTCGGTTGCAGTAATTGTTGTAGTTTGAGACGTATTAGGAATAATCGTTAAGTTTAAAGCTTGAGTTATACAACCAAGAGTATTACCAGTATAAATACCAGAACTAGTATAAGTTATTCCCGTATTTGACCAGGTATAAGATCCACAAGCAGCTGAAACCGTTGTAGTATTAGTAGAATTAGGGGTAATCATTAAAATGAGTGTAGGGGTTACACAATTTACTGTTGGCCCTGTATAAGTTCCGGAAACAGTATAAATTTGATTATTATTTGCCCATAAATAACTTCCACAGGCATTTGCATTAGTAGTGGAAGTAGTATTTGGGGTGATGCTTAAATTTAAGACTTCAGTCACACAATTTGTTGAAGTTCCTGTATAAGTCCCGCTAGCTAAATAAGTTTGACCAGTATTTGCCCATGTAAAAGATGCGCAGACACCACTTACTGTGGTTGTATTTATTGAAGTAGGAATAATTGTTAGGTTTAACGCCTCTGTTATACAATCTGCTCCGCTTTCTGTATAAAAGCCACTTGAAGTATAAGTTATACCATTCACTCCCCAAGTATATGAATCACAAACAGAAACAGTAGTTGTATTAGTTGAACTTGGAATTATACTTAGATTTAATAATTCGGTAGCGCAGTTTAATGTTAAGCCTACATAAGTATTAGTACCTGCAGTAGTATATGTAACTCCGTTATTTGGCCAAGTGTATGAATCACAAGCCGTAATAGATGTTGTATTTGTTGTATTTGGAGGTACGATAGTCAAATTTAATATTTCAGTGTAGCATTGACCATTTAATTGGCTGGTTGGACCTTCATAAATTCCAGATGTGGTATAAGTTGTCCCAGTTTCACTCCAAAAATAACTTGTTCCACATATTGTTATATCTGATTGATTATTATTACTTGGAATAATTGTAAGGTTTAAAGTATCTGTACCGCAAGAATTTACGGAGATATAAGTCCCTGATGAAGAATAAGTCTGACCATTATTTGCCCATGTATAAGTTCCACATGCTGGAGGAGGCGAAGTTGATGTTGACCCTGAAGAAATTGTGAGATTTAAAATTTGGGTTACACAATTTGTTGTTGATCCTGTATAAACTCCTGATGAGGTAAATGTTTGACCATTATTTGGCCATGTATAAGACCCACATGCTGAAATTGTTGTAGTATTTGAAGTACTCTGAAGAATTGTTAAATTTAAAATCGGTGTTTGGCAATTTACAGTAGTGCCTGTGTAGGAGCCTGAAGTTGTATAAGTTTGTCCAGTATTAGCCCAAGTATAACTTCCACAAGCAGAAATTGCTGAAGAAGAAGAAGTGCTTTGAGTTCCCGTTAATGTTGTAGAAGCTGAAGTTGCACACTGTCCAGTTGTAGGAGTAAAAGTATAAGTTGTTGTTGAGGCATTAATACTTGCTGGAAACCAGGTTCCTGAAATTCCATTAGTTGAAATGTTTGATAACGTTGATCCAGAACAAATTGGAGTAACAGGCGTATTGAATGTTGGTACGCTGGGTGAATTTATTGAAATTGTCATTGTTGCAGTACTTGCACACTGTCCACTTTGTGGAGTAAATGTGTAAGTTGTTGTTGACGTATTATTAATTACAGGACTCCAGGTTCCTGTAATGTTATTTGTAGAGCTTGTTGGTAAAGAATTTATCGCAGTACCTGAACAGACTGCTGCTATTTGAGTAAATGTAGGAGAGGCAGGCGCAGTAACTGTCACTGTTGGAGACCCACTGTTACCAGTTCCTGTTAAACTTCCTGATGATACTGATACAATAGTATATGTGGAAGTTGTTGTTGGACTTACAGGAATGCTTACTGTTCCTGAACATGTCCCAGTTGCTACATAGTTGTCAGTACCATCTGTTACTATAACTGTGTATGGAGGATTTCCTCCAGTTACTACTGTACTTAAATTTGTAGAAGCTCCTGAGCAAATGGTGTCATTAGCACTACTTACACTTAAAACTGAAGCTGTTATCGGAGGAACTACACCTCCTACATTTAAAGGCTGAGCACTTGATGCTGTTAACGTTAAACAGGAGGCACAAATCGTTGCAGTACTTACTGTGCCAAAAGGTTGGATATTAGAAACAGATGTTGCGCCATCTAAATAAGCCACAACTCCCCCTGATGTCATTTCCCATGCAAAACCAAAGTCGCTATTTGGTGCCCATGTTGTTGTTGTTGACACTCTAAATGTACCCACAACTACACCTGCTCCTGATGGGATAGCCTGAGCTGTAGCTGGAGTAAATATACCGTTACTTGATGAGAAGTTTAATTTTCTTTGAGATGAAATATAAGGTAAATTATTTAAAACATTTGGCCAACCTAACCATCCTGGAAGAGTATTGTCATTCAATGCTTTCCACGTTATCGCTCCCGTTGTTAAGCAGGTAGCATGTACACCTCGAATTATCAATGCGTTAAATGTAACAGCAGAGGTTCCAGTATTTGTTAAGCGTATCTGAAAATCTGCAGTGTTTGTTGTTGAACTCAACCACTCCATATCCATGCGGATTGCTGTAATTGTTTGAGCTTTAAGATAGCTTGAAATAAAAAGCATTAAAAACAGAAAAGTTGTCTTAGTTACAAGGGGATTTAAAAAAATAGGTCTCATTGGGATTGTAGTTAAATTTTATAAAGGAAAAAAATTGATAATCGTTGTAATTTACAAATTTACATAATTTTTTATTAATTTTTTAGCTAACTTATAACATAATTCTTTTCCCTATCTTTGACTATTGATTCAACTTTATGGAAATCAAAAGTCACATTTCTAATAAAATGCCTGTTTCACCATCAATAGATAAAGTTGGTGTAGAAGAGCGAATTGCTAGATTTCAATCTAGAAGCATTAAGAATGAATCAAAAAAACAAGGCCTTAATATGATCTTAAGCATGATTGATTTGACAACACTCGAAGGGAAAGATACCGAGGGGAAAGTAAAGCAAATGTGCTATAAAGCAAAGCATTTACATGATCATTTTGAAGGCATTCCGCAGGTAGCTGCAGTTTGTGTTTATCCTTCAATGGTAGCAATTGCAAAGAATGAATTAAGAAATTCTTCTGTAAAAGTAGCTTCTGTAGCAACAGGATTCCCATCAGGGCAAACTGCTTTAGCACTTAAATTAAAGGATACAAAATTTGCAGTTGAGCAAGGAGCAGACGAAATTGACATGGTAATCTCAAGAGGAAAATTTTTAACTGGTGAATTTGCTTATGTTTTTGACGAAATTGCAGCAGTAAAAGAGGCCTGTGGAAAAGCAAGATTAAAAGTTATTTTAGAAACTGGAGAATTAGTGACTTTAGATAATGTGCGAAAAGCAAGTGATATTGCAATTTATGCAGGAGCAGATTTTATAAAAACCTCTACGGGAAAAATACAACCTGCGGCAACAATGCAAGTCACTTATACAATGCTCATGGCAATTAGAGATTACTACGATGAAAAAGGTATTATGGTTGGAATGAAGCCAGCTGGTGGTATTTCAACTGCAAAATTAGCCCTACATAATTTAGTAATGGTAAAAGAAATTCTAGGAAAAAAATGGTTAAGTAATGAGTGGTTTCGTTTTGGAGCAAGTAGTCTTGCTAATGATGTTTTAATGCAACTAGAAAAAATAGAAACTGGAGTATACCAATCTAATGATTACTTTTCAATTGATTAAAATGAAAAAGGAACTAAACGACAACTGGGACTATTCTTCTTCTTTAGAAGCGATAAATCATATTCAACTTAAAAAAAAGTACAATCTTTTCATTGATGGAAAATGGATTGCGCCATCTAAAAATACATATTTTAAGACCATTAATCCTGCAAACGAAGAAACCTTAGCAGAAATTGCCTCTGCCTCAAAAGAAGATGTAGATTTTGCTGTTAAAGCTGCACGAAAAGCATACACGAATATATGGTCGAAAATGCCAGCCTCTGAAAGAGCTAAATACATTTACAGAATCGCTAGATTAATGCAAGAACGTGCACGCGAATTTGCTGTAATTGAATCTCTTGAATCTGGTAAAACTATTCGCGAATCACGTGATGTTGATATTCCCCTCGCCTGTAATCATTTTTTTTACTATGCAGGATGGGCAGATAAATTAGATTATGCTTTCCCCAATCGAAAAATTGAATCTTTAGGTGTTGCAGGTCAAATTATACCTTGGAATTTTCCATTGTTAATGGCAGCTTGGAAAATTGCTCCAGCTTTGGCCGCAGGAAATACTGTGGTTTTAAAACCTGCAGAAACTACAAGTCTAACCGCATTGAAATTAGCAGAAATTATTGAGGAATCTGGATTACCTCCTGGTGTTGTGAATATTGTTACAGGTTTTGGAGAAACAGGCGCAGCGATTGTAAATCATCCAGATATCAATAAAATTGCTTTTACTGGCTCAACAGCTGTTGGAAAAATAATTCAAAAAGCACTTGTGGGAACCTCGAAAAAAGTAACATTGGAATTGGGGGGAAAGTCTGCGAATATTATCTTTGAGGATGCACCAATTGACCAAGCAGTTGAAGGGATTGTAAACGGGATCTTCTTTAATCAAGGGCATGTTTGCTGTGCTGGATCTAGATTATACGTTCAAGAAGGAATTGCAGAAAAAGTCATCAAAAAATTAAAACAGCGCATGGAAAGCTTGTATGTGGGAGATCCTTTGGATAAAAATACGGATATCGGCGCTATTAATTCTAAGGAGCAACTTCAAACGATTGAAAAATATTTAAAAATTGGACTGGATGAAGGAGCTGAAATGTACCAACCAAAATGCACTATTCCAAAAAAGGGATTCTATTGCGCTCCAACTCTATTTTTGAATGTCGCTCAGTCAAGTATCATTGCACAAGAAGAAATTTTCGGGCCAGTTTTAACAATTCAGACATTTCGAACGGTTGATGAAGTTATCCAAAAAGCGAATAATTCTCCTTTTGGATTAGCAGCTGGCGTATGGACGGATAAAGGTTCACGGATATTTAATCTCACAAGTAAACTGCGCGCAGGTGTAATTTGGGCAAATTGCTACAATAAATTTGATCCAACATCCCCTTTTGGAGGATACAAAGAAAGTGGTTTTGGAAGAGAAGGCGGATTGCATGGATTGAGTGCTTATCTTAAACTAAGTTAAATGAGTAGAATAGAAGTTTTAAAAACATATAAGATTTTTATTGGCGGGCAATTTCCAAGAACAGAATCAGGAAGGTATTACACACCTTTAGATTCGAAAGGAAAGGCTTTGGCAAATATCTGTCTTTCTTCACGAAAAGATGTTCGTAATGCGGTAGTCGCTGCTCGAAAAGCCTTTGGACCTTGGTCTGAACGTGCTGCATTTAACAGAGGACAAATTCTTTACCGCATTGCAGAAATGCTGGAGGGAAGACAGGCGCAATTTGTGTATGAATTAATGCGACAAGGCAGCTCAAAAGTAGCAGCTTCAAATGAGGTAAATTTAAGTATTGATCGAATTGTTTATTATGCCGGATGGTGCGATAAATACAATCAAGTAGTAAGTTCTGTAAATCCTGTGAGCTCCTCACACTTTAATTTTTCAAGTTTAGAGCCAATGGGAGTTGTGGGAGTAGTTGCTGAGCAAAGCACTTCTTTAATCGGTCTTGTATCTCTTATTTTACCGGCTATTTGTGGCGGAAACTCTACGGTAGTTTTAGCTTCTGAAAAACTCCCTTTGTGCGCTGTAACTTTTAGTGAAGTTATTCATTCATCGGATGTTCCTGCAGGTGTAATAAATATCCTAACTGGATCTCCAGAAGAAATGGCGGTAACACTGGCGAGTCATATGGATGTTAATGCGCTCATTACTTCAAATTTGGAATCAAAACTTTCAAATAAATTATCCCTTCTTTCAGTTGATAATTTAAAGCGCAAATTTGATTATGAAGTGAATTGGGTTGAAAAAGAAAAGCAAGCTTTGCATTATATCTCTGATTTACAAGAAATAAAAACCACTTGGCATCCCATTGAAAATGTTGGAGGTGCAAGCAGTTCTTATTAATTCTTTTAAAAATCCTCTTTGTGTATTCCACATTTCATCGTTCAATACTTGTGTTAAAATTTAATGCTATTCGATGTTTTATTTCTAATTTCGTCTTATGACAAGTAGAGCGGAAGAATATACTAAAAAGGGCTTGAGGAGCAGTTATGCTTCTACGATTATTGGTATCTCACTTGTGCTTTTTATGATAGGCTTAGTTTTAGGTGGGGTTCTAGCGCTGCGCAGTATAGAAAAACAAGCGAAAGAAAATCTTCAAGGAGATATTTTCTTTAAATCTGAACTAAATGATGCAGATATTAAGCAAATTGAACAGCAGCTTAAATCTTGGAAAGAATTTAGTGATGTGTATTTTGTTTCTCCTGAACGCGCAATTCAAGAATTTGGTGGTGAGGGAAAATCCGAAAAAGAAATGCTT
>CAMDDR010000059.1:0-11322 GCA_945892995.1 Chitinophaga pinensis | reverse complement strand
ACCGCAAGCGTTCCCTTTAGCATTTTTTCGGAGAATTTTTTGCGATTTGATATATATAAACTTGAATTTATTCTATCGTATTTCATTTGCAGGTATTTTGAATGACGAAGATAGAGAACTTTTTAAGATTTTATTCACTCGCGTCTTGTTTCAATACTTTTTAAGGTAATTCGAAAGCACTAAAATACATGCGGTAATTAAAAATAAAGAGATTATTGAAAGTGGGTTTGAGAAATTAACAGTCCAGCCTAAAGCCTTGATTTTTTTTGGCGGAAAAAGTCGTTTGTCTTTCTTGTTATAATAAAAGATGCCCCATTTCCAATTTTTAGGATCCTTGTGCCATTCATCTAAGGTTTCTTTTGTAGGCTCTGACATTATTAAGATTTGCTTATTCCGAAATTATAATTTTTTTCTGAATTACAGAATTACCCGAAGAAATCTTCAGTACATAATATCCTGCGGCAAGTGAACTGACATTTAAATTAAACATCTGATTTTCATTCTTACTGATTTCTTTTTGTACTACTTTCCCAAATACATCCGTTATTTCAATGCTAAGATTCTCATCATTTAAGCCAGAAAACTCAACATTAATAAATTCATTTGCTGGATTTGGATAAACAAAAACAGCTTCTTCGCCAAGTTTTTCTTCATCAATTGTTGTGGATAAAGTACAAGTACTCGAAACGGAGTTGCTATTTTCAATAATGGTTGGAGATGAAAATAGTTGATTGTTAAAGCCACTATAAGAGCTCGGGTAAAACGTGCATCTAAAAGCTGCATTTGAAGCAGCTGTTGTACCTTGAGTTAAAATTCCTGTTACAGAAACCGGATTAATATATTCCCAAAGTATTGTGCCACTTGCTGATATTTCTTTAAAGGTGCCTTTTGGTCCATTACAGAACAAGACGTTTCCATTTGAAAGTTGTTGACATCCAGATGTAAGCTGAGCATAAAAATTATTCGGATTTCCATCATTGTAAATCCATGAAGTTGAAGTTGGTAAATAGGGCAGCGAAGAGGTGTAATTGAATCCATCAACTGGAGGATTAATAATTTCAATTGTTGAGTAATTTCCACCAGTTCTTCCGTTTCCGTTATTAAAAACCATTATTTGATTTTCATATGGTAAGCCTGTTTGAATCCATTGTGCATTGTGCTGCCCAAAAAATTGTGTGCTAGTTCCGGTATTATAGGCAAGTGGGTTTCCCCAACGGAATAAAAAATCTCCGCCTTTCCCACTATTTCCTCCTGAGTGACTTGCTGCTTCTACTGAAGAAGTGCTATGATCAATGACCCAAATTTCATTTAAGACACGCGAACTCACTAAGATTTGATCTAAGGCAACATTATAGTCAATGGAGTTTAAGTGAATCCAATCTGAATTTCCAGCAGTGGCATTGTAATTTATATTGAGTAATTGAGGATTCGTATTTACCGCTCCAAAATCAGGTTTCGTATTATCAAAATCTTGAATTAAATGATCCCACAAATGCCATTCCCAAACTATATTTCCTCCAGTTGCTCCAGTTGGTTGGATTTCTAAAATTTGTTCGCTCCAAAGAGTAGTTGGAACTAACAGAGGATTTCTGCCTTTTGCAATCGCCTGCGTATTTGTTTTGGATTCCCAAGCAATCACTAAAATATTTCCATTCGGTAAAGCTTTAACATCGTGATGCTGCCAATTTGTTGCATCCGAAATGAAATAAGTCCAGATTACATTTCCATCCCAATCAATTTTTTCGATTACACCTCCGTGACCTCCGGCATTAAATGATTGGCTTTGAACAACACCTGTACGCAATAATGTTCCGTCAGATAACAGATAACAAGACAAACCTGGATTATAAGTACTTGTCCATGATTTAACTTCTTTTCCACATCTATCAATTAAATAGGTTGTATTACTTCTAGTTGGAGCAAATAAAACAAATCCATCATCTAAGGTTCCAGGGTTGTGTTGAATAAGGCCAACCGTTGTCTGGGAATTCAAAGTTGATGCTATAAAAAAAGTTAAGCAGATATTTAGTAGAGGATTTTTCATGAATTATCTATTTATTAATTAGGTCTATGGTAATTTTATTCTTTAAACCATCCTGAATACATCACATAATTTGAAGCGATTCTTTGCACTTCTCCTTCAAATAATTCTGGAGAAAGTATTTTTACCTTTTTTGCAGGAACACCTGCATAAATACTCCATGCTTCCACTCGTGTGTTTTCAAGAAGAACAGCGCCAGCAGCAATTATACAATTTGATTCGATGTAACAATTATCCATGATTATTGCCCCCATTCCAATTAAAACATTGTCCTCAATAGTACAGCCATGAACAAGCGCATTGTGCCCAACAGAAACATGATCTCCAAGAATAAGCTTCGTTTTTTCATACGTACAATGTAGAACAGCGCCATCTTGAATGTTTACTTTGTTTCCAATCCGAATGGAGTTAACATCACCACGAATAACTGCAGAAAACCATACTGAACATAGATCTCCCATAATTACATCTCCGACAACAGTTGCATTTTCTGCTAAGTAACAATCTTTGCCAAATTGTGGTAAAATCCCTTTACATGCTTTTATGAGCGCCATTTTTTTTGTTAGTTGAATTCTGACAAAGTTAGTTTTTTCAAGTGATTCAATTTCTTAATCAGGAATAAATTTTGACATAAAAAAAATAGCGCTTTAACAAGATAAATCATCATTGCGACTTTATTTTTATTTGTAATTTTGTCGCCGATGACTGAAAACCTTAGCCCCAAGCCTTCACAATTTAAAATATACTTGATCTTTACAAAGTTTCGGCTTTCTTTTTTAGTAATTCTTTCTGCGCTTTCAGGTTATTTATTTGCAGGAGGCACTGACCTTTTAGAAATTTTTTATTTGCTCTTAGGAGGAACATTGGTGACAGCAGCTTCAAATGGAGCAAATCAAATCTGGGAGCGGGATCTGGATTCCTTAATGAAACGCACTGAAAATCGTCCTTTACCAAGAGGTTGGATGAGTTTAAAAGAAGCTTATATCATTTGTATTTTTTCACTCATTATAGGTACAATTTTACTTTTATTAATTAACTGGCAAAGTGCTTCCTTGGGTTTTTTAGCTTTTGTAACTTATGTTTTCATTTATACGCCGATGAAACGTGTAAGTCCTTGGGCAGTTTTAGTAGGTGCATTTCCAGGGGCTATTCCACCATTTTTAGGAGCAATTGCCGCAACAGATCATTTTGGCTTTCTTCCAGGAATTCTATTTTTCGTCCAATTTACTTGGCAATTTCCTCATTTTTGGGCAATAGCATGGGTTTTATACGATGATTACAAACTTGCAGGGTTTTCTTTGCTGCCTTCAAAGTCCGGAAGATCAAAAGCATCAGCTTTTCAAATAATGGCCTATTCTTTGGCTTTGATTCCATTTAGTTTAGTGCCGTGGCTTTTAGGCTGGACAGGGTCTTTGACACTTTATGTAGCGTCAGGATTGGGAATTCTTTTCTTTTTATATGCTTACAAATTATTTGTTAATTGTGAAACTGCAGATGCTCGTAAACTTATGTTCGCCTCATTTGTTTATCTTCCAATAATACAATTTGTCTATGTTTTTGATCGCGTAGAAACCCTAATTCCTAAATAAAAGAAAATGAATTACGAAAAAGAAATGGATCCTCTTGTTAAGGAGAAAATGAAAAAGAACCTTGTTTATGTTAGTATTTTTAGTGTTGTAATGCTTTTTGCTGGATTTACTTCAGCTTATATTGTAACCATGGGAGATTCCTTTTGGTTGAAATATCCTTTACCAAGTGGTTTTTGGCTAAGCACTTTATGTATTGTACTTAGTAGTTTGAGTTTTATTCTAGCAATTTATGCTGCACGAAAAGATAAGCAAGGAAGACTTAAAAGTTTAATGGCTACAACTCTTCTTCTAGGTTTGGGATTTATTTATTTTCAATTTAAAGGGTATAACCAATTAATCGATAGCGGAATTCATCCTGTAAATAACCATGTTATTGTAACTGATGGAAAATATGGCGAATATTTTGAGGTAAAATACAAAGGAGAATTTATTGCTGTTGACGGTAATAAGTTTATGATTGATGGAAAAGAACTTTCAAATGAAATCATGGAAGAATATCAAGATTTCATGTCTCAATTTGAAAAAACAGATAGACAAAATCCATTAAAAATTAATAATTCAAATAACTTTCAATTATACTTAGATAATAATCCTGTAATAATAAAAGATAAATTATTGTTTCGAAATGATACTGTTGCTTTTGAATATTTAGATGAATTGCGCTTAAGTTATTTAGCTCAAAATATACAAGATAAAAGAGGTGATTTTTTTGTCAGAGGTGAATTTGGAAAAGATTTTAAGTTGTATTTCAAAGGAAAAGAATTGCAATATGAGAATCGCACTTTAAAATACAAAGGGAAAATTCTTAAGCCTAATCTTCAAATTAAAGCAGCAGAAACTGCAGATGCAGCATCCTCTTTTTTATTTCTAATAAGTTTCTTGCATTTACTACATGTTTTAGTTGCACTGCTCTACCTTGTAAAGGTCTCAATTCACTCATTTTCAGGGAGATTCACCTCAGAGAATAATCTTTCACTAAGACTCGCTGCAATTTTTTGGCATTTTCTCGGTATTTTATGGATATATTTGCTACTGTTTTTAGTTTTTATTCATTAATTTCGCCAAAAAAAAAGTAATGGCAGAACATTCACCTAAGCTTGATTCAAAAACTCTTTGGGGAGGTAAAGAATCACCATTTCAAACCAGTTATGGTAAACTAATGATGTGGTTTTTTCTTGTTTCAGATGCCTTAACCTTTAGCGGGCTTCTTATTGCTTATGGCTTTACACGTCATGACGCACAAGATGCATGGCCTATTGGTGAAGAAACATTTAACTCAATGCCTTTCCTTGGTCATGGCTACCCGCTACTTTATGTTGCCTTAATGACCTTTATTCTAATTGTTTCTTCAGTTACAATGGTATTGGCAGTTGAATCTGGACATCGAATGAATCAAAAAGGTGTAGTTAAATGGTTAATTGCAACAATTATTGGTGGTGCTTTTTTCGTCGGTTCACAAGCATGGGAATGGAGTCATTTTATTCACGGATCTGAATTCGGAAAAATTGAATTATCAGATGGTTCTCAAGCTATTGTTAAAGGTCATTTTGGAGAAATTGAGAATTTTACAGTGATTGAATCAGGCATGCATCACAAAAAAGGCACTGTGATTAAAGAAGAATTATTACATGAATTCCAACATGCTGCAGCAAATGGAAAGATAAAAGACGGAACAATTCGTCTTCACGATGGTTCTCTAGCAAAAATAAACAAGGCAAAAGATCACGAAATGAAATTAATCATCAAACGTGATGGCTCAAAAAATAAAGTAGGTGACACTCCAATTTTAGGGAAGGCAGCAGAGAAAATATATTATGATGCAGTTTATGCAGGAGAAAAAAATCGTGTCATTTACGGCGCTAATCTCGAACAGAATGAATACGGACCTCAACAATATGGACAATTCTTTTTCTTTATTACAGGTTTCCATGGCTTTCACGTTTTTTCTGGTGTAATCATTAATATAATTATTTTACTAGGTGTAATTTCCGGGACATACCAAAAGAGAGGTCATTATGAAATGGTTGAAAAAACTGGATTGTATTGGCACTTTGTAGATTTAGTTTGGGTATTTGTATTTACCTTCTTTTACTTGGTTTAATTTTAAACACATACACTCATGGAAAGAGATGATTTAATTGAATATTCTTTACACGCACATCATTCTGAAGAAAAAGGAAAGGAAATCCGTAAAAAGATATGGATGGTTACCATACTACTTACAGTTATTACAGTTGTAGAGGTTTTTACAGGTGCTTTTATTAAGCAAAGTTCGTGGGTTTGGCCCTTTGTAAAATGGGGTTTTATAATCTTAACTGTATTTAAAGCAAGCTATATTGTCTTGGTATTTATGCATTTAGGAGATGAGAAAAAGTCCCTGAAATACATGATTTTAATCCCGTATTTTTTATTTATCCTCTACTTAATATTTATTGCCCTTTGGGAAGCTTTGGCAGTTGGAGATGCTTGGTCAACATACGGAGGAGCATAATATATAATGGGAATCAGAGAAAAAATTTCAAACAAAAAAAAATCACTTTTTGCTTTTCTTATTCTTTTTGGGCCTGCTTTATTCTTAATTTTTATCGCAACAAGAGGTTGTCAACATAAGTTTAAAGTTCTTAAAGACTTTGGGGCAGTAGAGAATATTTCCTTTATAAATCATTCAGCAAAAAAGAAAGAAGCGTTAAAATTTAGTGATTTTAACGGAGACATTCTTTTGATTACTACTATCCAAACAACTTGCCCTAAAAATTGCGCTATTTCCTTTTGGCATATCGATCAAATGCTATACCAACACATTCGTAAGAATAAACGCAAGAAATTAAAACAAGTTCGAATCATTTCCTTTGCTACAGACGGTTTAGGAAATCCCCTTCCAGAAGAGCAAGTAAGTACAATTAAAGAAGCACTAAAAGATTATGTTGAAGGATATGATCCAACAATTTGGATCGTTGCAACAGGAGATACTCGAAAAGTTTATGATTTTAAAGAAAATGGACAAAGTTTATTGCAAAAAGGGAAGCAATATTATGGTGGCGAAAGTTTTCAGGAGTTGGTATTACTTTTAGATAAGCAACAGCATTTGAGAATGGTTTTACCAGGAAATAA
This sequence comes from Chitinophaga pinensis, assembly GCA_945892995.1. Classification (GTDB taxonomy): domain Bacteria; phylum Bacteroidota; class Bacteroidia; order Flavobacteriales_D; family Crocinitomicaceae; genus UBA952. Next base: position 4,581 of record CAMDDR010000059.1, on the reverse strand, counting down.
AGAAGGACTCCTTCGCAGAATGAAAGAGCATTTAGCACTGTTGCAAAAACAATATGATAAAGAACGAAACTAATGCTTATTAGGAATTCGATTATTCTGATAGTTACAGCACTCTTTTTTTCAGCTTGTGAATCTAAAAGAATTCTTCCAAAATTAGGAAAGATAGACCTTGAATACAGAGTGGTAAACGGAAAAAAGATTACCGATAGTATTTTTCAAAAAATCCCCGAGTTTCGCTTTCTTAATGATGATTCTATATTTGTTGGGAATAAAAATTTCAAAAATAAAATATGGATAGCAGAATTCTTCTTTACAAGTTGCCCTACTATTTGTCCCGTAATGAACTTGCAATTAAAAAAACTTAATAAGGAAACTTACGCACTAAATAAACACGTTCAGTTTTTATCGTTTACAATAGACCCTGAAAATGATACTCCGTCAATTTTAAAAGATTACAAGAAAAGATATGGAATTAATTCAGAAAACTGGGCTTTTTTAACAGGAAATGAAGCTGAAACCCACGCATTAGGGATTAATAATTTCCTTACTTTTACGGGGAAAGATGATGAAGCTGCAGGTGGCTATGCACACTCCGGTTCCTTTACATTGGTTGACAAAAAAGGAATTGTGAGAGGAGTTTATGAAGTGACTAATTTTGATTTATCAGTTAATAAAAATGAATATAAACGTCTTAAACAAGACATTTTTGATTTACTAAAATATGAGTATAACACAACTCCCTAAAGAAAAAGTTGCAATCGTTCGAAAAATAATTGTAGCTGTTGCTATAGTTGTTCCTCTTGTCGTTGCGGCCTTATTTAAAGTTAAAATAACAGGAATAGATCTTGGTTTTCTTCCTAGAATTTATGCAGGACTTAATGCCTTAACTGCATTTTTTTTAATCCTAGCACTTCTAGCTGTAAAAAGGAAGAATATTGTCCAGCATCGCTTTTTTATAAGAATCTGCCTCTTGCTATCTATTTTATTTCTTCTTTTATACATTGCTTATCACATGACCTCAGACCCGACAAGTTACGGAGGTAAGTATCCTGCAGCTTATTACTTTATTCTTATTTCTCATATACTATTGAGTATTGCTGTTATCCCTATAGTACTTTTAACCTACTTATTTGCTTGGGAAGGAGATTTTGAAAGACATAAAAAATGGAACAGGTTTGCGTTTCCTATTTGGCTTTATGTTGCTGTAACTGGCGTCATTGTTTACCTAATGATCGCTCCTTTTTATCCTGCTTAAAATTCTAGTTTAGCAATAAGCATCATAAGCTGCAGCAAGATTAGCTGCTATCATTTGTGCGCTCCCGCCTTCAATGTGATGACGTTCTAAAAAATGAACTAATTTCCCATCTTTAAAAAGTGCTATGGAAGGAGATGAGGGAGGGTAAGGCAAAAAATATTTCCTTGCTTGACTTACCGCATCTGTATCTACTCCTGCAAAAACTGTTGTAAGAATCTCTGGTTTTTTCGAGTGTTGCAACGATAATTTTACACCAGGGCGCATATTTCCCGCAGCGCAGCCACAAACAGAATTCACTACTACTAACAAAGTTCCTGTGTCCTGTGTTAAAAACTGATCTACTGATTCAGAATCGATTAATTGTTCGAAGCCAACATTTGTTAAGTCTTCTTTCATTGGTAATACCATCTCTGCTGGATACATACGTTCTTTGTTTTAGACTACAAAGTTAGGGATAATTTAATAACTTCCAATCTAAGGAAGCTCCCTACTATTTACTATTTTTCCTTTTGGAATTCGTTTTTGCGAAAAAGCATATACATAAAATTATTCTACTGAATGCCATAAAGTATAGAATACAAAATTTAATATGGTCAATATTTTTATTGGGGTTTAAGCTAGTATAAAAAGTTTTTGACATTATTCGCATTAGCAATTTATATAAAGCCGCCAATTTAAATAATTTTTAAATAACAAAAAATTAGTGTTATTAAAATAAAAAATTAACTTTAACATAATGTTAGCAAATGTAATTTGTTTGTTTACAGTATTTTAATTTTAATTTACCACTAGATTTTAGTGTGTTTTTTGTTTTTATGTTTTAAAATTTGCTGATTTAACTTTATTAAAAATTAGAAAAAAATTGTGCTATTACTTTAAAAGTGGAGCCAAGAAACCACTCAAAAAAACAGGGCGAAATCTGAAAAGCCATAAGAGTAAGAATAAATTAATTATTAAATCATGTTAGAAACACTTACAACTATTTTTGGGGTTTTAATCCCATTATCATTAATTGGGTATATGATATCCAAATGGACGAATGAAGATCCACAAGGCTTGCTAAAATATGATCAGCTATCAGCTGCAGTTAGCAAAAATCCAACTTGGCATTTACCAATTGTAATTATTGGGGTACTCATGTCTTTCATTATTAATCTCTTAACCAATATAGTCCTTTATGCACTCTTTGCGGTAATGTTTATATTATCCCGAGTAGTTGATTTATTGAAGTGGATTGTTGAAATTATAAAATGGATATATACAAATATTTTAATTTATATCTGGGAGCTTATCAAAAAAATTACCATGATGCTTATCGATCTAGTTGTCCGAATCATCAAGATTGGAGTTCAAATGATTTCATATATAATTGAAGTTGTTGTTATGGCTGTTAAGATTGGTGTGCGCTACTTAGTTACAATTCCATTAGACATTCTAATCGCGGTGATTAATGGTGTTTCAGGCACTCTAAATTTAAATTTTTATTATAGAACTGCTAAAGTACTAGCTATTGCTTCGCTTGCCGCAGGACTTTTAATGTTTATTGGTCATTTAGTAGGTCAAGAAGCAATTGGCCAATTAGGATCTCCATTTATTTTAGCTATAGCATTAACCTATGTTGTAGGAATGGTTGCATTTGATAGTAAAGATAGTGGCAAGAAAGCAGCTATGTTTGCCTTAAGTGTAAGTGGGCTTATAATTGGAATTATGTTGCTGTTATATACCCTGAACCAACTAGATGGTATTTCGAGCTGGGGTGGAGTATTTGCAGGATTGTGGTATGCCCCTTCCGTGCTTTCAATAACATTAGTAACTATTTTACTTATAACTGTTGTATTTATCACAAATGTAGGTGCTATTTACATTAATACTGATGGTGCTAACTTAAGTTTTCAAGATAAATTAAAAGGCAGTATCGCTCAATCCTTCAACAGAAGTTACTCATTTATCTTACAACCGGTATTTTCATTAGCAATAGGTGCTTTAATTGTTGCTATTCCATACTTTCTGTTAAATAATAGCGCAGAAGTATTAAAAGACTCAATTGTTGGGCCTATCGTTTCTTCTAGTGCGGAATCTTTAGCCAAAGATCTCGAGAAAAACCAAATTAAAATAGATCGAGTGAATCTAACAAACGACAGTGAGATTAGTGAAGGTTCTTTTGATTCATCTATTGTTAATTTAGGCACAGAGTTAGAGCTAGAAACAAAAATTTCAGAGAATAAAAGATATGATTCTTATCTTTCAAGTGCTATCACCAATGGTATCTCTTTTGGAATTGTTCCAGTACTTAGTGCCACAAGTATCCAAGACGAAATTGATAAGTCTAGAGACGAAATGAATTCTTTGACAAATGAAAAAGCCGAAGCTTTGAAAACAATTGAGGAAGAAATCACTGCTGCAGAATCCTTAAAATCTGAGCAGATGGCAAAAAGTGATACCGCGCTTTTAAAAAAGGATACTATTTCCGCCAACTATTATTCAGAACAAGCTAATGCAACTGGAGAGAATATTGAGAAGCTAACAATGAAGCTGGACAGAACAGAACAGTTTATGGCCGCTCATATTTCAGGTATAGATGCAAGAATTAAGTACCAAGAGGGAAACTCTTTGCGCTATAATTTAACTTATTTATTGTTTCTTCTAGGTGGTGGCATCTTAAGTGCAGTTTTAATTGCTTTTTTAGCAAATATTTATGCTTCAAGTGTTAAGCCAGTTTATGAAATGTGGAAATCTAGCTTTATAGCAGATCAAGTTAAAGAAGCTAGAAGTAAAAATCCACTACAGCCATGGATAGGGATTATACTTATTGCTTTTCTATTTGGAGGAAGCTTACTATCAAATATAAATAGCGAATTTCCTAAATTTAAGGAATTAACTGATAGTGTTAGCATAAATAATAATAAAGAAGTTTCAAATGATCCTTCTGATGTTGCTTCTCCTCAAACTGAAGAAACTGATGTTCCTGAAGAAAGTGTTCCTGAGGAACAAACAAGGAGGCAAGAAGAAACTGCCGTGACAGATGCATTTACTTGTAGTGATGGTAAAGTAATTCCTTCATCCTATTTAATGGATGGTGATTGCGACTGTGAATCTTGTGAAGATGAAGGTTTGAATTGATTTATTTTGACTAGTCCTAAATAAACGATACAGATTATTAAAGACTAAATTAACTACTTATATCCCAGTAATCACGTGATTACTGGGATATTTGTTTTTATAAGTTTTTATTTTGATTTCATTTTGCTGATGCATTTGTCTCGGAGTCTTGTAAAAACAGGAAAAATGCGGTCTTCGTTCATTGTAAATATCTATGCTGTTTTTTA
>CAMDDR010000058.1:0-11722 GCA_945892995.1 Chitinophaga pinensis | reverse complement strand
GAATCTTTGAGTTTACTGAATCCAGCTTTAATTGCTTCTTCGGTTAAGGAAGAAATCCAAAGTCGTTTGATGGGGACTTTACATTGAGCTTTCAAGAGTACCCATCTTTGAATCAATTCGCCTTCCTGCCCAGCATCCCCACAATTTATTATTTCTGTAGCTTTTGAAACAAGATTTTTTATTGTTTGAAATTGTTTTTCAACCCCTTTATCTCCTTTTATCTTGATTCCAAATTGCGCCGGGATAATAGGTAAATCTTCTAATTTCCAATATTTCCAATTAGGATTGTAATCTTCAGGATCTTTTAAAGAGCAAAGGTGACCAAAGGTCCAAGTTACACAATAACCATTGCCTTCAAAATAACCATCATGTCGTGTTTTTGCGCCTAAAATCTCCGCTAAATCTTTAGCAACACTAGGTTTTTCGGCGATACAAAGTTTCATGAGTTAGCTAAATAATGAGAATATAAAAATAGCGTTTATTACTTAACTTTAGTTTTTAGTATCTACCTTTTTATATTCTTCTAAACCTTTTTCTAGCCAGGCTTTAAAATCAGTAGCATTGCCATGGTGTTCGTAGTCTGCCGACCCAATGTCTAAATCTTCATTCTGTGGTCCCAATAAACGGTAATAAGGCTGTGTATTACTTTTGTATCGAGTAGTTTGCAAATAACTCCATTTGTGGCCTATTTGAGTGATTTTCATTTTTTTACCCGGCGCATATTCCAATTCCTTATGTTCGGAAGTAGGTAGGGCTGTTTTTTCATCAACATATAAAGAAACAATAACCATTTTATCTCTTAATATTTCAATTACTCCAGGCTCACCCCAGACCTTTTCTTCCATTTTTCGGCAATTGACACATGCATGTCCAGTAAAATCGACAAAAAGAGGTTTTTGTACTTCTTTTGCATACGCCTCAGCTTTTTCTAAATCATGAAATACCATGATGTTTTGAGGTCCGAGATGCATGTCATTATTTTCGGAATGAGAATTCGTATTTTCTGAAGATCCAATTCCACTTGGAGATTCGCTATAAGAAAGTGGTGGAGGAAAGCCACTGATTAATTTTAGAGGAGCACCCCACATACCTGGAATTAAGTAGATGACAAACACTAAACATGTACTGGCTAATAAAGTCCTAAATACAGATAGTTTTTCGGTTGGGCTATCATGGGGAAGTCGAATAAAACCAAAAAGATAAATTGTTAATACAGCAAATAATCCAATCCAAATCGCTAGGAATAATTCTCTTTCCAAGAAATGACCTTGCACCACTAAATCTGCATTTGAAAGAAATTTGAAAGCCAACGCAAGTTCCAAAAACCCGAGAAAAACTTTAACAGTATTTAACCAACCACCAGATTTAGGAAGTGCATTCATCCATCCTGGAAAAGCAGCAAATAAAGCAAATGGAATAGCCAAGGCCAATGAAAACCCAAACATTCCGACAAATGGTGCAATTCCGCCTATTGTTGCAGATTCAACTAATAAAGTACCAACAATTGGTCCTGTGCATGAGAAGGATACTAGCGCAAGAGCTAAGGCCATAAAAAAGATTCCAATAAATCCTCCTTTATCCGAAGCTTTATCAGCTTTATTTAGCCAAGAGTTGGGCAGCATGATTTCAAAAGCTCCTAAAAATGAAATAGCAAATACGACCAGTAATACAAAGAAAAGCAAGTTAAACCAGACATTTGTGGATAGTTCATTTAATGCTGAAGGGCCAAATATTGTAGTGACAATAGTTCCTAAAATTACATAGATAGCAATTATAGAAAAACCATAAAGTATTGCATTTCTTATACCCTCTGATTTTGATTTACTTTTTTTTGTAAAAAAACTTACCGTCATTGGGATCATTGGAAAAACACATGGAGTTAGTAAGGCAGCAAAACCACTTAAGAAGGAAATAATAAAAATTAGAAACATTGATTTTTTAGATTCAGGTATTTTTTTTGAAGGTGGAATAGTTTCTTTGACTTTTTCCGTTCCATTATTTGATGTTAAAGCATTAACTTTTTTTTCGGATATAGTGTCTTTCTCTACAGCTAATTTATATCCTTTAACACTAAGGGAAAATGGGTATTCGTGCGGCAGTAAACATTTTCCTGCTTCATCACAAACTAGAAAGGAGAATACACCGGAAACTTTAAAATCAATATTTGAGTTGATTAAAACTTTTCTTTTCATCGTTAGTGAACCCTTGTGGTAACTCTGCATATCACCCAAATCTTCGTCTATGTATTGTATCGGCTTAGGTTCTATTGTTTCTTTAACAGTAAGTTTATTCGTCTTATTAACTATTAATTCACTTGGAATAGCATATGAATCTTTGGGAAGTTTGTATGAATTGATATGCCAACCTGGAATTATTGTGATTTTTGCAACAATAAAAGCTTCACTATCTTTTTGTTCAATCGAAAAATTAACCTTTACTACATCTTCATGATTGATGATTTGAGAAAACAAAAAATTTAGTTGAAGTAAAAAAAGAATCAATCCAAGGTATTTTTTCATGTAATTTTAGTTAATAATTAGTGTAAATGGAACTTCAATAGGAGGGAGGCATCGTGTATCGTCGCATACCATGTATTGAACGCTTCCTTTTATTTGATTTGTATTTTTTAGTTTTATTTTTTGATATGCTAAGTAGGAGTTTTCGAAAAGATACACTTTTGAATCAAAATTCGCATCAAAAATCTCGTGTGGCTCAATTTTTTCCTCGCATTTACCAATTAGTTTTAATCCTTTTTTTTTATTTATGTTAACAGTCACAGGTATTGGTCCAGAATTAGCAGGTGTTTTTTGAGAATAAAGGTGCCAACCTTCGTCAATAGTTCCAGTAATAAAAATATTTGAGTTCATTTTATCGTAGGTAAAGCTCCAAGTTACATGGTTTTGCGAAACCAAAAGAGATGTAAATTGTAGAAAAAAGAAAACAAGAGTAAAGCGCATTTTTTAATAGAAGGAGATAAAATAAATGATATTTCAAATTTACAAAAATATATATATATAAATTGAAATGTCTAGGATTTCTATAAAATGGTATTCTTACCAATCCATTCTTGCTTTTGCACTAACAGCTTGAGTTGCAAAATCACCGGAATCAAAGAGAAATTTTCCTGCAATTGCTATCATCGCTGCATTGTCAGTACAGTATTCAAATTTAGGAATAAAAACTTTCCAATTCTCCATTTTTTTTTCATTTAATGAATATCTGAGCTCACTATTTGCTGAAACACCACCAGCTAATGCAACTTGATAAATCCCAGTTTGATGAACTGCCAACTCAAGTTTTTGAATTAGAATAGTAACAATCGATTTTTGTATTGAAGCGCATAAATCATTTCGATTTTCTTCAATAAAATTTGGGTTTTCTTTTTGCGCATCACGAATACTATATAAAATAGATGTTTTTAAGCCACTAAAACTAAAATCAAGTCCTTGAATTCGTGGCTTTGAGAAAGTAAATTTATCTGGATTTCCTAGTTGTGAAAATTTATCGATTAATGGACCTCCAGGATAAGCAAAACCTAACATTTTTGCTGTTTTGTCAAATGCTTCTCCTGCTGCATCATCGATTGTTTTTCCTAAAATTGACATTTTTAAGTGACTTTCTACCAATACGATTTGAGTATGACCTCCAGAAACAGTTAAGCATAAAAAAGGAAAAGTAGGTTTCTCTTTCTCCTCATCGTCAATAAAATGCGCTAAAATATGCGCTTTCATATGGTGAACTGCAAGCAAAGGAATATTTCGGGCAAGTGCAAATGCTTTTGCAAAAGAAACACCTACAACTAGAGAACCAAGAAGTCCGGGGCCCTGAGTAAATACTACTCCTTGGATGTCTTCTAGTGTGATTCCTGCATCTTCAATTGCGCGTTTAACAACAGGCAAAATATTCTCTTGATGTGCTCTCGAAGCCAATTCTGGAACCACACCTCCATATTTCTCATGAATCAATTGTATAGCTGTAACATTTGATAAGATTTTTGTTCCAGCCAAAATGGCTGCTGATGTATCATCGCACGAGGATTCAATTCCGAGTATAATTGTATTGTTTACAGCCAAAAGATTCTTAAATTTGTTATGAAAGCATGGTAAAATTACAGAAAATAGCGATTAATTCATTAGGTATATTTTTTGAATGCTTACTCATTTGTATAATCATTTTTGCTTTTCTTATCCGAACAAGTACTTTTCAGACCTTTTTAGCAGACAAAGTTGTTGCATTTCTTTCTAAAGAGTTAAATACAAAAATTGAATTAAAAGGCCTTGAGATTATTCTTTTTGATAAGGTTTCTCTGAATGGGGTTTTTATTTTAGACATCAAGAAGGATACGCTTCTTTCTGCAGAATCTATTCTTTTGACAATCGATGATTTTGATCTTACTAAAAATAGTTTTGATATTGGAGAAATTAAATTAAGTAAGGGTTCAATATATCTTAATCGGAATAAGAAAAATGGATCCTATAATTATGCATTCTTAGTAGATTATTTTTCTGGTCAAACACAAAAAACAAAAACTAAAAAACTCTTGCTCAGTGTAAAGAATATTTCTCTTTCTAAATTCTCCTTTCGTTTCGATGATTTCCGAGTAAAGCCTCAAAAATATGGTATTGATTTTGCTCATTTGTATTTAAGAAATATTGGAGTAAATATTCAGAATTTAGCTTTACAAGGTGAAACGATAAAACTTCAAATTCAGGACTTAAAATGCAAAGATAAATCAGGGTTTAATCTTAAAAAGTTAAGTACTGGTCTAAGAATTGGATCTCAGGGTATATTTCTTAAAAAGTTTCAATTAATAAGCAATGAAACGAATTTACGAGCAAGTAAATTGAATTTGATTTTTAGAAATTGGTCTGCTTTTTCATCTTTTTCAGATTCTGTAATTTTTGATGTGCAAATTAATCCAAGCACACTCTCGATGAAAGATGTTTCATATTTCGCAACAGATTTAGAAGGGATGGATTCTAAAATTAGAATTAGTGCAAGCCTCAAAAATCCTATAAGTTCCTTAGCCATAAACAATCTTGATTTAAGATTTGGAAACAAGTCTTTTATTAAAGGAAAAATCGTTTTGCCAAATTTTAGTATTGGCGATCAAGGAGTTTTAAATGCCAGGATAGTTAAATCTTTTGTCACACTTAAAGACATTCAAAGTGTTGCTCTTCCGAAATCAATGGCTCCGATAAAGATAGAAAATCCACTTTCAAAACTTGAGTTTTTTGAAGTTATGAATGCTAGTATAGCTGGAAGAGTGAATCATTTTAATTTGGGTTTAGACAAGTTACAAACTGCCTTAGGTTCTATTTCTTTAAGATCTAATTATATAATTGAAAATAATGATTTAGGACTTTTATTTTCACCAATTAAAAACGATACTTTATCAATTGATCTTACTGATTTTAATCTTGGAGCACTTATAAATAATTCTGATTTAGGACTTACAACTGGACTTCTTCAAATAGAAGGAAGTATTTCAAATTCAGGACAATTAAACCTTCCCTTGATTCGTGCATTGTTTTCGAAATTTCAGTTTAATGATTATTCCTACTCAAACATAGAAATTAATGAAGCTAGTTTAATAGACGATATTTTATTTTCAAATATGAGTATTAAAGACCCAAATATTGATTTAAGTTACAATGGTGAAATTTCCATTGGGCCAACTCAAAAATATGAAGCAGAAATTCTCTTGAAAAAGATGAATCTAGGAGCTTTAAACATCACAAAAGACAATAATATTTATCTTTCAACAGATATTTCTTGTTCTATTTCTGGCCCTAGTTTAGAATCAATGGCAGGAAAAATTAATCTATCAAACTTTTCATATGAAGAAAATCAAAAATTATTAAATGTCCCCTATTTTAATTCCAACTTTTCGCGAAATAACTCAGGGGATTACATTGAAATTGCCAGTTCTTTAGTCGATGCTAAAATCAAGGGGAAAATTCAATATGAAACTGTTTTAAATGATATTTTAAATGAATTATCAGTTCTTTTACCCTCTTTAAATTTAGTTTCAGAAGAAACTAAGGAACGAATAAGCGAAAGTGATTTTTTCTTTGAAATTGAGACTAAGGAATTAGATGATTTACTTTCCATATTTGTTCCAGAGCTAAAGGTCAATAGTAGCACATTCTTGAAAGGTGATTTTAATGCTAGAAAAGGTAGTTTAAGCGCAAATTTCAGATCTGAATCCATTCTTTTTAATGAATATATTTTTCAAGGAATTAGTATTAATCAGGCTATTTCTAATCGTGAAATTAAGGGGGATTTTTTAGTAAATTCTCTGTCAATTAATGATTCATTAAAATTAAATAATGTGCATTTTGTGAATTCAGGAATTAAAGGAATGTTAAATTCAACTTTGACATGGGATCCTGAATCATCTGGTTATTCAGAAATTGCTTGGCGAACTACTTTTTTAGATAACACTCATATAAATTTTCTCTTAAAACCGTCTTTTTTCTGTCTTCATGGACTAAGATGGCAGATAGAGAAAGAATCTGATATTTCATTAACTTCTGATGACTTACACATTACAAATTTTAGATTGTCTCGCAATGATCAACTAATTAAGGTCAATGGTTGCTTGTCTAAAAATGATTTTGATAAGTTAAAAATGGATGTCCAACAATTAGATTTAGATGAATTAAGCTCAGTTTTAAGTTTACCCTCAAAATTAAAGGGAAGCTTTTCTGGTTGGGGTATGATATCAAATCCATATTCAAATTTTAAGTACTTAGGCGATGCATCATTTAAAGATTTTTTTCTTGATGGTAAAGAAGTTGGAGATATTCTAATTCAAACAGATTGGAGTGATTTACGAAAGAGTATTCTTTTAAATGGTTTACTTGAATATAAAAATCAACCTACTTTAGATTTTGGAGGAGCTTATTTTATAAATACAAATCAACTTGATTTGCTCCTAAAATTTAATGAGACAGATATTCAGTTTGCAAATACATTTCTTGATCCAACTGTAGCAAGAGATTTAAATGGTAAACTTAAGGGTGTTTTGACTGTAAAAGGCACTGCAGATAAGCCAAAATTATCTGGTGAACTTTCTATTGATAAAGGATCTGTTAAAGTTGAGTTGTTGGGCGTTAAATATAGATTTAACGGAAAAATTGATGTTGTTGAGGATGGTTTTTTGATAAATAATCTGCCGCTTAAAGATGAGGATGGGAATATTGCATCAATGGTTGGCACAATTTATCATAAAGATTTCACTGGATTCAATTTTGATTTAAATTTAAATTTTGAGGATGATTTGTCTAAAAGAGATATATTAAATCCTCTGAGAGTTTTGCCTTTAAATCAATTTATGGTTTTAAATACAAACTATAAAGATGGTGATGTTTATTTTGGGAAAGCTTACGCAAAAGGCACAGCAAATATTTCAGGTACTGCAAATAAACTAGATATTCTTGTTGACTTAGAGACAAAAAAAGGTACATTGATTAATTTTCCAATGTATGGTGTTTCAGATATTGAAGAATCAGAAGATTTTATCCAATTTGTTAAGAAAGGAATTAATAATGCAATCGTTGAAGATAAAATTAACTTTTCAGGCGTCAATCTTGATTTGAAATTTAAAGTAACGCCAGACAGCTATTTAAAATTGATTTTTGATGAATTCTCTGGTGATGAAATTACAGCAAAAGGTTTTGGAGAAATAAATATGAAATTAGATCAGTTGGATCATTTGACAATGAACGGAACTTATAACATTGTAAAAGGAAGTAAATATAATTTTGTTATGATGGGCATTAATCAACCCTTTAATATTGATGAAGGATCTTCAATTTCATGGAATGGAGACGTTCTTGATGCTAATCTTGATATTAAAACATCAATAGATTTAAAGAAAATTTCTATTTTGGAGTTAAGTCCAGAAACTGCTGATAAGTCACTTTTAAACCAAGATGTATTCTGTTATTTAAATCTTTCTGATAAACTATTAAAGCCAACGATAACATTTGATATCGCAGCTCCCAAAGCACCCGAAACAGGAAAAGCTTTGATTAGAAGGGTAACAAATGAACAAGATGAGTTAAATCGCCAGTTTTTTTCTCTTTTGCTAGTCCGAAAATTCCAACCATTAAAAGGAACAGTTACAGCTAATGGTTCATCAGCAATTGATTTAGTTGAATCTCAAATAAATGCAGCTCTTGGTAAATTATCAGATAGCTATAAATTAAATGTTGATTATGGAGCAGATAAGGTTGCTGGTGATAATTCTGTTGAGCTCGGAGTTAAAACTGGGTTACTTAATGACCGCTTAATTGTCTCTGGAAGTTTTGGAGTAGAAAATAAAACGGATGGTGAGAGTGGCACAAATGAGAGTTCTACTCAGAGTTCACTTATTGGTGATGTAAATATTGAATATTTGATCAACGAAAAAGGTACTTTTCGTGTAAATGTTTTTAATCAATCAAATGCAAATTCAGTAAATGAAAATTCAGGTCCATTTACGCAAGGTGCAGGTATTTCATACCATGAGGAATTTAATTCTTGGAAAGATTTTGAATTATTTCAAGCCTTTCTAGATATTTTTAGAAAGAAAGAGAAAAAGCATTTTAAAAATAAAAAAGTGAAAAAAAAGCTTCCAACTTTGTAGTTTTTTTTACTCGAACATAAAAATAATAATTCATTCAATTAATTTTAACAATGAAAAAGGTATTAATTGCAAATCGTGGGGAAATAGCAAGACGCGTAATTCGTACACTCAAAATCATGGGTATTAAAAGTGTAGCTATCTATTCTGATGCTGATAAAACTGCCCCTCATGTTTTGGAAGCTGACGAAGCGGTATATGTTGGTAAAAGTCCTTCTAGTGAAAGTTATTTACAACAAGATTTAATTTTAAAGCATTGCAAGGATTTAGGTGTTGATGGCATTCATCCTGGCTACGGATTTTTGTCTGAAAACGCAGGCTTTGCTCGTAATGTTAAACTAGCAGGAATAAAACTAATTGGCCCTTCTTCTGAATCAATGGAGCTTATGGGGGATAAATTAAGCGCTAAACAAGCAGTAAAGAAATTCAATGTCCCTCTTGTCCCTGGAGTTGATACTGCTATTTCAGATATCGCTGAGGCAAAATTAATTGCTGAAAAAATTGGTTATCCAATTTTAATTAAAGCTTCTGCTGGAGGAGGTGGAAAAGGAATGCGCCTAGTAAATAGCACTTCAGAATTTGAAGAACAAATGTCGATGGCTCAAAATGAAGCCCTTTCTTCTTTTGGAGATGATGCGGTTTTTATAGAGAAATTTGTAGATAAACCTCGTCATGTTGAAATTCAAGTTTTTGCAGATCAACATGGAAATGTTGTCTATCTTTTTGAAAGAGAATGTTCTATTCAACGAAGACATCAAAAGGTTGTTGAAGAAGCGCCAAGTGTTGTTCTAAGTGAAGAATTAAGAAAACAAATGGGTGAGGCCGCAGTTGCGGTTTGTAAAGCATGTAATTATGAAGGTGCTGGAACTGTAGAATTTCTCTTAGATGCTGAATTAAATTTTTTCTTCTTGGAAATGAATACGCGCCTTCAGGTTGAACATCCTGTAACTGAGATGATAACTGGATTAGATTTAGTAGAATGGCAAATTTTAGTTGCTAGAGGGGAACGACTTCCAAAATTACAAGATGAACTTAAAATCAATGGTCATGCAATCGAAGTTAGGGTTTATGCGGAAGATTCCTTGAATGGTTTTGCGCCTGATATTGGAACATTGAATCGCTACCGAATTCCTGCAGGAAAAAATATTCGTGTAGACGATGCATTTCTTGAAGGAATGGAAATTCCAATTTATTACGATCCGATGATTGCTAAACTTGTTGTTTGGGGTAAAAATAGAGAAGAGGCAATGGACAGAGCGATTGAAGCAATTGATAATTATCAAATATCTGGTGTGAAAACAACATTGGATTTTGGGAAATATGTTTTGAAACATCCTGCATTTAGGAGTGGAAATTTTGATACTAATTTTGTTAAACATTATTTTCAAGATCCAAAGGTGATGCGATACGCAATGCAAGAAGAGGCCGAAGCTTTGGCACATTCAATTGATGCTATATGGAGCGATTTAAAAAAACAAGAGGTATTGGAATATTCTTCACGGGAAATTAGTTCGTCTTGGAAAAATAGAATGGAATAGATTTATTTCTTCTCTTACTTCACTTCTTAAAAAGAAAATCTTACTTTTACTTTCCAAAATTTGAATTATGAATTTGCATGAATATCAGGGAAAATTAATACTTAAAAGTTACGGTGTAGCCATTCAGGAAGGGATTGTTATTGAGCGTGTTGAAGATGCTTTGGCAGCAGCAAAAGAACTTACAGCCAAAACTGGAACAAGTTGGTACGTAATTAAAGCCCAAATTCATGCTGGAGGAAGAGGAAAAGGTACAATTGAGGAAACAGGTTCGCATGGTGTTGTCTTAGCAAAGGGAATAGACCAAGTGGAAGAGAAGGTAAGGGGAATTTTAGGTGGACATCTTCAAACTCTTCAAACAAACGGAGTTGGAAAGTTGGTTAGTAAAGTATTAATTACTCAAGATGTCTATTATCCCGGTGAATCAGAAGTGGAAGAATTTTATATGTCTGTTCTTCTAGACCGTGAAAAAGGTAAAAATGTGATTGTATATTCTACTGAAGGTGGAATGAATATTGAACATGTAGCAGAAAATACTCCAGAAAAAATCTATCGTGAACTAATTGACCCTCGCGTTGGAATTCAAGGATTTCAAGCTAGAAAAATAGCATTTAACTTAGGATTATCGGGTGAAGCTTTCAAGCAGATGGTAAAGTTTATTCCTACTTTGTATAAAGCATATGAAGGAATTGATGCTTCGATGTTTGAAATAAATCCACTTTTTAAAACTTCAGACAATAAAATTATTGCCGTTGATGCAAAAGTTTCGCTTGATGGCAATGGTTTATTTCGTCATCCAGATTATGAGGCAATGCGCGATAAGTCAGAGGAAGATCCTACTGAAGTAGAAGCAGATGAAGTTGGATTAAATTTTGTAAAACTAGATGGAAATGTTGGCTGTATGGTTAATGGTGCAGGTTTAGCGATGGCGACTATGGACATTATCAAACTTTCCGGCGGAAATCCCGCAAATTTTTTAGATGTTGGAGGAACTGCAAATGCAGAACGTGTTGAAAAGGCATTTCATATAATTTTAAAGGACCCGAACGTAAAAGCAATTCTTATTAATATATTTGGGGGAATCGTTCGTTGTGATCGTGTTGCACAAGGTATTGTAGATGCATATAAGAATATTGGCGAAATTCCAGTGCCAATTATTGTTCGTTTGCAAGGAACAAATGCTATCGAAGCAAAAAAAATTATTGAAGATTCTGGACTGAATGTTCATTCTGTTGTTCTCTTGCAAGAAGCTGCGGATTTGGTGAAAGAGGTATTAGCAAACTAAAACACAACGCCGCTGACCGAGTGATTCCGCCCTTCTCGATACAATCGCCCATGGCAATCACTCGATTGGCGGAATAGTATCGAGGTCAGCGGGAAATAGTTACTAATCCTCTAAAAGTAAATCGCCACATTCAAAATGTCCTTTCGGACAAGATTTATATCCATGTAATCCACAAGGTTTACAAGATAGATTTTTAACTTCTATAATTTCTGAATCATCAGATAATGGTCCAAATCCAAAACTTGGACTTGTTGAGCAGAAATAAACTGT
>CAMDDR010000057.1:0-12025 GCA_945892995.1 Chitinophaga pinensis | reverse complement strand
TTGAACCATTGGGTCGTGTTTTGATAAAAACAGGGCTCTATTTAGAAATGGAAAATGGTTTGGAATGCCAAGTCCGACCGAGAAGTGGCCTAGCTTTAAAGAAGGGATTAAGTGTATTAAATACTCCTGGAACAATTGATGCTGACTACCGAGGAGAAATCGGCGTTATTTTAGTGAATTTATCAAACCTAGCGGTAAGTATTGAAGATGGAGAAAGAATTGCACAGCTAGTTTTTTGTAAAGTTGAGCATGTATCATTTACAGAAGTTGCCGTTTTAACTGATTCAGAACGTGGAGGTGGAGGATTTGGAAGTACTGGTTTAAAATAAATAAAATGAATATAATAGTACCAATGGCAGGAAGAGGAAATCGATTGCGGCCGCATACCTTGACTTTGCCAAAACCTTTAGTTCCTGTTGGCGGAAAGCCAATAGTTCATCGACTGGTTGAGGATATTTCTGCAGTTTGTGCAGATAAAATTGATGAAATAGCATTTGTAATTGGTGATTTTGGGGATAAAGTTGAGAAAGAATTACTTCAAGTAGCAGAAAAATTGGGCGCAAAGGGATCTATTTATTACCAAAAAGAACCTTTAGGAACTGCACATGCCGTTCTCTGTGCCGCTGAAAAATTAGTAGGACCGGTTGTTGTTGCTTTTGCAGATACCTTATTTCGTGCAGATTTCAAGATTTCGCCTTCAGACGAAGGGATTTTATGGGTGAAGCAAATTGAAGACCCAAGTTCATTTGGTGTTGTCAAATTAAATGCTGCAGGTGAAATAGTCAATTTTATTGAAAAACCTCAAGAATTTGTCTCAGATTTAGCCATGATTGGCATTTATTATTTTAAGGATGGAGCTAGATTAAAAAAAGAATTAGATTATTTGATTGACAATAAGGTCATGAAAAGTGGAGAATATCAACTTCCTGATGCTTTAAGAAGAATGACACTTTCTGGTTGTGTTTTTAAACCCGGTGAAGTCACAGAATGGCTAGATTGTGGAAATAAAGAAGTAACAGTGCATACAAATAAACGTGTTCTAGATTTTGATTTTGAGAAAAATATACCACTTGTTCATGCCTCAGCTAAAATTACAAATAGTCAGATTATTCCACCCTGTTTTATTGGAGAAAATGCCTGTATTGAAAATTCAATTATCGGACCTCATGTTTCTGTAGGAGCAAATACAAAAATCAATAGCTCTATATTAAAAAACTCAAATATTCAAGAGAATACGAGTATTACAAATGCGGTAATTTTTAATTCCATGATTGGCTCTCATGTTAATTACAATGGGAAAGCAAACGACCTCAGTCTTGGGGATTTTTCTATAGTTAATGAATAAATTCTCCCAAATACTTATTTTATTTCTTTTTATTTTCCTCTGCCAAACAGATAAAGTAGTTTCACAAGTCGCACATTCTGCTTCTTATATTTCAAATTTTCATACAGGAGTAAGACATAAATTGAATGGGGAATTAGCACAAGCAATCTCAAAATTTACCGCTTGTCTAAAAGAAGATCCAATTGACGATGCGGTTCATTATGCTTTATACCAAATTTACTCTGGGAAAGATGAATTGAAACTAGCTTTGAGTCATATAAAGTTGGCATTAAAAATTGATCCATCTAATAAACATTACAAACTCGAATTAGCTAATAGTTACAGTGCAACAAGCGAGTATAAAAAAGCAGCCGTGTTATTGGAAGAATTAATAAAAAAAGACCTACAAAATATAGTTCTGTATGAGCAAGCTGTTGATAATTGGGTAAAAGCTAATAAAATCAAAAAAGCAATTGTCGTATTAAATAAATTAGAATATAATATAGGCTTAGATCCACAAATTTTACTTCAAAAAGCTGATCTTTCTTTACTGATAAAAGACAATAAAACCGCACTTTCTTCTCTAATATTAGCGAACAAAACATTTCCAGGAGAGCCTTCTATATTGGCTTCATTGGTTGACTATTATTTGGCTTTTGGGTCTTATTCTGAAGTTGTTTCAGTCTTAAAAGAATTGCTCGATATAGATCCTTTTAATGGATTTGGCTTCAAGTTACTAGGTGATATTCAATTGGATAATGGAGAAATTAATGAGGGACTTGCTAATTTAAAGAAAGCTGTAAAAGCAGATGGCTTAAACATTGATCAACGAATGGATATTTTAACACGCTTGCAAAAAGAAAAAAATATAAATGTGATTGAAATTACGGAATTAGTTGACTTTATAGCAATTACATATCCAAAAGAAGCGAAAGCCCGTGCTATTAAAGGAGACCATTATTTTAAACTCAATCAACCACTCATTGCAATTGAATCTTATAAAGATGCTGTTAATTGTGACCCAAACTTATACCAAATTTGGACTCAAATAATTAGTTTAGAATATGAAAATGAGCAATGGGATTCATTATTCGTAGACAGTGAAAAATCACTTGCTTATTTTCCAACTCAACCTATGGTCTATTTTTTCTGCGGACTAGCTGCAAACAAACTTTCATTATTTGATAAGGCTATTGAGCGTTTAAATGCAGGTTTAGATTTCATAGTGAATGATTTTAGTTTAGAAGCCGAAATGAACAGTCAATTAGGCATTTCTTATTTTGGATTAAAACAGAAAGAGCTTGGATGTCAAAAATTTGAAAAGTCGCTGCAATTAGCTCCAAGAAATTCTACAATGGTTCATGCTTTCTCAATACAATTAGCTCGAAATCAAATAGATTTCTCAAAAGCAAATAAGATATTAGATAATTTAATTCTTTTGGATAGTGGAGATGCAAAATCTCTAAGCGTTAAAGGTAGAGTGCTTTTTTATGAAAAAAAATACTCCGAAGCATTAGATTTTTTATTGCGCGCATTGAAACTATTAGAAAATGATGCCGTACTCAATGAGTATTTGGGTGATACTTATTTTTTTCTTGGCAATATTTCAAAAGCCAGTGATTTTTGGTTAAAAGCAAAATTCTTGGGTTCAAAAAATAAATATTTAGAACAGAAAATAAATACTAAAACATATTATGAAGCGCTTTATTAAGCTATTTATTTTCTTTTTCCTTGTGCTTTTGGCAAGTTCTTGTGCTAAGAAAAATTTAGAGGTATTTGTTCCGCCTGTTATCGAATACAAAATAAAAGATAGAACCTTAGCTAAAACACTCGATAGTCTTTCTGCATTAAAACCAAATAGATTTTATGCTAAAATAAAAATAGAATTCAAAGATAATTATACCGATGTAAGTTTTAAAACTTCTATAAAAATTGAAAGAGATAGTTTACTTAATGCAATAGTAACAAAAGCTGGATTTCCAATTGCTAATGCCTTAATATCATTAGACTCAGTGAAAATATTAAATATCCCAGAAAAATGTTTTGTAAAAAATTCGTGGGATAGTTTTAGAGAATTATTAAATATTGAAATAGATTATTTTAATTTAGAAAACATCCTTTTAGGAAGACCCCTAACAGATGCATTTAATCAAAAATATTTTGTTGAAAAAGAACAATTTGATAAACAATTAACTAAGATTAACATAGATAGTACTATAAATGTACCGATTGACAGTCTTTTAATGGGGGAATTAATGGTGAATTATATTTTAACTGAAGATTTAAAAGACATTTCTCAAACGAGAATATTTCGGACCTTAGACTCTACAGAGATAGAAATTAAATATGTCAAGCGTCAAGTTATTACTGGCTTTAATTTACCTTATGATATTATCATTTCACTTTCCAGGCCCAGTTATAATTTAATTGCTCATATGGAGTACGAAAAGTTAGAATTAAACGAAGATCTAGAAATAAATTTTGTTATACCTCAGAAATATGAAGTTTGTAATTAGCCTTTTTTTGTTTTTTGTCGTTCAATTTGGTTTTTCTCAAACAAATAGTAAATCCTTAAAAAAAGAACAGCAACAACTTGAAAGTAAAATATCAAATACAAAGAAGCTACTAAAACAAGTTAAAAGCAATCAACAAAATTCTTTGAATGCAATTCGCTTAATCGATAATCAAATTAAAAGCAGAGAAGATCTTGTTCGAATTTATGATATTCAAGTAAGGGCTGCTGAAATAGAAATAATAGAGAAAAAACAACGGATTAATCGACTTAAAGAACGAATATCGAATTTAAAAACTCAATTCCGTTCAATGATGCTTTATTCATACAAACATAGAGGAAATCACAGAAACATAATGTTTATACTCTCTTCTCAAAATTACAACGAAGCTTATAAACGAAATAGTTATTTAAAGAAATTAGCAGAGATACAAAAAAAGCAAGTTGCAATTATTAAGCAAAACCAAAAAGTAATTTATAGTGATATCCAAACTATTAATAATAATAAACAAGAAAAATTAAGTATTATTGAAGAAAAAAAGACGGAAAAAAAACTTATTGAAATAGATAGGGGAGTAAAACAACAGACCTTTAATAAATTCAAGCAGGAGGAAAAGAACTTATTTACTCAATTAGAAGTTGCTGAAAGGAAAAAACAAAATTTAAAACAGGAAATTGCAAAAGCAATAAAATTAGAAATCTTAGTTGAACAGAAGAAACAAGAAGAAATTGCAAAAAAGGAACGAGCAAAAAAAGAAAAAGCTGAGAAAGAAAAAATTGAAAAGCTAGCAAATGAAGAAAAAACGATAGTCAATACTGAAATAAAAAAAGAAAAGCTAGAGAGTAAGAGTATAGAAAATACTGAAAATAAAATCGTTTCGACTTATACTGAACCTAAAGAATCCATAGCATTAGGTAAAAACTTTCAACTAAGCAAAGGACTTTTACCTTGGCCAGTAAATAGTGGGAGTATAACAGAAAAATACGGCAAAAATCCGCATCCCACATTAAATGGAGTTATAACTAACAATAATGGAATTGATATTACATGCTCTATTGGCAGTAATGTCAGAGCAGTATTCGGAGGTGAAGTATCAAGTATTTTTTCAATTCAAGGAGCTGGGAAAGTAATTATAGTGAAACACGGAAACTATCGCTCTGTATATAGTAATATCAAAGACACGTATGTTAAAATAGGCGCAAAAGTTGCTACAAAACAAAATATTGGTTCTTTAATTCAAGAGGGCAACCTTTCTATTTGTCACTTTGAAATTCATCAAGTTATTAATGGAGTAACGCAAAGCTTGAATCCTTCTCTTTGGATTTCAAAGTAATTATTGCATTCTTTTTCTTCTTTCTAAATCCAATACAATAATAATAGAGCACATTGCCCAAATAGGCACTGCAGCTTTGTCTGTATCTAAAAAATTATTCAAGAAAGCATGTGAAAAATAGGTTATAAGTGATAAAATCATTCCAAAAATTATAATTCTTGTCTTGTGATCCTCAGCTGGCCAATTGTAATAAAGTTGAATCGCAGAGTAAAAAATAGCGGCAACCATGGCTATAAATAGTAATAAACCAATCAAGCCCATTTCTGCTAAAGCACCTAAATATTCACTGTGTGCATTTCCCATATCCCCAAAATTTGTTGATATAATAGTTAGATTTTTCGCCTCTTGAAATGGTGCATATTCGAAAGCATAAGTTCCAGGACCGTAGCCAAAAACTGGGCGCTGTTGGAACATAGAAAGCGCACAATTCCACCTATTAATTCGCTCTAGATTTGATGCATCTGTAGTGACATTTGCTGCACTTTGAATTCTTTCATCAAATGCTTCTGTTGTATGTTCATGCGTGTTTCTCGCAAGTTCCATTTGAATGGTATCCCATTGAAAAAATAGAAAAATACATGCTGCTGTAGCAAGAAAAAGTAGTATTTTAAAGTTAACTTTAAAATGTATTATAAGTCCTACAATTATAGCAATCGCTATACTTAACCATGCTGCTCTTGTATAGGAAAAGTATAAGCCAAAAAACACAATAATAATCATTCCAATTAATGAAATCTGAATTAAGGGCGCATGTTTCTCTGAAAAATACCAGGCTAAAAGTAAAGGAATAATCATGGCTATTATTGCACCATAAATCGTATGGTCTTTAAAAAAGGGAGACATTACCCAGTGACCTGCTTTTTCTCCAAAATCATAGGTTGAATGGTGAATCAATGTGTAAATAATCGTACAACTGGTAGCAATAATAAATAGCCGTATAAACCAGTTTCTATTTGTTTCTTTTTTAAAAAAATGGCTGCCAAAAAATAGGATAGGAATAATAAACCACAACTTTGATAGAATAAATTTAAACGAAACAAGAACATGAGAACTTGTTATTGCAGTAACAAACATCCAGCTAATAAAAACAAGCACGGAAATTATTATCGGATGTTTCCATATCTGTTTATCTACAAATGGTGTTCTAAATTGAAAGAATAATAAAATTAACATTAGTCCAAAAAGGAGTGGCTCACTAGGAATAAATAGACCGAAGCTTTTTGTAAACTCCTCGATATTTATAGAAAATGGTGTAAAGAAAGCAAGCGAAAGAAATAGTTTTTCTGTTTGAAAAATAGCAAAATATATTAGTAATAAAGCTATTGGAAATAAGCTTAGTTCTGCAAGATCATTCCATATAAAATAGGAAAACAGAATAGCTAGTAAAAGTGCTAATGTAACTAGTAATGCAGTTTTCTTAAGCATCAGCACTAAGCCTGCAATTTAAGTTCTTGAATACGTTGGCGGATTAAAAGGAATAAAACACCAAAGATAAATCCTCCGAGACTAGCTACTATGACAATAATCATTCTTTTTGGTTTTTCCTTCTTGTCTGCTTTCACTGCTTTTTCAACTACAAATTTATGATTGAAATTTGCATTTGCATCTGATTCTGCTTGTTCGTAAGAAACTCTGAAATCTTCAATTTTTATAATCATTTCATTCCGCATATGTTCTAATGCATCGTATTGTGAGCCATATTTAGTATTCAAGGCCAAATTTTCTTTAATTGTAATTTTTTCTTGAGAATTTTTTGAATCCACCAATGCCTGAAATAAATTTGATCTAACTGCTAAAGAAACAACTCCAATTCCTGAAAGGCTATCCAATAAATTCAAAACTGAATCTCGGTCGTGAAGCATCTGCATCATTTTTCGTTTATTGATATCAAATGCGGGCTTTGTTCGCTCTCTTATCATATCATTTTTTACTGTATCAATTAAATCAACAATTGAATTAGCCATTTTTGCAGCTAGTTCAGCATTTCGATCTAAAACATCAATTTGAATTGAACCATAACGTGTTCTTGTAAATTCAAAGTGACTAGTATATTCATTGTTCAATTTATAGTATTTATTTACATCATTAGGATCTATTTCATAGTGAGCTAATAGATTAAACTTTGCAACTATTTTATCACGGATACGAGAGGATTGAAGGATTTGAACGAGTTGTTCAGCCTGCTCTTCTTCCCCAAAATCCATGGCTGCGGCTTTTACATTTCGCTGGTCAGAAAATGATACGTTGCTCGAAGCAGCTGGAAAAACAATAGCAGTAGAAAGAAAAAGTGGTGTAATTAACAGCGAAACGATAGTTGAAATAACAAATACAATGCCTGTTATTATAAGTAATGACTTTCTCTGCGCCCAGATAAATTGAATTAGGTTATTTCTTTCTTTGTTTAAATTTAGATTTTCCATGCTTTATATAATCTGCGCGAAGTTATAACTTTTAATTAAGCTATTTTATAAACTACTTTTTTTGGGATTTATTTTATTAATCTTGGCTTTTCACAAGTTGTTTTAAGTCATTTACTCGAAAAAATGATAATAGAAGAAGAAGCACTATTCCAAGAGTTAGTTGTTTAAAAAGAAAATAACCGCTATTAAAAAAACTAGCTGAAAAAACATATAAGCCTCCAATTAAGAAAAGATAATAGAGTACTCGTTGCTTATTTATTTTAATGGAAAATAATTTCATGCAATACCCAAATTGAATAACTGCTGTAAAACTTTGAGTAATAAATGTTGCAAATGCAGCGCCTTCTGCGCCTCTTGTCGGAATAAGGTAAAGATTTAATGCAACATTTATAATAATCGCAATAAATGAGGAGTAATTTAATATTTTTAGACTTCCATTAGCCGTCAATAAAGTACCAAAAATGAAATTCATACAAATAGCAAGAAAACTAAGCATTAACCAATTAAATGCAGGAATTGCAACAAGATAATCTGTATAAATTAGCGATAAGAGATAAGAACTATTGTAAATAGTTACAAATACAATTACGATTGCTCCTCCCATTAATAAATTCGCTGAAGTAGTTAGTAAATCACTAACAGATTCTTTAGATTTCTTCAAGTTTCTTGAAAACATAGGATACAATAATCCAGCGAAGATCATTCCAAACATATACAAAGCATCGAGTAAACGAAATCCTTGGGCGTATATCCCAGCTTGATATGGCCCATTAATTCGTTCAAGCATTACGCCGTCAATTCTTGTATAGATTACCATTAAGATAATTAATAATGCGAAGGGATAGCTTTTTCTTAGTAGGGAAAGACTAAACTTAATATTCCATTCAAAGTAGGGTTTTTCAATGTGCTTTAGTAAGAGTAAAAGTGCAATAACTAAAGTACTAGCATAGCAAATCAGTTGTATCCAAACAAATAATTCTATTGTCATAACAAATGTTGCTTTTGGAAATAAAAGAATTGTCCCAGCTAACAAGATCAATAAAAAACGATCCATCACTGAAATAATCGCATCCAATTTAAAAAAGTGGAAACCTCCAAAATGACTCCGACAATAAGCAATAGAAATAATAAAAAACTGATTTATTCCCAATAAGAAAAGAAGATACATTTGGTGATACGAATAACCAATTAGTATTCCGATTAGTAAAAGAATAAGGTAATAAACAATGAAAAGAATTAGTCGAAACGAAAATACTTTCCCGAAGTATCTTTTTGCAAGCTCAGGATTTTGTGCTATTTGTTTTGTCGTATAATTATTGAGGCCTAAATCAAGTAAGATATTGAGAATTAATGAAAGGTTTAGCAATGAAAAGTAAGTTCCATATTGATCGAATCCTACTTCATTTTGCACGGATGCATCTATTCCAAATATTGCTAATGGTTTAATCAATAAATTGAGAAAAATCATTAATAATAAATTTGATAAAAAGGATGAGGGCATTCGTTAATGTTAGGATTTTCTTTTATTCATGTTTTTATAGAATTACTAATAAGCAAGATAGTAATTTCCTAAAAACGATAAAATATAGATTATAGTTTACTTAATAGATTAAATTAATAAATCTAATTTCTTGGTGCATTCAACCACTTTATGCAAGTTTGTTTTCATAAATATATTTAGAAAAAAGATGATTCTATGTTTTAATCTAAATTAACCTTCTTAGCGCGCAACATTTACATGTCCAAAAAATTCTTTTCTTTCATCCGTTTCGGTAAACTTTACAATAATCTTATATGTATAAGTACCTTGAGGAACAGGAATTCCATCTACTCCAAATAATCCATCCCAGCCTTTTTCTACATCGTGTGTCTCAAAAATAACATGCCCCCAGCGATTATAAATATAAAAAGAGTAATTATAAGGATCAATACTATTAGAAAAAATAGGTTTAAATATTTGATTAAACTCGTCACCATTTGGAGTAAATGTATTTGGAATATAATAAACTAAGCCATTATTAAATAAAATCTCAACAGAATCAACGTTTGCACATAAAAATTGAGAATATGCCGTTAATGTGATGACATGTCCATTCAAATTAGCTGTAAAAAAATATGCTGGATTTATCTCAGTTGAATATGCTCCGTCTCCAAAATCCCAACTATAACTTTCTGCACCTGAACTATTATTCGTAAATTCTAATAATTGACTGAGCTCAGTAAATGTGTTTGATGACGGCACAAAAGATGCAATTGGATAATTATCTACTTCAATATAATTATTCAATGTTGTAGTTGTGAAACAACCATTTAACTCTGCTGTCATTGTAATATCATAAACGCCACCACTTGTGAACGTAAGGCTACTTTGTGCTCCTGTTCCTGTTAATCCATTACTTGCTGACCAAGAATACGATGTATTTGAATTATCATCTGCAAGTAAGGTTACCTCCAAAGGTATACACCCTGTTAACGGAGAACCTGAGAATGTTGAAATTGGCAATGGATTTACAGTTATTGTCGCAGTTTCTATTGGGCTTGTACAACCATTTACACTGTATGATAGCGTAAGAGTAGTGTCGCTTTGTGGGCTAAATGTTTGTGTTGCATTGCTATTTCCATTACCCCAATCATATACACCACCGGCAATAGTTGTTTGAGCTGTCATTGTAATGTCTTCACCAATACAGATAACCTCTGATGCCAAGGTAACAATTGGAACTGGATTTACTGTGACAACGGTATTAACAGCCGGACTTTCACAGCCTAATCTAGAATATACAACAGAATAATTTGCTGTTGAACTTGGTGAAACATTTATACTCGCAGTTGCTTGTCCTGAGGGAGACCATAAATATGTTCCACCTGTAGGTAAGCCAGTAGCTACTATTGTTGCAATTTCACCATCACAAATTAGCGCGCTTGTAGCTGTTACTGTTGGAATTGGGTTAACTGCTAGAAGACGCGTAGCTGTGGCAAAACAATTGTTTAAAGAGGTGTAAAATACGGAGTAGCTAGTTGAAAAAGTTGGGGAAACAGTGATTGAAGATGTCGGGTTGGCATTTGACCAAAAGTAATCCCCACCTGCTGGACTTCCAGTAGCAATTAGTATTGCTGTACCACCAGTGCAAATTGACGTATCTGTAATTGTTACTATAGCTTGAGGATATACGATAATCGTCATTGTTGCAGTATAACCACATTGACCAATTCCTGGAGTAAAGGTGTAGGTTGTTGTGTCAGTATTGTTTATTGCAGGACTCCAAGTTCCTGAAAAACCATTTAATGAACTTGTTGGAAGAGCCAAGGGGTCTCCAAAACAAATAGGCGATATTTGAGAGAAGTTAGAATTATCATTCGCAATAACTGTCAAATTTATGGTTACTAAACTATCACATCCGTTTACCGCGATTAAACTTGCTACTTGCGATCCAGCTGCACTAAAAGTTAAAGAGTTCATTGAAAATGGTAAGTTACTTGAGCAGATAGTAGTATCAACTATAACATTAAAATTCCCAAGTAGTGGCTGTACTGTTAAGGGAACTAACGCTGATATACAAAACCCATTAGTGCTTATTATGGTGAAAGAAGTTCCAGAAGTAATATTGCTAATAAGTCCAATTGCATCTATTGTTGGTCCGCTTGGATTGAATGTATAAATTAGCGTGTTGTCGTAATTACTTATCGTTGCAATTTCGTCTGATAAACAAGTTTCTGCTAATGTTGCAAAAGTAGGGTCTGCTGGTGTAATTAATTGCATATCTATTGTAAACGGTGATGAATCTATTGAACAGAAACCATTATTACTAGTTATTGTGTAAGGTGAACCAGTAGCCATATTAGTAATAACACCAGTTGTTACATCTAAGGTTGGACCGCTTGGTGTAAATATGTAGTTAAGTGTGTTATCGTAATTACTTAAGGTTGCTGTACCCTCTAATAGACAAGTTGCTGCTGTTGTATCTACAAGTGGTGTTGCTGGAGTAATTAATTGAAAATCTATTGTAAATGGTGCGGAATCTAAAGAGGTACAAGATCCATTAAAACTTGTTACTGTGTATGCTATGCCAGCAGTAATGTTGCTAATAGCACCGCTTGCATCTACTGTTGGACCACTGGGTGTGAAAGTGTAATTTAATGTATTATCATGATTACTTACTGTTGCTGTTCCGTCTGACAAACAAGTTGCAGGTGTTGTATCTATAAGTGGAGTTGCAGGTGTACTCAATTGAATTTCTATTGTAAATGGAGCTGAATCTAAAGAGGTACAAAATCCATTGTAGCTAGTTACTGTGTAGGGTGTTCCAGTAGTCATGTTAGTAATAACGCCAGTTGTTATATCTACTGTTGGACCATTTGGAGTGAAGTTATACGTACTCCCTGCAACAAAATTACTAATAGTTGCAGTTCCGTTTGCTAAACAAGTAGGGGCAAC